>JBAUEL010000179.1:0-3976 GCA_049678585.1 Dehalococcoidia bacterium
GGGGTACAGGGGGCGGAGCCCCCTGACGGGGGTTTCAGGGGGTGTCCCCCTGACCTCCTTATCAGGGTGGGCCGGGTGGGCTCAAATAACCGTGGCCGGACCAGCTCGACATCAATCAAACACAACGACCGCCACCCGAATTCAAAAGGGACCGCCAACCGCAACTTTTTCGACAAACGAACGGTCAATCAAAATGCCCTCCACTCACACCCTCGCCACCAAGAGGAGTAGACCTTGACCGCCGACCCGGCCTCACCCGCCCAGGTCGCCGACGCCCTTCGCGCCCACCTCGCCGACGCCCTGGCCAGCCCCGACCTCTCCTACGCCGAGCCTCCCGCCCCTATCACCACCGGCTGGGAGACCTACATCTACGCCTTCCGCCTCGCCTCGCCGTCCCTATCTGACGAGCGCTTCGCCGGCCCCCTCATCCTCCGCATCTACCCCGGCCCCCTGCCAGGAGCCGCCCGCGTCGCCCAGCTTGAGTACAGGGCGCAGGCCTTCGTCCGCGAGCGCGGCTTCCCGGCGCCCACGCCCCTCCTCCTGGAGACCGAGGGCGCCGTCTTCGGCCAGCCCTTCATGCTCATGGAGCGCGTGCCCGGACGGCCCATGCTCGACGTCTTCCTCGAACGGCCGACCGTCCTCCCGCGCATGGCCCGCCTCTTCGCTGAGACGCAGGTCCGGCTCCACCGGATCGACCCGGCCGATGCCCCCTTCCGGCGCGAGGTCCCGCTCCTCGACAGGATGCTGGAGGAGTTCCGGCAGGCCGGGGAACAGTTCGATCTCGAGGGCCTGAGGCCAGGGCTCGACTGGCTGGAGGCCCACCGCCCGCCCGACGAGCGCGACGTGTGCATCGTCCACAAGGACTTCCACCCCGTCAACGTGATGGTAGAACACGATGCCGTGACCGGCGTCCTTGACTGGCCGAACGTCGACCTCACCGACCGCCACGCCGACCTCGGCTTCACCCTCTTCCTGCTGGAAACCGCCGTCGCCGAGCCTAGAAGCCTCCGGGAGCGGCTCATCGTTGGCTTCGGTCGGCGGCTCTTGACGCGACTGTACCTGCGGGCCTACCGCCGCCACCTGCCGGTCGACCGGGGGCTGCTCCGCTACTATCGGTCCCTTCTCGCGTTGCGCCGCACGGGCCAGTACGGAGTCTGGCGACAGGTCGGCGCCGAAGCGACCGGCTCGAAGCCCGACACCGCCGCCCGCGTGGACGATGAGCAGGTCGAGACCGTCATCCGCTACTTCCACAAGCACACCGGCGTTCAGGTCAGCCTCTAGCGCCATGTCCCTTGGCTTCACATGACCAATCACATCAGCGAGCCGGTCTCGCCTAAGAACCCCGTCAGCATCGCGGCCATGTTCGACCGCATCGCCCATCGCTACGACCTGCTCAACAGCCTGCTGAGCCTGGGACTCGACCGCCGCTGGCGGGAGCGCGCCGCCGACCTGGCGGCCCTCCGCCCCGGCGACGTCGCCCTGGACGTGTGCACCGGCACCGCCGGGCTGGCGCTGGCCCTGGCCTGTCGGGTGGGCCCGACCGGCCGGGTGGTCGGCGTGGACCTCAGCCTGCCCATGCTGACGGTGGGTCGGCGCAAGGCCGCCGGCAGGTCGGACGGGCGGCAGGTGGCGCTGCACCTGGGCGACGCCCTCCGCCTGCCCTATCGAGACGGCACTTTCAACGCCGCCGCCTCGTCCTTCGCCGGGCGCAACGTGGCCGACCTGGGGCGCTTCTTCTCGGAGATGGCGCGGGTGGTGAAGCCCGGCGGGCGCGTAGTCTTCCTAGAGCTGGGTGAGCCCTCGCGTTGGGGGCTGCGTCACCTGTACCGCTGGTACTTCCACGGGCTGGCGCCGCTCATCGGCGGGCTCATCTCGGGCGAACGGGAGGACTACCGGTACCTGCCGCAGTCGGTAGAGGCGTTCGCCTCGCCGGAAACGGTGGCCCGGCTGATGGGCGAGGCCGGGCTTAAGAACGTGCGCTACGTGCCCCTCATGCTGGGGGTGGCGTGGGTGTGGGTGGGGACAGCGGGTTAGGCGCTAGCCAGCATCCGCTCCAACGTCTTGGCGTTCTCGATGGCGTAGCCGTAGGCGTCGTTGTTGAAGTAGCAGTACACCTCCGAAACGTCCTCCGGGAGGTCGCGCAGACGGCGGGCCCAGTCGGCCAGCAGTTCGTCCGAGTAGTTGCCGCCGTAGAGGGCGTCGGCGCCGTGGAAGCGGACGTAGGCGAAGTCGGTGGTGGCCTCCAGGGGGGTCTCCCAGTCCACCATGTGATAGGCACAGAAGCCCACGTTGTGCATACGCAGGGTGAAGAAGACCTCGTCGTCGAACCAGGACTCGTGGCGGAACTCGAAGACGTGGCGCACGTCGCGGGGGAGCAGCGAGAGGAACTCCCGCAGACGGTCGACGTTCACCTTCATCTGGGGAGGGAGCTGCCAGAGGACCGGGCCCAGGCTCTCGCCCAGCAGGCGGGCCCGGCCCATAAGCGTCTCGATGGGTTCCTCAACGTTGCGGATGCGCTTGATGTGGGTGATGAAACGGTTGCCCTTGACGGCGTAGCGGAAGCCCTGGGGTGCCTGTTCCTGCCACTTCCCCCAGGTGCTCTCCTTGGGCAGGCGGTAGAAAGTGTTGTTGATCTCGACCGTCTGGAAGTGGCCCGCGTAGTAGTCGAACCAGCCCTTCTGCTTGAGGTCAGCGGGGTAAAAGATGCCCGACCAGTGCTGGTACACCCAGCCGGAAGTGCCGATCCAGTAGCGTCGCGCCACAGCCGACCCCGCACCCATGCCCTGTATTTGCTCCTCAGGGGAGTATAGCATGCGGGCAAGGCCCCTTTGGGTGCCCTCGCGCCGTGTGCTATGCTCGTGCTGAGAGCCTGGGTCCGCGTCAATCTCTTCGGTCTCATGGAATTCGACTACACGAGTGCCCGCGAGTCCCTGGTGAAGTCACTGCGCTGGGAGATCAGCGACGAGCGGGTGCTATCGGCGTTCGCGCGGGTCCCGCGGGAGTGCTTCGTCCCTCCGGAGCTGCGTCACTACGCCTACGACGATCGCCCGCTGCCTATCGGTTATGGACAGACCATCTCCCAGCCCCTCATGGTGGCTATCATGACTCAGGCACTGGAGTTGAAGGGCGACGAGAAGGTGCTGGAGGTCGGCACGGGCTCGGGTTACCAGGCGGCGCTGCTGGCAGAGCTATCCCGTGAGGTAATCACGGTAGAACGGGTGCCGGAGCTGGCGGAGAGGGCCGCCAGGACCCTCCGGCAGCTCGGGTACCATCGGGTGAAGGTGCACGTGGCGGGCGACGAGCTGGGGTGGCCCCAGGACGGCCCCTACGACGCCATCATCGTCACTGCAGGGGCGCCCCGGGTGCCGCAGTCCCTGGTGGATCAACTGGCGGTGGACGGCCGCATGGCCATCCCTGTGGGCGGCCGAAGGGTGCAGGAACTCCTAGTCGCCAGCAAGACCCAGCAGGGGCTGAGCATCAAGCGCATGGGCGAATGCCGCTTCGTGCCCCTCATCTCGGTCCCCGAGGGCTGGCCCGAGAGCGAGGCTTACGAGGAACCCGCTAGCCCCTAGCGACGGGCTGGGCCCGCCCCTCTCGCTGAAGGGCGTCGATCAACTCTGAGGCCTGCTGCTTGGAGAGATCGGCGGGCAGGCAGCCGTAGGCGTTTCGAGAGCGCTCCTCCACCCCCTGCTCGCCCAGGGCTTTGGTATCCCGGCCGATGGAGTAGATGGCCTTCACCTGAGCGGTGGTGGCTCTGGGGGCCTGGCGCTCGCGGGCAGCTCGGCGGGCCTGCCGGGCAGCGGGCGGTGGCTCCACCGGGGCATCCACCACGGGACCCTGGTCGTCGCGCCGGAAGTCGAAGTCCTCGCAGAACTGGGTGCCGAACCCGAGGGCCGCGAGCGCCCGTCCCAGCGCCTTCGTCTCCGCTTTCTCGATGAAGTCCTTGAAGTCGTCGGCCGTCTCGCTTCCCCAACCG
>JBAUEL010000180.1:0-5324 GCA_049678585.1 Dehalococcoidia bacterium
CTGGAAAAGGAGCTCAGGGAGCTGAAGCTGGAGCCGACCGTCGTCTGGGGGGCCGACGTGCACGCGGCCAGGCTCGGCCTGGACAAGACCCGCCCTCAGGCGGTCTTCGGGAGCAACATTGAGCGGCACGCCATCGAGGAACTGGATATCCCCTTCATATTTCAGCTCGTGAACCCCATTCACCGCTTCCGCATGCTGGACCGCGAATACTTCGGCTACGGAGGCGTCCTCAACCTCCTGGAGTCCATCCTGAACGACTACCGCGACCGCTATCGCTCCAAGTTCAAGCGCTACAAGGCAAGGTGGTAGGATGAGGCAGATCGCTATCTACGGCAAGGGGGGAATCGGCAAGAGCACCCTGGCCTCGAACCTCTCCATGGCCCTGCGGGAGCGGGGGCTGACCGTGATGCAGGTCGGCTGCGACCCTAAGCGCGACTCCAGCCGCGCCCTCACCGGAGGCCGCCTTATCCCCACCGTCCTGGAAATCTATCGCGAGCATCTCCGCAAGGGGCGCGATGCCTATGCCATCCAGCTCCCTGACATCGTGTTCGAGGGGTCGAACGGTGTTCTCTGCGTCGAGTCGGGAGGGCCCGAGCCGGGGGTCGGCTGTGCTGGCCGCGGAGTGCTGACCGCCATCCAGATCCTCCGCGACCTCAAGGCCTTCGACACCTATGACGTCGACGTGGTGGTCTACGACGTGCTGGGCGACGTGGTCTGCGGCGGCTTTGCCCAGCCCATTCGCGAGGGCTACGCCCGCGAGATCTACCTGGTCTGCTCGGGCGCCTTCATGAGCATCTACGCGGCCAATAACATCGCCAAGGGTGTCCAGCGTCTGGCCCGACGCGGCGGCAGCCGGCTCGCGGGGGTGATCTGCAACAGCCGCGGGGACGGTGACCTCGAGCGGCAGGTGCTCTCCGCCTTCGCCGAACGCCTGGGTTCCGGCCTGATCCACTCCGTGCCCCGCAGCGACGACATCCAGGCCTGCGAGGTGCTGGGCGTCACCGTGCTCGAGCATTCGCCCCGCTCTGACGCAGCCGAGAACTTCCGCCAGATGGCCGATGCCATCCTCAAGAACGAGTCACGGGCGATCCCCACGCCTGTCGAAGAACTGACCGACCTCGAGGAGATGTATCGTCGCCACAGTGCTCCGGAGGCGGCCCCGGCCTCGTGAGAGGAGTCATGACAGCGGTTTCCATCCCTCACGTGCCCAGCTCTCACCCCTGCTTCAACGATGAGGCGCACGACCGGGTGGGCCGCGTCCATCTGCCGGTGGCCCCCAGGTGCAACATCCAGTGCAACTTCTGCGAGCGTCGCATGTGCACTGCCATCGCCCATCCGGGGTGGGCGGCCAGGCTGCTGTCCCCGGGCGAAGCGGCGGCCCTGGTGGACTCCATCGTCAGCGAGAGGGCCACGCGGAACTTCGTGGCGGGCATCGCCGGGCCGGGCGACCCTCTGGCCAATGATGCCACGTTCCACACCCTCGCCCTCCTCCAGGAGCGCCACCCGGATATCCTTCGCTGCCTGTGCACCAACGGCTTGTTGCTCGAGGATCGGCTGGGAGACCTGCTTGACGTGGGCATCGGCGCCCTCACCATCACCATCAACGCGCCCAACCCCCTCGTGGCGGGCCGGGTCTATGCCTGGGCCCGGTACGAGGGCCGCGTCTACCGTCGCATGGAAGCGGCCGAACTCCTGGTGGATAGGCAGTTCCGCGGGCTGAGGGCTGCCCTACGCGCGGGAATCTCCGTGAAGGTCAACTCCGTGCTCATCCCCGGAGTGAACGACGATGCCATGCCCGAGCTGGCCCGGCGGCTGGCCGCCGCCGGTGTGCCCCTCATGAACATCATGCCCCTCATACCGTCCGGTCGGATGAGGGATCTCCGCGCACCCACCTGCGAGCAGCTGCGGCGCACTCGCCAGGTCTGCGCGGCCTTCATCCCCCAGTTCTGCCGCTGCGAGCAGTGCCGGGCGGACGTCATCTACCTGCCGGATGCTACTTGAAGCGGCAGACGGCTACTCCTCCCGCCACCGCACCTCATAGAGGCGCACCGGGTCCTCGAAGCCGCGCAGGGCAGCCTGGCCCAGATCAGCCAGTAGAAATCCCTTGCCAGCCGCGAGCTCCCGAACGACTGTGGGGGCCAGAATCTGACCGGGCTCCGCATGGGCGCATACTCGGGCGGCGAGCTGCACGGCCGTGCCGAACAGGTCTTTGTCCTCGGCGATGGGCTCCCCCGCATTGAGGCCGATACGCACCCGGAGCGGCATCTCAGGCTGCTTCTGTACTCGCGCGGCCACGTCTCTCTGGATGACGATGGCGCAGTCGAGGGCCCGCGACGCTGAGGGGAAGGACGCCATGATACCATCGCCGGTGTGCTTGATCTCGGAGCCGCCATGGGCCTTGAGGGCGTCGCGCACTATCGTGTTGTGGGTCCGTAGTACCTCCTGGGCTTTCGCATCGCCGAGGCGCTGGGTGAGGGTGGTCGAGCCCTCCATGTCGGTGAAGAGGATGGTGTGAACGTTACCAGCAGCGAGCCCCTCGCCCGCCTCCTCCTCACCCTCGCCCAGGAACTCTTCCACTGCCTTCCCTAAGACCTCTGTTGCCGGCTCGTCCGGCAGTATGGCGTGATTCCTGCTGTCCAGGGGGACGAAGCGGGCCCCCGGAATACCGGCTGCCAGCTCCCGGCCCAACTCAAACGGCACGACGGCGTCGCCCCGACAGTGGACTACGAGGGTGGGCACTCTCACATGCGATAGGAGCTCGCTCACATCGGTGTCCCGCATGGCCGAGAGCAGGGCAGCGGCATTCTCGGGCGAAGCGGAGCTCCGCTCCATCTCGTTGAACTGCCGTATCGCCTCCGCGTCCGCATCCGGCATGAACAGGCTGGTGAAGAACTGCCGGTACGCCGGCAGATCTGTGCCCCAGCCTTGCCGTATCAGGGTCAGCGCAGTCTGGAAGCGTTGCTGTCCCTCCTCTGTATCAATAAACCACCCCATACGGGCGAACGAGCCGTGGAGTATCAGGTGGCTGACGCGTTCCGGGTAGCGCACGGCGTAGCTGATGGCCGTTGCCCCGCCCTGGGAGAGGCCGTACAGGGCGAAGCGTTCAAGGTCCAGGGCGTCAACCACGGCTTCCAGGTCACGCACCTGGGCTTCGGGGGAATAGTCGCTCACTCGGTGGTCCGATAGCCCCATGCCGCGCCCGTCGTGGCGAATCAAGAGATGACGGGCGGACATTCCATCGATGTAAGACCGCCACATCGGGTTCTCCCACTCGAACTCGAGGTGGGTGAACCAGGGGCGGATGCGGACCACCGGCGGCCCTTGGCCCACAGTGGCGTAGGCAATGCGAACACCGTCAGAGCTAGTACAGAAGCGGATCTGCTGCTCCATGGCGGCACTATCCTACACTATCGGTGTCTCCTTGTGAACGGTCGCTCCCGGGGGCTCCGCACGGCCTCGATGCGGAGCTGCTACTCTAGCCGCGACGTGCCCTTCCACAGCCAGCGGCTCATGACCCCGCGTACGTGGGCTCTGCCGCGGGTGGTTTGGGAGTCCTGACGAAGAGGAAGGTCAGCCCCGAGAGCAGGATCAGCACTACGAACGTGTAGAAAGCGATGCGGTAGCTACCTGTCACGTCGTACATGTAGCCCGCGAAGATGGGGCCCAGAACCGCTCCCACTGTAGTGGCGGGCATGATGATCCCTCCAATAGTGGCGAACGCCTTCCGTCCAAAGAGGTCCGCCCGGAGAGCCTGCGTCAGGGGAATAGCCCCGCCATAGCCTAGCCCGTAGATCAGCAGGAAGGGCCAGACGTAGGCCAGGCCGGTGGCGTTCGCAAGGATGAAGATCCCGATGCCCTGAAGGACCGAAGCGACCGCCAGCAGGTGTTGCTTGCGGAACCTGTCGCCCAGCCATCCAAACAACGCGCGGCCGGGAATACTCAACAGGATCATGAAGCCCAGGGCCGACTCCGCGGTATGCCGGGCAATGCCGATGTCCTCTAGATGGGCGATCTGGTGGACCACTATGGAGCTGAGGATGGCCGACCTGAAGCTCATGGCCAGCAGCAGCAGCCAGAAGCTCGACGTTCGCACCGCCTGGCCCACCGTGAACTCCGGCTCCTCCGCTTCGGCTGCCTCGGTCCGCTGCAGCGGGGTCGACACAACGACCTCGGGGTCATCCGCGGCCCGGGACTTTGCTGGCGCGAGCAGGCCGTCCGGGACCTGCCCGACATCCTCGGGCCGGTGCGTCAGCGTAAGGGCCAGAGGTATCCCCCCCACCCACATGAGAGCGCCCACGGACACAGCGGTCCACCGCCAACCTACCACGCCCATGAACTGGCCCATCACCGGCACCATCACCGCACCCCCGACGCCTGCCCCTATGGCAAGATAGGCCAGCGCCCGAGAACGCTTCCGCAGGAACCAGTTGGTCACCATAGCCTGTGGTGCCTGGAAGAAGCCCATGCTGAAGCCGGTAGCGATAAACACGCCATAGATGAGGTAGAACATCCACAGGGACTGGATGAAGTACATGCTCATGAAGCCGGCTCCGGTGATCGCCAGACCTGTCACCATCATCTTCTTTGAACCGACTTTGTCGATGAGCCAGCCGATGAGCGGCCCGAGCGGAGCACCCTCCAGCCGCGACAGGGAGAAGACGCCGGCGGTCGCTGCCCTGGACCAGCCGAACTCCTCCCGCAGGGGATTGAAGAACACGCTGAAGCCGTAGAAGTTGACGCCCGCGCCGTAGCCGTTGAGGATCGCTGCGATGGATACGATCCACCAGCCGTAGAACCCCTCGCCTCGCTGCCTCGCCAGCCTCAGGATGCTCATCGAGGGTTTCCCTTGCTCCGCCGGGCCTGCCCGGAGGAAAGTTTCGTGAACGCGCGATTCGGCGGAGGGGCAGCCTCGAATGGAGCGATCTCAGGGGAGGCTCCCCCGCACGACACGCGAAGTATGGCAGAGTATTTCGGGCTAACGTGGGTGGAAGAAGGCACCGACGGGGGCTTCAGGCCGCCTGGAGCACACAAGAGCGCGCCCCATCGACCGTCCTGGTGCCGGAAGCGATATAGCGCCATTCGCCTTACCGGGGCCTACGCTGAGACACCAAGAATCATCGAGCACGGTGCCCGGCTTGTCAAACACTCCATCCGAAGAGGGCCAGGCCACCGTCCGCCTCGGTGAGGGCGATGCCGGCGACCTGATGCGCGGGCTGGTGGAAGTGGCCGGCCGTGTCCAGCCACAGCCGCTCCCCTTCTGAAGCGGGACTCGTGCGAAGGGCCGCTCGTCAGCGAGCGGCCCTTCGCGGATCACCGTTGATGGC
>JBAUEL010000181.1:0-2487 GCA_049678585.1 Dehalococcoidia bacterium
TCGTCGGGCTTGAACTCGCGGCTGGCGAGCTTGTAGGGGCTGCTGATGGGGACGGTGCTCTCCACGCCGGGCATGATCTCCAGGTGATCGCGCAGTTCGGGGTAGACCTGGCCGACCACGCCGATGACGGTGCGCTCCACCCCCACGATGGGGTGGCCGGATAGCCCGACCTCCTCCAGGCGGCGCAGGACCCCCTGGTACTGCTCCTCGGTGTAGCCTTTGCGCATTATGACCATCATGATGAATCCGCCTCCGCGGGGTTACTCTGGATTGTACTCGATGTCGGGCCGGAGCACCTGCGCTCCCCTCAGGTAGACGTGCACGATCTCGTCCGGTCCCCTGGCGGTATTGACGTGCAGCAGGATGCGCAGGCACATCGGAAGGCTGCCGGGGACGTTCATCTCGTGCGCGCAGAGGAGGGCGACGTGGGTCCAGCCCAGGGTTCGGGCTGCCACAGCGGGGAATTCAGCGTTCAGGTCGGGCGAGGTGGTGAAGATTACGCTGGCTACGTCCTCGGTGCGCACTTCGTTGGCACGCACCATTTCCGTGAGGAGTTCCGTGGTGGCTGCGAGGATGGCCTCTCTTGTGTTGGCCTCGACGGTAGTAGCCCCGCGGATGCCCTGACACCGTATGCCCAAGGCGTGACCCTCTCCGGTACCCGCGCGCCCCCTAGGCTGTGGGCCCGCCTCAGCGCCCGCCAAAGGCGCCGGCCACGGGGCCCCAGACGCGGCCGTGGCGAAGGGTCCAGCGCGCTGGCTGGCTGGCGTCCTTCACGGCCTCACACCCTGGCCCCCCGTCGGCCGGTGAGCACCTCCACATACTCTTTCACCCTCTCTTCCCGCTCGCTGGGCGGGGACCTTTCGATAACGTCGATAATGGCGCTGCCGACCACTGCGGCCTCGGCCAGTCCCTCGAGGGCCTCCATGTGCTCCCTCCGGGAGATGCCGAAGCCAACGGCCAGCGGCAGCCCGGTGTGCCTGCGCACCCTCTGAAGGAAGGCCGAAAGGTCCGCCGGCAGGGCCTCCCGGGCGCCGGTTATCCCGGCCACGCTCACGCAGTAGACGAAACCGGAGGCCTGCTTCGCCACCAGGGCGGCCCGCCGGTCATCCGAGGTGGGGGCCAGCAGCGGAATGAGGTCGAGGCCGTGTGCCCGGCACAACCCGCGGAGCTCCTCCCCCTCCTCCGGGGGGAGGTCCACCACGATGAGGCCGTCGACCCCGCTCCCGGCGGCGTCAGCGACGAAGGCCTCCGGCCCGTAGGCCAGGAGTGGGTTGTAGTATCCCATAAGTACTAGGGGAATCTCAAGCCCCTCGTTACGTAAATTTCGGGCGATATCTAGGCAGGCGGCGGGGGTGATACCCGCCTCGAGGGCGCGGAAGTCGGCCCGCTGGATGGTGCTGCCGTCGGCGAGGGGGTCGCTGAAGGGGATGCCGAGCTCGATGAGGTCGGCGCCGCCCTCCACCAGGGCTCGCACCAGGCCGGGGGTGGCGGCGGGCTCGGGGTAGCCGGCGGTGAGGAAGGCGACGAGGGCGAGCCGATGCTCGCGGCGGGTACGGGCCAGCGTCTCTCCGATGCGGCTCACGGCTACTCGCTCCCCACCACCGTGGCCAGGACGATGAAGCTGATGAGGTTGAACAGGAAGTGAGCCGACATGGGTGCCCAGAGGGAGCCGGTCCGGTAGTAGACCCAGGCGAAAAGCATGCCAACGGCGCTGAAGGGGATGATGAGCCCTGCGGTGTCGACGCTGCTTATGTGGGCCGCCCCAAACAGCAGGCCGCTCACCAGGGCGGCGCCCCATACGTTCAGTGGGCGGATGAGGCCGCGAAAGACGAAGCCGCGGAAGAAGATCTCCTCGGCCACGGGGGCAGCGAGGACGGTGGCCACGCCGGTCAGGGGGAGGATGGCCCGTGTCTCGAAGAGGTCTTCGAGCTCCTGCTGAGGGGCCAGGGCGTCGGCGCCGACGGCGGTGACTACGACGGCGTAGGCCACTATGGCCACATGCGCGACGACAGCGGTCACCGGCGGCACCCACAGGAAATCGGCGCGAAGGGAACGGAAGCCCAGGGCGCTCCAGGGGAGCCGGAACTTCTGGACGGTGAAGAGATAGACGATGCCCAGCAGGGCGGCATCGAAGAAGAGGATGCCCACCAAGCCGCCCGTGACCAGGGGGGTTCCCTCGAGCTCTCCGGCGATGGCCAGGACGGCAACGGCGACGACAGTGCCCATCACGATGTAGGTCACCACCGCTAGAACGATGGCGATGAGCACCTCCCAGCCGCCCCAGGCGGCCTCTCGAGGGAGGGGAGCGGGCCGGTCGCTTACTGTCGGCGTCAAGGAATCCACTAGAGAAGGCTCAGCAGGTGCAAGATGATAGCGAAGACGAGAAATCGACATATTATAGTCGTCGCCCCGTGCGGGTGACAATCGTGTGGAAGCTTCTTCGCGGCTCGCCCACGTCGCACGCCGCCTCCGGCGGCGGCTCGCGGC
>JBAUEL010000182.1:0-2261 GCA_049678585.1 Dehalococcoidia bacterium
GGCCAGTTCGGCCGTCAGCTCCCGGGAGCGCCCATCCACCCAGGGGGCCAGGGCCACCACGGGAACCCGCCGACCGCTGGCCAGGGGCGTGTCCTCCCTCAGGTCATCCTCAAAGACCACGTGGAGGATGACCCGGTCATAGCGGGGGTCGCGGTGATGGCCGTGGGCCCGGAAGGAGCTGGCCAGGGCGTGCAGCTCCACGTCCCCCCGCAGCACCGCCCCCGAGGGCGTCTCCAGGAGGGCATGGCGGAAGTCCGGCCCCGCTCCCCGACCGGGACGCCCCGGGTGGAGGACCCGCAGGGGCACCCCCTGGCGGGTCACCAGGGCCGACCGTGGGAAGCGCTGCTCTCGCCAGAGCTCGGACAGGGCGGCCTCGCTCAAGGGCGGCCCGGGGCAGGGCGCGACCACCGGGCCGTCCCCGGGAATTCGGGCTCCCGCCTCCGCGCTTGGGCCGGTGGGCCGCTCGCGCACCGCCAGGACGCTCATCCCTGGCTCCCCCCACCCCGCCCCTCTGCCGCATCCCTGACCTGATAGCGGAAGCCCGCCCGCTCCGCTATCAGGCTCAGGAGCCGGCTGGACGTCCCCCGCGGGCGATACTGGTCCGTCTCCCACTCGCTGATGGTCTGCTGGCGGGTGCCCAGCTCTCGGGCCAGGTCGTCCTGAGTGAGGCCGAGATGGCGCCGCAGGGCTCGCACCCTACGGGCGTCCCACACTGGCCTGTCCCCCCTCCCCCTTTTCACGCCCCGATCTTACACGGAACCGTGTAGCCTCGTCAAGGGGAGGGGTCCCGGGTGGTGGAAGGCCGCGCTGAAGAGCCTCGAACTCCTGCTAACAGGCCAGTAAGCCGCGAGAGAGAGCCATGGCGCGAGCAGGCGAGAGATCGGGCGGAAATACCGGCTATTTGGCCATGCTGGCCTGTGAAGCGGCGGTTTCCTCCAGAGCCGCTGTTGCGCCCGCGCGCCAGGTGCGTTACTATCCAGTTGCTTAGCACTCTCATTAGGAGAGTGCTAAGCTCGTCCCCAATCCAGAGGCAAGGAGGTTGTTCCGTGGCTACCCCGACCAAGGCCAAGGCCAAGACCAAGACCAAGACCAAGACCAAGACCAAGACCAAGCTCGTCCCCCTGGGCGACCGCATCGTCATCAAACCGGTGGTGCAGGAGGAGGTTCTGGCTAGCGGCATCCTCATCCCGGATACCGCCAAGGAGAAGCCTCAGCAGGGCGAGGTGGTGGCCGCAGGCGCCGGCCGCCTCGACGAAAACGGCAAGCGTGTCCCCATGGAGGTCAAGGTCGGCGACCGCATCCTCTACGCCAAGTACACCGGCCAGGAGGTCAAGATCGAGCAGGAGGAGTACATCGTCCTCTCCGAGAAGGACGTCCTGTGCAAGGTGCAGCTATAGGGACGGGCCATGATACCACCGCCCAGTCCAGGAGAAAGGATCCGTTAGTATGGCCAAGCAGCTAGTGTTCGATGAGGAGGCTCGGCGCTCCCTCAAGGACGGCGTGGACGCCCTCGCCGACGCCCTCAGGGTGACCCTGGGTCCCCGCGGCCGCAGGGTGATCCTGGATAAGAAGTTCGGGCCCCCCGCCGTGGTGGACGACGGCGTCTCCATCGCCAAGGAGATCGAGCTCAGGGACCCCTTCGAGAACATGGGAGCCCAGTTAGCCAAAGAGGTGGCCACCAAGACCAACGACGTCTGCGGCGACGGCACCACCACCGCCACCGTCCTGGCTCAGGCCATCGTCCGCGAGGGGCTCAAGAACGTGGCCGCCGGCGCCAACCCCATGGCCCTCAAGCGGGGCCTGGAGAAGGGCGTGGACGGCGTGGTGGAGGCCCTGCGCGAACTGGCCCAGCCCGTAGCGGGCAAGGAGGAGATCAACCAGGTGGCCTCCATCTCCGCCAACGAGGTTGAGGTCGGCCAGACCATCGCCGAGGTCATGGAGAAGGTGGGCAAGGACGGCGTCATCACCGTGGAGGAGTCCAAAGGCCTCCACATGGAGACGGAGTTCGTGGAGGGAATGCAGATCGACCGCGGCTACGTCTCCCCCTACTTCGTTACCAACGCCGAGCGCATGGAGGCGGATCTCGAGGATCCTTACCTCCTCATCACCGACAAGAAGCTCTCCGCCATCGCCGACATCCTGCCCGTCCTGGAAAGGGTCCTCCAGGTCACCAAGAACCTGGTCATCATCTGCGACGACTGCGATGGGGAGGCCCTGGCCACCCTCGTGGTGAACAAGCTACGGGGTACCTTTAACGCCCT
>JBAUEL010000183.1:0-1581 GCA_049678585.1 Dehalococcoidia bacterium
GTCCTGACGGGTTGAGCTCTAGATTGTTAATGTGCCTTGGTATGGAGAAGGTCGATTTTGATTCCTTGAGAGAGTACTTGACAGGTGCAGCGTTTTCATAGATGTTATACAGTCTGATTTCTTAACCATAGAAGAATACGTGTGACAAGATCTAAGTTATTCCCCACGTTCAAACCCGGCCCTGGATTATCTGGATAGCACGGAGACGGCTCGCCTAAAAGACCTGAATCCCCCAACGCAACGATAGCTCCTGTCTCAAGGTTGCGGGGACGAGCAATGCCAAAAGCAGCATTTCTATCCCCGGTTGATATATCCGATCTCGAGAAATCTGCAATTGTTATAAAGGTATCACTATCGTCACTGACTATACTTGAGTTATGAATCTTGAAATGCATTTTAGCATCCAGAGAATGAAAAATTGAAGTGGGATTTGATAGAGGATACACATTAAAATTCCGATGCTTATTGAATCCTTTGACAACGTCATGAAATCGATAACCGAATTCCTGACCTAGTACTGTATCCTGCTTTGTAAGGGGGTAATGATTTGAAAGATGGAAAAGTGGGTTTCCTTGCGAAATGAAGTCTCGAATGAACCGAATCTCATTATCCTCGAAAGGAAATTTGCACTGACGGGTTGGAAGGAGCAATAAACCAGGATATGCAATTGTGAGAATATCTATTCCCAGAGCCGGTTCGAAGTTGAGTTCTATGAGTAAAGCTAAAAGGGTACCGAGGCGCGCAGGATTGCATCCTTTCTGATGAAGTGTTACTTGGAGGAACTTGGAAGGTAGATAGGCTTTCATAGTCATCAGACTGTATAACGGCCTCGAGCTGAGGCGCCGGGGATCGGGCCATCGCCGGCAGCTCCAGAAGCCCGATCATACAACTTGGCTGGCGAATTGCGCCGCATCCCGGGTCGCCTCCAGCGACGGGTTGGGCGGCCCACACATGCTGACATAGCAGGCCTTAGCAGAAATCGCATCATTCAGTTTCCCATTCTTGGTCGCCAGAATCATAAGCAGGGAGGGTAGACCAATCGCCGAAAGTTAAACCAAACGTCATGTTACTGGACTTGATCACAACAGTGACCTCAACATCGCCTTCAGTCGTACTCCGCGACCCGTTATCCCCAATATCGAGAGTATTGTTCTCAAACCAATCATGCCCTTCACTCCAGTCAGGAAGAACCAAGTCGATCATGGTATCCATGTAACCTCTGATTTGATGCAACTCGTCTTTACCCATATCTTTCGATAGGCGTGCTGCAATTCTCACACTGACGAGATCATCAGCGCCGATGAGCTGAATGAAACACACACCATCTCTTGAGACCCCCACGGCTTGCGAGTGATCATAGATTAGTTCAGAGTCTGTAAAGCTAAAGCCCAATCCTTCATAGACGGGAACGATCTCATTTGCAGATACACCAATCGAGTAAAATTCAGGGGCGGGAGGTTCAGGTGTGCCACATGCGACCAAAAACACTAAGACCAATGTCAAGCCAGTCATTTGCGGTAACAACCTCTTGTGATTCATCGCATCCTCCTCAGTAAAACTGTTTGATTTTAGAAATGACTC
>JBAUEL010000184.1:0-16092 GCA_049678585.1 Dehalococcoidia bacterium
GGAGGCGCCCAAGCCCAGGCGCCGCCGCCGCGCCCCCAAGGCCGAGGAGCCGCGCGCGGTCGAGCAACCGGGCGAGCCCGAGGAACCCGCCCCAGTGGAGGAGAGCTGACGTGCCCAAGGCCCTTCATCCCCACCAGGTGCTGGTCCGCCCGCTCATCACCGAGAAGGCCACCATGCTCACCGCCGAGAACAAGTACGCCTTCCAGGTGGACTCGCGGGCCAACAAGATCCAGATCAGACAGGCCGTAGAGGTCGCCTTCGACGTGCGGGTGACCGCTGTGAACGTGCTTAACGTCAAGGGAAAGCGGCGGCGGCTGGGTCGGCGCAGCGCCGGCAAGTCGCCCGACTGGAAAAAGGCCATCGTCACCCTGGCCGCGGGCGACAAGATCCAGTTCTTCGAGGGCGTGTAGAGCGGAAGGATGCGCTGACGTGGCCATCAAGCAGTACAAGCCCACCTCCCCCGGCCGACGGGGCATGACCGGCTTTACCTTCGAGGAGATCACCAAGAAGAAGCCGGAGAAGGCCCTGCTGGCCCCCAAGAGCAAACGGGCCGGCCGCAACCAGCAGGGCCGCATCACCGTGCGCCACCGGGGCGGTGGCTCCAAGCGGCAGCTACGTATCATCGACTTCCGGCGTGACAAGCCGGGCGTGCCGGGCAAGGTCGCAGCCATCGAGTACGACCCCAACCGCACCGCCCACATCGCCCTCATCCACTACCGGGACGGCGACAAGCGCTACATCCTGGCGCCCGTGGGCCTGCGGGTGGGCGATATGGTGGAATCGGGGCCCGACGCGGACATCCGGCCGGGCAACGCCCTGCCCCTGCGCAACATCCCCACGGGCACCCTCATCCACAACATCGAGCTCAAGCTGGGCCGGGGCGGCCAGATCGTGCGCAGCGCGGGAGGAGCCGCCCAGCTCATGGCCAAGGAAAGCGACTATAGCCTGGTGCGCCTGCCCTCGGGGGAGATGCGGCGCATCCTCTCGGCCTGCCTGGCTACGGTGGGTCAGGTGGGCAACGTGGAGAACAGCATCATCAAGCTGGGGAAGGCCGGCCGGGCCCGCTGGCGGGGGCGCCGCCCCCAGGTACGGGGCTCCGCCATGAGCCCTCGCGATCACCCCCACGGCGGCGGCGAGGGCAAGTCCCCCATAGGCATGCCTGGGCCCAAGACGCCCTGGGGCAAGCCCACCTTGGGCCATCGCACCAGGGGCAAGAAGCCTTCCGACAAGTACATCGTGCGCAGCAGACACAAGCAGTAGGAGCCGGAGATGTCCCGTTCGACCAAGAAGGGCCCCTTCGTGGAGCCCAAGCTGATGAAGAAGGTAGAGGCGGTGCAGCGCTCCGGCCAGCGCGTGGTCATCCGCACCTGGTCGCGGGCCTCTACCATCATGCCCGATATGGTGGGGCTGACCATCGCCATATACGACGGGCGGCGCCACGTGCCTATCTTCATCACTGAGAACATGGTGGGACACAGGCTGGGCGAGTTCGCCCCAACCCGGCACTTCCGCGGACACGGCGGCCGGTCGGAGCGGACCACCCAGGTGCGGAGGCGGTAGCCGGACATGGAGGTCAGGGCCAGCCATCGCTACGCCGCTGTCTCGCCCCGCAAGGTGCGCCTCCTGCTGGAGCACCTCCCGGGCCAGCGGGTGGGCGATGCCATGACCATGCTGCGGTTCATGCCCACGCCCACCGCCCGGCTGGTGGAGAAGGTGGTGAAGTCGGCGGCGGCCAACGCGGAGAACAACTACAACATGGCCCCGGGCGCGCTCTACATCAAGGCAGCCATCGCCGGCGACGCCCGCCGCCTCAAGCGGTACAAGGCGCGGGCCCGGGGTCGGGTCAGCCCCATCCTGCGGCGCACCAGCCACATCACCGTGGTGGTGGAGGAGAAGGAGGACTAGCGTGGGTCACAAGGTTCACCCTACGGGCTTCCGCCTCGGCATCATCTACGACTGGCAGAGCAGGTGGTTCGCCGATCGTGGCTACACCACTCTCCTCCACGAGGACCTGGAGATCCGCCGCTTCATCGCTCGGTACCTCTCCGACGCAGGCGTCTCCAGAGTAGAGATCGACCGCAACGCCAACCAGGTCGTCGTGACCATCTACACCGCCAAGCCGGGCATCGTCATCGGCCGGGGCGGTCAGAAGGTGGACGAGCTGCGCAACCAGCTCGAGGCGCTGGGCGGCCGGCGGGTGCGGGTGAACATCCAGGAGATTCGCCAGCCGGAGATGGATGCCTACCTGGTGGCCCGGACCATCGCCGACCAGCTGAAGGGGCGGGTGTCCTTCCGCCGGGCCACGAAGCAGGCGGTCAGCCGCACCATGCAGCGGGGGGCGAAGGGCATCAAGGTCATCGTAGCGGGGCGCCTGGGCGGTACGGAGATGTCCCGGCGTGAGACCGAGAAGGACGGCCGTGTGCCCCTGCACACCCTGCGCGCCGACATCGACTACGGCCACGCCGAGTCCCACACTACATTCGGGTGCATCGGCGTGAAGGTCTGGATCTACAAGGGAGATATCCTGCCGGAGCCCAAGGAGGAGGTAGCCGAGGTGGAGGAAGAGGCCGCCGCCGCGGCCCCCACGCCGGACGCCCAGGCTCAGACGGCAGAGGCCGTCCCCGTTCCGCCGGCGGAGGAGCCAGCCGCGCAGGCGAAGGAACCAGCTCCGCAGGCGGAGGAGCCAGCCGCGCAGGCGGAGGAACCAGCGCCGCAGGCGGAAGAGCCCGCCCAGGAGCCGGAGGCGTCGGCCCCAGAGGCGGAACAGCCCGCCCAGGAACCGGAGGCGTAGCGTGCTCCAGCCGAAGCGGGTCAAGTTTCGCAAGGCCCATCGCGGCCGCATGCGGGGGCAGGCTGGCGTCGGCAACCAGGTCTCCTTCGGCGAGTTCGGGTTGCAGTCGCTGGGCCACGCCTGGGTGGACAGCCGCCAGATCGAGGCGGCTCGGCGCGCTATCACTCACTCCGTGCGTCGTGGCGGCAAGGTCTGGATCCGCATCTTTCCGGACAAGCCGGTCACGGCCAAGCCCGCCGAGACCCGCATGGGCAGCGGCAAGGGCGCGCCCGACCACTGGGTCTCGGTGGTGAAGCCCGGCCGCATGCTCTTCGAGATCGCCGGCGTGCAGGAGGACATCGCCCGCGAGGCCATGCGTCTGGCCTCCCACAAGCTGCCGGTGCCTACCCGCTTCGTGGCACGCGAGCAGGAGGTGATGTAAACCGTGGCCCGCAAGGACAAGCGGAGGGTCGAGGAGATACGGACCCTCTCTGACCAGGACCTGGCCAAGGAACTGGAGGAGGCCCATCGCCAGCTCTTCACCCTGCGCCTTCAGCTCAGCACCCGTCAACTCAGCAACACGGCTGAGGCCGGCAAGGTGAAGCGGAAGATCGCCCGTATCAAGACGGTCCAGCAGGAGCGACAACTCGCCGTCCCGGCGGGGACTGAGGAAGCATAGGAGGGGCCATGCCAGGGCGACAGAAGACCCGCATCGGCACCGTGGTCAGCGACAAGATGCAGAAGACCGTGGTGGTGGCCGTGGAGGTCATGAAGCGGCACCGCCTCTACCGGAAGACCATGCGGCGCACCAAGCGCTTCAAGGCCCACGACGAGGAGAACACCTGTCGGCTCGGCGACCGCGTGCGCATCGTAGAGACCCGTCCGCTCTCCCGGGACAAGCGCTGGCGGGTGGCCGAGGTTCTGGTTCGGGGCGACGTGGCCGAAGTAGCGCCCCGGGAGATCGGCGAGGAGATCATCGCAGAGGTCACCGTGAAAACGCGGCCGGAGGAGGTGCCGAAGAAGGCCGCACCACCCGCTGAGGCGGCAGAAGCGGCTGCCGAGGAGGCGCCGCCGGAGGCCGCAGCCGAGGAGCCCCAGGTGCCGGAAGCGGCTGCCGAGGAAGCGCCGCCGGAGGCCGCAGCCGAGGAGGCGGAGGCTGCCCTTGAAGAGCCTGTCGAGGGCGAGGAGGAAGCGGAGGAGACGAAGGAAGCGTGATCCAGAAGTTCTCTCGCCTCAGGGTGGCCGATAACTCCGGCGCCCGTCAGATCATGTGCATAGAGGTGCTGGGGGGCACCCGCCGCCGCTATGCCCGGGTGGGCGACGTCATCGTGGCCAGCGTGAAGCAGGCCCAGCCCGGCGCTGCCGTCAAGAAGGGCGACGTGATCCACGCGGTGGTGGTGCGCACGGCCCAGGGACACAGGCGGCCCGACGGCTCGCATATCCGCTTCGACGAGAACGCCGCGGTGGTCCTCTCCGACCGCTACAATCCCAGGGGCACCCGCGTCTTCGGGCCGGTGGCCCGGGAGCTGCGGGAGCGCCAGTTCATGAAGATCGTCTCCCTGGCTCCGGAGGTGGTCTGATCGATGAACAAGATCAAGCGCGACGACCTGGTCATGGTCATCGCAGGCAGGGAGCGGGGCAAGCAGGGGCAGGTGCGGCAGGTGCTGTCCGGCGAGAATCGTGTAATCGTCCAGGGCGTAAACATGGTAAAGCGGCACAGCCGCGAGCGGACCCGGGGCACCCCGGCCGGCATCATCGAAAAGGAGGCTCCCCTGCACACGTCCAAAGTCAAGCTCGTCTGCCAGGCCTGCAACAGGCCCGTGCGGGTGGGCTTCCGGGTGCGCACCGACGGCGTCAAGGTGCGGGTATGCCGCAAGTGCGGCCAGGACATCGACTAGGAGCACGCACATGGCATCGCGGCTGAAAGAGCTTTATCGACAAGAGGTCGTGCCGGCCCTGATGAAGGAGTTCGGCTACTCCAACGTGATGCAGGTACCGCGGCTGGAGAAGATCGTGCTGAACATCGGCCTGGGCGAAGCGCTCCAGAACCCTCGTGCCCTGGATTCCGCCTCTCAGGACATCGCCGTCATCAGCGGGCAGAAGCCCATCGTCACCCGGGCTAAGCGCTCCATCGCCAACTTCAAGGTGCGTCAGGGCAACCCTATTGGCGTGACGGTGACCGTTCGGGGCGAGCGCATGTACGAACTGCTGGACCGCATGGTGAACGCAGCCTTGCCCCGCATCCGCGACTTCCGCGGGGTCTCCAGCGAGGCCTTCGACGGTCGGGGCAACTTCAGCCTGGGTGTGCGGGAGCAGCTTATCTTCCCGGAGATCGACTACGACAAGGTGGACCGCATCCGCGGCCTCCAGATGACTATCGTCACCACGGCCAGGTCCGATGAAGAGGGCAAGCGGCTTCTCCAGCTCCTGGGGATGCCCTTCAGCCTCAACTAGAAGAGGGGGCAGAAGCAGTGGCCAAGGTCTCCATGACGGTCAGGGCGCAGCGCCCTCCCAAGTACAGGACGCGGCAGAAGAATCGCTGCCGGCTCTGCGGGCGTCCCCGGGCCTACATGCGCTACTTCGGGATCTGTCGCATCTGTTTCCGGCAGCTAGCCCTGGAAGGCAAGCTGCCTGGCGTCAAGAAATCGAGCTGGTAAAAAGCGGGCCGATGTCTAGGGCAACTGAAGCCTATCAGCAGGAGAGAACAGCCGTGAGCATGACCGACCCCATCGCCGACTTGCTGACCAGGATCCGTAACGGGGTGGCGGCCAGGCATGAGTACGTCAACATCCCCGCCTCCAAGTTGAAGGTCGCCATCGCCCGAGTCCTGAAGGAGGAAGGCTTCATCAAAGACTATGAGGTGCAGGAGGAGGGCAGCCGCCGCCTCATGCGCATCCATCTGACCTACACCGGAAAAAAGGAGCCGGTGCTCAGCGGCCTCCAGCGGGTCAGCAAGCCGGGCCTCCGTGTCTACGTGCAGAAGCGAGAGATCCCCCGGGTCTATGGAGGCCTGGGCATCGCCGTTCTGTCCACCCATCAGGGGGTGATGACCGGCCAGCAGGCCTGGCGTCGCAGCATCGGCGGCGAGGTCCTCTGCTACGTATGGTAAAGGCAGAACCATGTCCAGAGTAGGAAGGCAGCCCATCCCTATCCCTCCCCAGGTCGAGGTGCGCATCGAAGGCTCCCGGGTGAGCGTCAAGGGCCCCAAGGGCGAGATCTCCCGCGAGTTCGACCCGGCCATGCGCCTCCATCTGGAGGCCGGGCAACTCCTGGTCACACGCCCCAGCGACGAGGCCCGACATCGCGCCCTCCACGGGCTGACCCGCACCCTCATCGCCAACATGGTGCAGGGCGTGAGCGAGGGGTTCACCAAGACGCTCGAGCTGCATGGGGTGGGCTATCGCGCCCAGCAGCAGGGGCCGAAGGTGCAGCTATCGCTGGGCCTCTCCCACACCGTGGAGGTGACGCCTCGCGCGGGGGTCACCCTGGAGGTGGAGGGGACCGGCCGCATCCACGTCACAGGCATCGACAAGGAACTGGTGGGCCAGGTAGCCGCCGAGATCCGGCGGAAGCGCCCCCCCGAACCCTACAAGGGCAAGGGTATTCGCTACCAGGGCGAATACGTGCGACGCAAGGCCGGCAAGGCCGGCAAGGCGTTGCGCTAGCAGTGTCATGAAGAAGACCAAGACGGCCCGAGCTGCCCGGATCCGACGCCACAAGCGGGTGCGCCGCAAGGTGCGGGGCACCGCCCAGCGCCCCCGCCTCTGCGTCTTCCGGAGCCTCTCTCACATCTATGCGCAGGTCATCGATGATGATGCCGGTCGCACCCTGGTCGCCGCCTCAGACCGTGAGCCGGAGGCTCGCTCACAGGTCGACGGCAAGACCAAGAGCGAGGTGGCCCGCCTGGTGGGAGGTCTGGTGGGGAAACGGGCCACCGAGCACGGGATCGACCAGGTAGTGTTCGACCGGGGCGGCTACAAGCATCACGGCCGGGTCAAGGCCCTGGCCGATGCCGCCCGTGAGGCCGGGCTGAGATTCTAGGGGGGTCCATGGTTACTGGCAGGCGAGCGGAACAGGCCGAGGTCCGGGAGCCCGAGCTCACCGAGAAGGTCGTGTACATCAACCGGGTCGCCAAGGTGGTGAAGGGGGGCCGCCGCTTCAGCTTTACTGCCCTGGTGGTGGTGGGCGACGGCCAGGGGCGCGTGGGCGCCGGCCTGGGCCGGGCCAATGAAGTGCCCGAAGCCATCCGCAAGGGCTCTACCATCGCCCGCACGAACCTCATCCAGGTGCCCATGGTGGGCACTACCCTCCCCCATGCGGTGCTGGCCGAGTTCGGCGCGGCCAAGGTGCTCATCAAACCAGCCTCGCCCGGCACGGGAATCATCGCCGGCGGCGGCGTACGAGCGGTCATGGACGTCGCAGGCATCAGAGACATCCTTACCAAATCGCTGGGGAGCCAAAACGTCCTTAACGTGGTCAAGGCCGTCATGAAGGGGCTCTCCGAGCTGAAGGACCCCAAGGTGGAGCTGGCGCGACGCAAGGCGGCCGCGGCGCCCAGTGAATCGGCGGAGGAGGCCGGTGGGCAAGCTTAGGATCACCTGGAAGAAGAGCGCCATCGGCCACCAGCGGGACCAGAAACGCACCATCCGCGCCCTGGGCCTGCGACGCCTGGGGCAAAGCGTGGTGCATAGCGACTCCTCCACGGTGCGTGGTATGATACATAAAGTCCAGCACCTGGTCTCAGTGGAGGAGGAGAGTGGGTAGCGCCTCTTTATGCTTCAACACGAGCTAAAACCCCCTGCGGGATCGCGACGCAAGCGCAAGAAGGTAGGCCGCGGCAATGCAAGCGGCCATGGTACCTATTCGGGCCGCGGCATCAAGGGCCAGAAGTCTCGCAGCGGCCCGGGGCTGCGCATCGGCTTCGAGGGCGGCCAGAACCCTCTCATCCGGCGCATGGCCCGCAAGCGGGGGTTTACCAACAAGTTCCGCGTGGAGTATTCCGAGGTGAACGTGGGGTCCCTGGCCCGCTTCCAGGAAGGCAGCGAGGTGACGCCCGAATCGCTCAGAGAGGCGGGCATGGTGAAGACCCTGCGCCGGCCCATCAAGATCCTCGGCGAGGGTGACCTGGGGGTGACCCTGACCGTGCGTGCTCACAAGTTCTCGGCCAGCGCCCGGCAGAAGATCGAGGCGGCCGGCGGGACCGCGCTGGAGGTAGGCGATGGCGCTGGCGACTAGGGCCGCGCAGGTCGGCCGCCCCCGCCTGGTACAGGCGGTGCTCGATGCCTTCCGGCAGCCGGACGTCCGCCGGAAGCTCCTCTTCACCATCGCCATGCTGGTGATCTTCCGCTTCGTGGCCCACGTGCCCATCCCCGGGGTGGAGAAGGACTTCATCGAGGGAGCCTTCGAGGACAACGCCTTCCTGGGCTTCATGAACCTGTTCAGCGGGGGCGCCCTGCGCAACCTGAGCGTCGCTGCCCTGGGCGTCTACCCCTACATCACCGCGTCCATCGTCATGCAGCTCCTGGTGCCCATGGTGCCCGCCTTGCAGGCGCTCTCGCGGGAGGGCGAGCAGGGACGCAACAAGATCCAGCTCTACACCCACTGGCTGGCCGTGCCCATGGCCGTTGTTCAGGGCTATAGCCAGCTCATCATCCTGGAGAATGCTGGCGTGGTGCGGAACGTGGGGCTGACCGGCGCCGATGGGCTGCCCACCCTGGCCGCCATCCTCTCCCTGACGGCGGGCACCATGTTCCTGGTGTGGCTGGGCGAGCTCATCACTGAAAACGGCATCGGCAACGGGGTCTCCCTCATCATCTTCGGAGGCATCGTCGCCGGCCTGCCTACGCTGCTGCCGCAGGTGGCGGCCTCAGGGGTGGGCACGGTCGGTATCTTCATGGTGCTGGGCATCGGCCTGTTGGTGCTGGCGTTCATCGTCTTCTTCCAGGAGGCCCAGCGGCGCATCCCGGTGCAGTACGCGCGCAGCGTCTTCCGCAGCGGGCGCATGTACAGACAGTCCGGCCAGACCCATATCCCCCTGCGGGTGAACTCGGCGGGCATGATCCCGCTCATTTTCGCCTTCTCCCTGGTGATCTTCCCGTCGGCGATAGCCACCTTCGTGAAGACCTCCACCGACGCCGTGTGGCTTCAGGACCTTTCCCAGTGGTTCATCGACTGGTTCGACCCGCAGAGCTATGCCTTCATCGCCTTCGTCTTCATCCTGGTGGTCATCTTCACCTTCTTCTACACGCTGGTGATATTCCAGCAGCAGAACCTGGCGGAGAACCTCCAGAAGCAGGGCGGGTTCGTCCCGGGCATACGACCGGGGCGGCCCACGGCCGAGTACATCATGCGGGTGCTCATCCGCATCACCTGGGGTGGCGCCATCTTCCTGGGCATCGTGGCCATCATTCCCTACATGGCCACCCGGTTTACGAATGTGCAGTCCCTCACCCTCAGCAGCACCGGGCTGCTCATCGTGGTGGGCGTGGTGCTGGATACCATGCGGCAGCTCGAGGCCCAGCTCATGATGAGGGACTACGAGGGGTTCATTCGCTAGCGGTGAGAGGAGAACTCTTGTATCTTATCCTCCTGGGGCCGCCGGGAACGGGCAAGGGTACGCAGGCGGACATTATCGCCGAAAGGCTGGGCTGGCCACACATCTCGACAGGAGAGATGATGAGGCAGGCCGTCCGGGAGGGGACGGAGCTCGGCAGGAAGGTCAAGGCCTACATGGACCGCGGTCAGCTCGTCCCGGACGAACTGACCATCCAGATGCTCCTGGAGCGGATCGCTCAGCCCGATAGCGGGCAGGGCTTTATCCTGGATGGCTATCCGCGTAATCTGGAGCAGGCCAGGGCCCTGGACAAGGCCCTGGCAGCCGGGGGCAGGAGCATCGACAAGGCCCTGTACATCGGGGCCTCCGACGAGGAGGTTATCGCCAGGCTGGCAGGCCGCTGGCTGTGTCCGGATTGCGGTGCCGTCTACCACGAGCGCCACAATCCCCCGGCGCAGCCGGGCCGCTGCGACCGCTGCGGCGGCCCCCTGTACCAGCGGGACGATGACCGGCCGGAGACGGTGCGCCGCCGCCTGGAGCTCCAGCGTGTGCCCCAGGACCTGCTGGAGCACTACCGGCGCGCCGGCAGGCTGGTGGAGGTGGACGGCGAGCAGGACATGGAGGCGGTAACCCGCGACCTGCTGGCGGCCGTTGGAGTAGCGGAGCACGCTTGAACCGTGAGGAGGTCGGAGCCGCAGAGAGGCTCATGCCGATCATCATCAAATCCGACGAGGAGATCGCCATCATACGGGAAGCCGGTCGTATCGTCGGCGAGGTCTTGAAGATACTGATCAAGGAGATCCGGCCGGGGCTGGCCCTGAAGGAGCTGGACAGCATCGTACAACGGGAGTTCGACAAGCGGGGCGCGGTGCCGACCTTTCTCGGCTACCACGGTTACCCCGCCAGGGTGTGTGTATCGGTGAACGAGGAGGTGGTTCACGGGATTCCTGGCGAGCGGCTGCTCCAGGAAGGCGACATCGTTAGCATGGACCTGGGTGCCACCTACAAGGGCTTCGTGGGCGACGCCGCCGTTACCGTGGGAGTGGGCAAGATCAGCCCCCAGGCGGAGCGGCTCATCGCCGTAACCAGCGAGGCCTTGGAGCGGGGCATCCGGGCGGCCCGGGCGGGCGCTCGCCTGGGCCAGGTCTCCCACGCCATCCAGACCTGCGCCGAGTTGCAGGGCCTCTCGGTGGTGCGGGAGTACGTCGGACACGGCGTGGGCCGCCAGATGCACGAGGAGCCCCAGGTGCCCAACTTCGGGCTGCCGGACCGGGGACCCGTCCTGCGTCAGGGCATGGTCCTCGCCCTCGAGCCCATGGTCAGCGCGGGCGACTGGCACACCAAACGCCACGACGACAACTGGACCGTGAGCACCCTTGATGGGAGCCTCTCGGCCCACTTTGAGCATACTATCGCTATTACCGATAGCGAGGCGCAAATTCTGACCTTACCGTAGAAGAGCTACGGCCGGGAGGTGACAAACCGAGCAAGTTATGCCTAAGAAAGACGCCATCGAAGTGGAGGGGCTGGTCAAGGAGCCGTTGCCCAACGCCATGTTCAGGGTGGAACTGCCCAACGGGCACAAGATTCTGGCCCATATCTCGGGCAAGATCAGGCTGCACTTCATCAAGATCCTGCCCGGCGACCGGGTGCTGGTGGAGCTCTCGCCCTACGACCTGAGTCGCGGTAGGATCACATATCGATTCAAGTAAGCGTCCGCCGCCCTGGGCGGCGGGTCGGGGAAGGAAGGCCGTGAAGGTACGTGCATCCGTCAAGCGGCGCTGCGAGAAGTGCAAGGTGGTCCGTCGCCGCGGCGTGGTCATGGTCATCTGTCAGAACCCCAAGCACAAGCAGCGGCAGGGCTAACGGGAGGGGGAGAACATGGCGCGTATTGCAGGGGTAGACATCCCCAGGGACAAGCGGGTGGAGGTCTCTCTCCGCTACATCTACGGTATCGGGCCCACCGCGGCCCGCCGCATCCTGGCCCAGACCCAGGTCAGCCCGGCCACCAAGGTGCGCGACCTCACCGATGAGGAGGTAAGTCGCATCCGCGAGACCATCGACCGGGGCTACATGGTGGAGGGCGACCTACGACGCGACATCCGCCAGAACATCCAGCGGCTCATCGAGATCAACTGCTATCGGGGCATGCGGCACCGCCGTGGCCTGCCCGTTCGCGGGCAGCGCACCCGCACCAACGCCCGCAACAAGCGGGGCATACGCAGGACGGTGGCCGGCAAGCGTCGCTCCCTGACTAAGAAGTAAGAAACGGCGAGGTAACATGGCAGAGCGAAAAGCCAAAGGGAGAGCCAGGCGGCGGGAACGCAAGTCCGTACCCAGGGGTCGGGCCTACGTCCAGTCCACCTTCAACAACACCCAGATCACCTTGACCGACCCCAACGGCAACGTCATCGCCTGGAGCAGCGCGGGCACAGCCGGCTTCAAGGGCTCTCGCAAGAGTACGCCCTATGCGGCTCAGCTCGCCGCGGAGCAGGCCGCCAAGAGGGCCATGGAGCATGGCATGCGTCAGGTGGATGTGTTCGTGCGAGGGCCCGGCAGCGGCCGCGAGGCCGCCATCCGTTCCCTCCAGGGGGCGGGCCTCTCCATCCTGAGCATCCGTGACATCACCCCCATCCCCCACAACGGCTGTCGCCCGCCCAAGCGGAGGCGCGTATAGCGGCGAAGGCCCGCCGCACTCATCGGAGGTGTAGATGGCCCGATATACTGACGCGGTCTGCCGGTTGTGCCGGCGATACGGCGACAAACTCATGCTCAAGGGAGAGCGCTGCATGGGCCCCAAGTGCGCCATGGATCGGCGGCCCATGCCCCCGGGACAGCGCCCCGCACGCCGCCGCAGGGTCTCCGACCGCGCGCTCCAGCTCCGCGAGAAGCAGAAGGCCCGCTTCGCCTATGGGGTCATGGAGCGGCAGTTCCGCCGCTACTACCGGGAGGCCATACGCCGCTCCGGTGTCACCGGCGAGAACCTCGTGCGCCTCCTGGAGACGCGCCTGGACAACGTGGTCTACCGCATGGGCTTCGCCGAGTCCCGTGCCCAGGCGCGCCAGCTCGTCCGGCACGGCCATCTCCAGCTGAACGGCCGCAAGACCGATATACCTTCTTGTGCGGTAAAGGTAGGTGATGTGGTAGGCTGGGTATCGTCCCGAACCAAAACCGAGTACTACAAGATGGCCCGGGAGGCCATCGAGGGGAAGCACATTCCTGAATGGCTGAGCGTAGATGCCAGCCAGATGACCGGTCGCGTGGTGGCCCTCCCCGCCCTGGCGGAGATGGACGCCAAGTTCGACCCTTCAGTCATCGTTGAATACTACTCACGCTAGCATGTTGAAGTTCGTCCAGGAGGGCGGTTGTCGCCCAGATAGGGCCTGAGGAGGATTCCTTTGAACGAAGTGGAGTCCCTCCACATCAAGATAGAAGAGGATTCCGAGTTCCACGCCCGCATCGTGGCACAGCCCTTGGAGCCGGGCTTCGGCCTCACCTTGGGCAACGCCCTGCGCCGGGTGCTCCTGAGCTCGCTGCCGGGGGCCGCGGTCACCTCCGTGCGCATCGAGGAGGTGGAGCACGAGTTCTCCATCATCCCTCATATGAAGGAGGACACCACCGAGTTCATCCTCAACCTCAAGGAGCTCCGTCTGCGTCCCCTCTCCTCCAGGCCTGCCAAGCTGTATCTGGAGGCCAGCGGCGAGGGCGAGGTAAGGGCGGCTCACATCCAGGCTGTGGCCGACTACGAGATCGTCAACCCGGACCTTCACCTGGCCACCCTGGAAGCGCCGGAGGCCCACCTTAGCGTGGAGTTGAACGTGGAAACGGGCCGCGGCTACGTGCCCGCCGGCCGGGTCGACGGAATGCCCATCGGCGTTATCCCTGTCGATGCCGTGTTCACCCCGGTGCGCAAGGTCAACTACTCGGTGGAACACACCCGGGTGGGCCAGATGACCAACTACGACAAGCTCACCCTGGAGCTGTTGACCGACGGAACCATCGGCGGCGTCGAGGCTATCAGCCAGAGCGCTGACCTCCTCCTGAGCCAACTGAGCATGTTCAGCCAGCTAGGCAAGCCGGAGCCGCCCGTGGTGGAGCGCGGCCTGGGCATCGGCCAGGCCTTGCCGTCGGACCGTTACAACACCCCCATCGAGGACCTCAACCTCTCCGTCCGCGCCTACAACTGCCTCAAGCGCAGCGGCCTCATGACCGTGGGGGAGGTGCTGGAGAAAAGTGAAGACGAATTGCTGGCCCTGCGTAACTTCGGCCGCAAGTCCTACGACGAGCTGACGGGGAAGCTCATCGAGTGCGGGTACCTCCAGCCGGAGTCCGAGGAGGAGGAAGCCCTTCCCGAGGGTGTGGAGGCGCCCCCGCTGGCCGAGGCCGAGGGAGAGGAGGACCTGAGCCCCCTCGGCGCTGCCCTCATCGAGGCCCTGCGCGAGGCGGGCGAGGAAGCCTCCGGTTTGGCTAAGAAGGACGAAGAGGAGTAGCGGCCCCTCTGGCCGGAGACATGAGACATCGAGTCGCTCACAGAAAGCTCAATCGGTCCACCAGCCACCGGCTGGCCATGCTGCACAATCTGGTCAAGGACCTCCTGCGCCACGAGAGCCTGCGCACCACCGAGGCTAAGGCCAAGGAGGTGCGCAGCCTGGCGGAGAAGGTCATCACCCTGGGCAAGGATGGCGACCTCCATGCCCGTCGCCAGGCCCTCAAGGTCGTTCGGGACCCCGACCTGGTAAAGAAGCTGTTCGACGAGATCGCCCCCCGCTACGCAGGCCGTGGCGGTGGCTATACCCGCGTTATCAAGCTGGGCCCTCGCTTGGGAGACGGGGCGCCCATGGCCCAGCTAGAGCTGGTGGGCACGGAACGGTAGGGCGTGGCCGGGGACGAGCGGGCCGGGCGCTCCCTGCGACGCCTGGCCCTGGTGCTGGAGTACGACGGGGCCCGCTACGGCGGCTCCCAATATCAGAAGAACGCCCCCAGCATCCAGGCGGAGCTGGAGGCGGCCCTTACCAAACTAACAGGTGAATGCCTGCGGGTGGCCTTCGCAGGCCGGACCGACGCCGGGGTGCACGCCAGGGGGCAGGTTGCATCCTTTCTTACCTGCTCTCAGCACGGAGTGGATGTGTTCGTGCGGGGGCTGAATCGCTGGCTGCCCCCGGACATCGCCGTGCGAAGGGCAGCGGAGGTGCCCGCGGCTTTCGACCCGCGGCGCCACGCCTGCAGTCGCCACTACCGCTACACCGTTCACAATGCCCGTGAGCGGTCGACCCTGTGGCGGCAACGGGCCTGGCACGTGGGGGTGCCCCTCGACGTGGAGGCCATGCAGCGGGCTGCCGCCTCCCTGCCGGGCCGGCGGGACTTTGCGGCCTTCGCCGGGACACTCTCCGGCCGGGGAGGCAGTACCATACGCACGCTGTACCGGTGCGAGGTGGCACGTTGCGGGCCCCTGGTGACCCTGGACATGGAGGCCGATGCCTTCCTGCCCCATCAGGTGCGGCGCACCGTGGGCGCGCTCGTGGAGGTCGGACGGAGGAGGCAATCACCTGAGGAGTTTGAGACACTGCTTCGGGCGGCCAGGCCCGCTTCAGCGGCGCCGGCGGCGCCGGCCCACGGGCTCTGTCTGATGCGGGTGAGCTACCCGGACCTGGACCTATTCCGGACGGATCATACATGAAGACCTATACCCTGAAAGCTAGAGAGATCGAGCCGTGCTGGCACGTGGTGGACGCGGAGGGTCGGCCGCTGGGGCGGCTGGCCTCCCAGGTGGCCACGCTGCTGCGGGGCAAGCACCGCCCTACCTATACGCCGCACATGGACAACGGCGACTTCGTGGTGGTGGTCAACGCCTCCAAGGTGAAGGTGACCGGGAGGAAGCTCGAGCAGAAGACCTACTACCGCCATTCGGGCTACCCGGGCGGGCTGAAGGAGACCAGCCTGGAGCGCATGCTGGAGAGGCACCCGCCCCGGGTTATCGAGCACGCGGTGAAGGGCATGCTGCCCCACAATCGCCTGGGCCGGAGGCTGCTGCGCCACCTCAAGGTGTACGCTGGCCCCGATCACCCCCACGAGGCCCAGGTGAACGCCGGTCGCAGGAAGAGAAAGGCGGCGTCGGTGGAGCAGGAAGAGGCCGGGCCGGACGAGACGCACAGCGCGTAGTCAGTCGAGGAGAGAGGCGTGAACCAGCAATACTACCAGGGGACGGGGCGGCGGAAGACCGCGGTGGCGAGGGTGCGGCTCTACCCCGGGACGGGCGCGCTCGTCGTGAACGGCAAGCCCTACGAAGAGGTGTTCACTCGTCCCGTGCACCAGAACAGCCTGCTCGAGCCGCTGCGCATCACCGAGACCCAGGACAAGTTCAACGTCCAGATCAAGGTCGCCGGGGGCGGCATCAGCGGCTGGGCCGGGGCCATCGCCCACGGCATCGCCCGCGCCCTGGTGAAGGCCGATGAGAACCAGCGCGCCGCCCTCAAGAAGCGGGGCTTCCTCACCCGCGACGCCCGCGAGAAGGAGCGCAAGAAGTACGGGCTCAAGCGGGCCCGCAAGGCCCCCCAGTACACCAAGCGCTAGAGAGACGTATCCCTTCCGTCCATCGAGGCCCGCTAGCAGGCGGGCCTCATTCTAGTCGGTTCAAATCCGCGGGAGACAGTTATGTAGGGTCAAGACATGCCCCTGCGGGTTGAGCCTGGCGCCTTCCCAAATTCGACGGCACAAACTGCGAACTAAGAACGTGTTGCTAAAGGGGGAGTGCAGAGGGGCACAGCCCCTC
>JBAUEL010000185.1:0-2035 GCA_049678585.1 Dehalococcoidia bacterium
CCCTCAGTGCTACTTCCACGCCCGGCCCGTCCTTGTCGGGTTTCGATTGTCCTCGCCGTTATCATTCTCCTTTCCGCTCAACTTCTCAACTGTTCGGCCCTTCGCCCTGTGGTCAGCTTTCACTGACTGCCCTAGATGGTCGTTACTCCATCGACTACTTCGACCTCGGCTGACTTCTGCACCCCCTTCTGCAGATCTCCCCGGATAAGGTGCGATTGCTTTCCCCTGACCCTGGCTGCGTTTACGCAGAGCTGCTTTGACCCTTTTTGGACTTCACTGTCTCGTGCCAGCTCATCCCGCTCTCCACGCCTCTTTACGCAGTTCTTGTCCATCCAGTCCAGGTTTTGCTCTCCGGCTTCCTCTCCACACTCGCTCGCACTCGTGCAGTTGCCTTAGGCTAGCGGTTCGTCGGGTCAGCGTCCGCAGAGGTCTTTCACCTCCTAGCTATCGCCCATGCCGGGCGAACATAAAAAAAACCCCCGTCTGAGGCGGGGGTTTTTTATTAAACATTTTACCGGCTTACACACTGGCCTTAATTTTCCCAGAGGAATGAGATACCTGGGAATGTACACCACCAATCTAGATTAGAATTTGAGTTGAACCAGCTCACACACATCACCCTTTAAATAATCCCATCATCCTGGATTTCTTCTGCACAATATGGGCACTTCTTCATAGTTTCCCTCTAGAAATTCTATTGCACAATGATTTGCGAAGAACTTGTTGCTTCGATTTGTGCACTCCCATTGTAATTCTCAATCAAACCTTTAACACAGATACTTTTTGCATAATAATAATTTTCAGGATATGATGGAAAGTTACCCCTGTTTCTCCCCCAAATTATTACTGTAAATCTTTTTGGGTCAGGATAAGGTCTACCTATATTCAAGAAGGTAGGTTGACCCGAAGTCGTAGACGCATAATAACTATCTACTACTTTTTCACATACAGTTTTGTATTCTCCATAGTAATAATGCGCCTCATCCCAGGGTATAGTATCGCTCTCGATTCTAGGTGTCGCTGTTGGAGGTCTAACATAAGGTGTATTTGTAGGTAGTTTTGTAGGTTTTAGAGTAGACGTCGGTTTTTGCGTAGGTGAGGGTTGTAGCTTTGTTTCTGTTGGTAATAATGTTATTGTTGGAGAAATGGTCTCATCTTCTTCAGGGGTTTCACTAAATATGGGAAGCGTTTTAATTTCTTCATCTGATGCTAAGAAATATGTGCCAACCCATCCCTTATCCAATCTTGCCCACATGCCATCCGCGGTCCTATCAATAAGATTTATGCATTCACCTTTTAATATAAATCCCACTTTATCGTATGCTGGACCCGGACCAGAACGAATATCTAAATTGTGAACTTCAATACACACTTCTTTCTTCTCACTCTCGCTCTTACTAGTGATTGCAAATGTGGGTGTTGGAGATCGAGAAGGTGTTTGTGTTTGGTAAACTTCTGTTGAAGTTGCGGTTGATATGACGATGACTACTGCAGGAAAATTTCTGGTTTTTGTAGGAGCCACCGTGAGGTCGGTAGAACAAGCCGTTAATGATAAAAAAAGTACAAAGCCAAAAATAATTTTGGAATAATTCCCTAATGCAAATTTGAAATATCTGGAAAATATTTTTATAATAGTCATTTTATATAAATAACTAATTAGTCCCCTGAAAAAACGAAGGACAAAAGTTATCCAAATTATACCCTCCTCAAAAGGTGAAAAAATTAATATAATAAGGACATCCTATATTGAAAGAGCCAAAGCATGTTCCAAGAGAATATACAGCACCAGCAACCATAATTGATCAGCAATGTCAATGACCTGCCTGAAAAACATCACAAGCGCCTGGAAAACTCATGGGCGGGTGTCTTTTACAAGGAATTCTTCTGTCGCTTGAAGGAAGAGCCATTCTCTGTCCTGTACGCCGATATACCTTCTCGGCCCAACATACCGGTAAACGTCTTGGTCGGGTTAGAATACATCAAGGCGGGCTTTGGCTGGAGCGATGAAGAACTGTATGATGCATATATCTACAAC
>JBAUEL010000186.1:0-12797 GCA_049678585.1 Dehalococcoidia bacterium
CATGCGGAGGAGGCGGCCGGGCACGGCCCGCTGCCAGGCTCCCGGTATCAGCATGGTAACGGGTGATTGCCGGGCAAACTTGGAGCGATAGTAGACGATGCCCTCGGGGTGGTGGCGCGCCGCGCCCGCGCCGACGGCGAGAAGTTCCTCCAGGCGCGTGACCACCTGCGACGGCACCTCGCCGGGCGGGTAGGAGTCGCCGAGCAGCACCAGCGCCTCCGGGTCCTCGAGGTGGCCGCCACGGACCCATTCCTGGCGGGCGCGTTCCAGGTCGCCGCGGGCTGCGTACCAGCGGCCCAGGGCGGTGCGGGCGGGGCCGTGATCGGGTTGCCTGCGCACGGCGAAGTCGACGTGGGAGAACGCACCCTCCAAGTCCCCCAGGGCCATGAGTATGGTGCCCAGGGCGACCCGCTGGTCCAGGTCGTCGGGGTCGGCGAGAACGCGCTGGGCGCAGCCCTCGGCCAGCTCTGGCAGGTCGGCCTGGAGGCCCGGCATGTCGCCTTCGCTGCGCGCTGCCAGGCTTCCGAGGGCGCAGTCGCTGAAGATCAGGATTGAGCTCTCCAGGATCTGGCGGTAGTGGGTGCTGCGGAACTCGCTTTCGAGCCAGAAGGGTGAGTCGGCCAGGTCCCCGTTGCGGGAGAGGGCGGCGCCGTAGGTAGCGAGGGCCTCCTCGTGGGCGCCGATGTCCTCGAACACCTCGCCCGCTGCCAGGAGGACGGTGTCGTCGGAGACGGCCAGCCGGCGCGCCTCCAGGGCCGCATCGCGTGCCCCTTCACCGTCGCCGGCAAGGGCCAGGGCGCGCGCCAGGTTGGCGTAGCCCAAGGCGCTGCGGGGCTCGAGTTCGATGCCTCGGCGCAGGTCGTGGACGGCCTGGTCCAGAAGGACGCGGGGCCCCTCGGCCTGGAAGGCCATGGCTTCGCTGAGGCCGAGCTGGAGCCAGTAAATGGCCAGGTCGGGGTCGATGTCCACGGCCCGGTCGATGTCGGAGACGGCCTGGAGGAGGCTGCCCTCGGCGAGCCGGTTCAGGCCGCGGTCGAAGTAGTAGTGGGCTGAGTCGAGCCTGGCCCAGCCCACGAACAGCACGGGCACAATGAAGACCGCTAGGGCGCGGGGAAGGAAGCGCAGGAGGGCCTGCCGACGAATGAGGCGGAGCTCCGAGAGAGGGCCGGCCCCGACCTCTCTCCGGGGCGGCGGACGGTCGGTTTCCGGCGGGTCGCCCTGCTCCTCCTCGGTCTCGCGGTAGGCGTGCACCGAGATTGCGGCCACCGCCGCCAGGGCGATGAGGGGCGCCTTCCAGATATTAGCAGCGTCGGCCAGGTTGTGGACCAGAAAGCCCCCCAGGGCCGCGCCGCAGGCGATCACCACCAACTGCTGAGGCCGGGAGCCCCTGCGATAGGTCCGCCACAGGAGCCAGCCCGTGGCCCCGGCCAGCAGCGCAGCCGCAGCCACGCCGACCAATCCCAGGTCCACCGCCGCCTGGAGGAAGCCGTTGTGGGCGTGGATGGCGTGGATGGGGAACTTGCCGCTGTAGTCGGGATAGAGAAGGGCGTAGGTGGCGGGCCCGGCACCTAGCAGGGGGTGGTCGCTGAACATCTCGGCGCCGGCCCCCAGGGCGTCCTCCCGGGCGGTGAAGGAGCCACGGAAGAGCCAGTTGGGCCGCGCTTCCCATCGCGCCGCCCCGAGCACGATTACCGCCGCTAGCAAGACGACCAGGACGACCAGGCCCGCGCCGCCAGCGATAGCCCAGCGGGGGGCAGGAAGCAGGGGCCTCCGGCGCAGGCGGGCCAGGACGCCGCTCGTGCCGACGATGGCCGCCACGGTCAGCCCCAGGGCGGCCACGGCGCCCACCCAGGCACCCCGCGACTCCGTGAGGAAGATGGCGAGGGCCGCGACCACCAGGCCCAGGCCCGCGGCCAGGCGCTCCCACAGCGCCTCGCCGCGATACGCGGTAACCACGTAGAAGGGCAGGATGAGCACAAGGGTCATGGCCAGCATGTTGGGATGGTCGCTTACGTCGTGGACGCGGGGGACGGTAGGCGGGAAGAGGTTGCCCAGGCTAAGCCCGCCCTCCACGGAGCGGGTCAGGCTGAGCCAGTCGGCGTAGTCGTTCCCCACAACCCAGAGGGCGTACAAAGAGGCGGCCGCTCCCACGGCCATGAGGGCACGACGGAGGTCCCGCTCCCGGAAGAATCGAACATCGCTCAGCAGGTAGAAGGCGGCAGCCACCATGAGCACCTGAAGGGTGGCCTCGAAGCTCACCCGCCGGTCGATGGAGGCCGCCGTGGCCAGGCCGTAGGCGCCGAGCAAGAGCAGCACCGGCCAGTCGAGGGGAGTGCCGCCGGGGAGGCGGCGGGCAATCAGCAGGTAGCTCAGGTAGAGGGCCCCCGCTCCGGCAGCGACGACGTGGAGGGTGACCGTGGGAACGAAGGACTCGAGCCGCATCTGGGGCATGCCGGTGATGACGTAGTAGCCCAGCCAGGAGGCCACCAGGGCCAGGGCGGCCAGGCGGGCCGCCTCGCGCGCAGGCCCACGCCAGGCCGCCGGGGCGAGCATGCCCTCGGCGCTGACCTTCAGCCGGTCCAGCACTCGCTACGCCTCGATTCTTCAGGACGAAAAGGCAGGAAGGTAGTCATCGCCCCGGGTTCGACGGCGGCTATTGTATCACGAGCCACCCGGCCCTAAGATGGGCCCACTCATGTCCATCGGGACGTTCCGGACGCGACCCGCCCTCCGAGCCGGGCCTGCCCTCCCAGGGCTGCTGATGGCGGCTCTCGCCGGGGCTCTGCTCCTGGCCTGCGGCGGCAAGGAGATAGAGCAGGGTCCGACTCCCACGCCGGTGCTGCCCGTGACGACGGTGCGCATCGGCGACGACGTCATCCTGGCGGAGGTGCCACAGGCGCCCCAGGACCGGGCCAGAGGGCTTGGCGAGCGGGACTTCCTCCCGCGCGACCGGGGCATGCTCTTCGTGTTCGATTTCGAGCACCCCCACGCCTTCTGGATGCGGGGCATGCGCTTTCCCCTGGACTTCGTGTGGATCTCGGCGGACCGGCGGGTGGTGGAGGTGACCACGGAGGTGCCGCCGGAGCCCGGCGTGCCCGAAGCGGAGCTACAGCTGTACCGTCCGAGGGCGGCTGTTCTCTACATGCTCGAGGTCAACTCGGGCGTCGTGGAGGAGCTGGGCATCCGGGTGGGAGACCGGGTGGAGTTCACGCTGCCCTAAGGCGGGGCTGACTGAGCCGATGGCCGTCGTCGAAGGGGACCAGCCCAGGACCTCTGCGAGGTCACACGTGGGCCGCCGCCAACATGCGCCCGATAAGAGCTCCGGCCTCAGCCGCGTCTCTTCCTCCGCCTCCGTGCAGTTCGGCGAGCAGAGATGCCGCTCGTAGCGCCGTTCCGCGCTCCCCTACTTATACGTGCAACTGCCGCCCTCCCGCCGACGACCGCCAACGCGGTCAAACCCAAAGCGACCAATAGCCACATGCTCCAGGATGTGGGCTCGATGGGGCGTCCCGCGCCGGTGGGCGGTAGATGCTCCGGCACCACCGGAGCGCGCTCGATGGGTGCGACGGCGCGCACCAGCGTGGGCGTGGGCGATGGTGCAGGCGAGACGACCCGTGTGGGGGCAGCGATAACCACGGCAGTCGGCATGGCTGTCTCCGTGAGCGTGCCGGTTACCGTGGGTGTCGCCGTAGCCGTGCCCATCGGCGTGGCCGTCTTCGTAGGCGTGGTGGTGACACTGGGCGTCGCCGTAACTGTGGCCGTCGGCGTGGCCGTCTTCGTAGGCGTGGCGGTGGCCGTCAGCGTGGGCGTGCCGGTCGCCGTGGGTGTTGGTGTAACCGTAGCCGTGCTCGTCGGCGTGGCCGTCTTCGTAGGCGTGGTAGTCGCCGTGGGCGTCGCCGTAGCCGTGCTCGTCGGCGTGGCTGTCTTCGTAGGCGTAGGCGTAGCGGTGGCCGTCAGTGTGGGCGTGGTGGTGACACTGGGCGTCGCCGTAGCCGTGCCCGTCGGCGTGGCGGTAGGCGTCGGCGTGGGCGTAGGGGTAGGCTCCGGGCATAACCAGCCGTGGCGGCCAAATACGAACTGGAGGTCCTTGATGTCAATGTCCAAGTCCCCCTGCAGGGGCTCTACGTCATAGAACAGGTCATAAAGGAGGGAGCCGAAGAGAGCCTGGTAGCGCAGAGCGATATCCTGCTCGTCGAAGATGTTGATGATGCAGTCCTGGTTGAAATCGCCCTCCAGAGCCTGGACGATGAGAACAGCGTCGCCCACCGAGCTCACCGGGATGTCGTCGCCGAGAGGTTCGGCCAGGCCTGTCTCTGCACTGAGGTTGTTCAGCAGCATGATCAGTCCGTTATTGACCGTCGGCCGGATGCGCAGGAGAGGGTCCGGCCGGACGACCAGGTTGGCCAGAGTGCCCGAGCCCGTGGGCCCCGGCTGAGGCCCGCTGGAGGCGCACCAGAGGTACACCTGGTTCTCCCCGAAGAGTGTGCTGCAAGTGGTAGTGCGGCCCGTGCTGCTGAGGAAGGGGCCCTCCTGGATCGCCAGGTCGATGACGGACGCGTCGTACAGGATGGCCAGTTCGAAGGCGCCCAGGCCCGGCTCGGGGACGTTATTCACTTGTTCCGCGATGGTCACCTCCCCGGCCCCGACAAACAAGCTGACCGTGGCGGGCTCCTTCACCACCGAGACCGCGCCGCCCGCCGCTGAAGGCTCCATGGCTGCGCTGCCTTGCGCGAACAACGTGGCACCCAACGCCAGCAATCCGAGCGCCAGACCGCCCACACCCAGCCGGGCCGCCGACGGCCGGACGGAGGACGCCCGCCCGAACCAGCGGGAGTCGAGCAACGCCAGGCACGCTCCGAGCCGGCGACGTGCCGCAGCCAGAACGCCGCCTAGCTCGCCGTCGGCGGCCAAACGCAGGCCCTGCAGGCGAAGGCCGTGGACTCCCCCACGGCGGAGCGCATCTGCCCATCTCGGGAGCGCGGCGTAGGCGAACGGCGCCAAGGCCAGTGCGCCCGTTACCACGGCGATCGCCATGACCATCACGGCCATGATGCGGACAAAGAGGCGCCCGTCTCCGCTTGCGATGGTGTCAACGCCGGGCGAAGGTGAAAGCCTCTGCGGCGGCGGGCCCGCTGGCCCGCCCGCCTCTCCGGAGGTGTTCGCCGGCCCGCCGAAGGCAGCCGTGGTGCCCGAGGTGACGGTGACGCTGCCGTCCTCAGAGACGGCGTGGATGTCGTCACCCAGGGGGTCGCTCAGCTCCACCCAGGCAAAGTGCAGGGCGCTGGTGCCCTCGGCCAAAGCGCTGAAGGTGAGCGTGGAGAGAACGCCCGAACCGCTGGGGCCCGGCGGCGCTGTCCCCGTAGTCACGCAGCCAAAGCGCACCGACCCCTCGTCCAGGATGGGGCCCGGGCAGAACACCGAGCGGCCTGTGCTGCCCAGGAAGGGCCCGTTCGCCACGCTGACGTACTCGATGACGAAGGGATCGAACTCCAGCATCCACTCGTAGCTACCCAGGTTGGTGACGTCGGCCACGGTGACGTCCACAGTGAACTGCTGGCCCGCGGGCACGCTCTGGCTGGACGGATCGACGGCGACGATAGCGGGCACCGGAGTAACGGTGGGGGTCACCCCCGGCTCGAGGGTAGGCGTAGGCGTGGGCGTGGTCACGGGCGTCGGGCTGGACGTGGGGGTGGCCGTGGGGGTGACGCCGGGCTCCAGGGTGGGCGTAGGAGTGGGCGAGAGAGTCGGTGTAGGGGTGGGCGAGACGGTCAGCGTAGGGGTCGGCCCGGCCACCGCCGTCACCGAGCCGTCGATAACCACCGTCACCTCTATCGGCGCTCCCGCAGGCGTCAGCAGCACCACATCGCGGAGGTCGAGGACGCTGGTGCCCGCGCCTACCGCCTCGAATGTCACCGTGGAGAGCACCCCGGAGCCGCTGGGTCCTGCCGGCTCCGTTCCCAGGGTGACGCAGTGGAGACTGACGCTGGCAGCCGTAAGACGAGGCGGCAGGCAGTTCACCTGCCGGCCTGTGCTGCCCAGGAAGGGCCCGTTCTCGATGTCCACGAAGGTCAGCACGGCAGGATGGAAGGCCAGGGTGAAGTCATAGGCCCCAAGGTTGCTCACGTCGTCCACCAGCACGTCCACCGTGAACACCCAGGTGACCGGGACGCTCTGGGTTGCCGGGTCTATGCGCACGGTGGTCGGTCCCGGCGTGGCCGTGGGCGTGGGCGAGACGGTTGGTGTGTGGGTCACGGTCGGGGTGGGCGAAGCGGTTGGTGTATGGGTGGCCGTCGGGGTGACGCCGGGCTCCGGGGTAGGCGTTGCGGTGGGTGTGGGTGTCGCCGTCGGAGTAGAGGTAGGCATGGGGGTAGGGGTGAGCGTCGGCGGCACTCCCGTGACCGAGCCATCGATCAATTCATCCACGGGGATGATCTGGGCATCGGGGGTCAAGAGGAGGGCCTCCCGGAGGTCCAGCAGGCTGGTCCCCGCCCCCCTAGCCTCGAGTCGCACCGTAGCGAGAACCCCTGAGCCGCTGGGCCCTTCGGGCTCGGCCCCCAGGGTCGAGCAGGAGAACCGCACACTCGAGGCTGTCAGTATCGGTGGCGGACAGCTCACCGGGCGGCCGCTGCTGCCGAGAAAGGCCCCGTTCGTCACGCCCACGAAGGCTACCGCAGCGGGGTCGAAGGCCAGCCTGAACTGATAGGCACCCAGGTTGACCACGTCGTCCACACGCACGTCTACGGTGAACTGGTCGCCCACCGAGGCGGTCTGGGCCACGGGGTCCACTCGTACCTTCGTCGGAGGCGGCGGGGGAGTAGCGGTCGGGGTAGGCGTGCGAGTAGGGGTCACGCTGGGGGTAGGGGTGATGCTGGGGGTCAGCGTCACCGTTGGAGTCACCCCCGGCTCGAGGGTAGGCGTGGGCGTGGGCGTCAGGACAGGCGTGGGTGTCGGCGTGGGGGTTATCTCCACCGTCACCGAGCCGTCGATGACCTGATCCACCGGGATAGGCGTCGTATCCGGCTCAAGCAGGATGACGTCTCGCAGGTCCAGGATGCCGACCCCCGCGCGCACCGCCGAGAACTGCGCCACCGCCAGGACCCCCGAGCCGCTGGCGCCGCCCGGCTCCGCGCCCAGAGTGACGCAGGTGAAGCTCACGCTGCCCTCCGCCAGCAGCGGCGGCATGCAGCTAACAGTGCGTCCGCTGCTGCCCAGGAAGGGTCCTTGGCTGATGCTGGCGAACTCGACCAAGGCCGGGTCGAAGGCCAGCGTGAACTCGAAGGCGCCCAGGTTCGTCACGTTGGCCACGACCACGTCCACCTCGAAGTTCGAACCCGCCATCACCGTCTGCGTCAGGGGGTAGATGTACACCGCCGTGCCCATCAGCGGGCTCTCCAGCACCGGGTAGGGGTCAGATGTCAGGTTGGCGCCGGGCCCGCCGCCGGGGGTCATAGTCCAGCCCGTAGTAGTGGCCATTGCCGGGGTGATAGTGAAGGCGGCATGCCCTCCCAGCAGGTCGCGTGGGGTGGGCTCCAGGTCGTAAGGGTCAGTGGTGGTCACCGAGACCGTGCCGCCGGCGCTGGTGTCCACGTTGAAGTAGTCGTCCACCGCATACACATCGGCCGTGAAGGATACGCCTACGGCCTGGGCGGCAGGGCTGCCGCTGATGCCGGACCCCTCAGTCAGGGTCTGCCCCGGCAATACCACCATGGTCCGGGTGGCCAGGGCCGCTACCACGGGGTAAGGATCGGAGGCGACGCTGGTGCCGGGGCCGCCGCTGGGGGTGATGGTCCAGCCGGTGGTGATCGCCGTCACCGGGGTGATGGTGAAGGCAGCGTGCCCGCTCACCAGCTCGTGCGAGGGAGGTTCGACGTCGTTGGGGTCACCGGTCGCCGCCGATACCGTGCCGGTGGCGGTGGTGTCGATGTTGAAGGAGCCGTCCACCGCGTAGACATCTGCGGTGAACGGCGCGCCCGCCGTCTGGGTGGTGGGCGTACCGCTGATGCCGGAGCCCTCCAGCAGGGCCTGCCCCGGCAGCACCACGATGGTCTGGGTGGCCGCGGCCGCCGCTGCGTGGGGGCCGGAGGTGACGCCGGTGCCGACGTCGCTAGACGTGGCGATCCAGCCTGCGACTGTGGGCGAAGCGTCAGCAGCCGCCAGCGTCGCCAGCGCCAGGAGAGCGACGCCCGCAGCCCAGAGTCGTCTTGAAGAAAGAATCCTGCTCAACCTTCGCTTGACAGAGGCGTGTGCGGGTCGCCACCAGCCGGCCGCAAGGAACATAGAGCCCGACCTAGATAGGTCGGGCTCCCCCTCGCTATTCTCTTTTAGCCCGCGACCCCACGCCCTGCCTAGGAGCCGTAACTCCAGTAAGACACTGCAAGGGCGGGGATCCACCATCTATATCATAACGTATTCGTCAAGTATGTGTATCGCCGCTTAGCTAGCAGGAGGGGCGCCGGGCCCACTCGCCTGCCTGGTGGATTACGTATACTCGCACTTCGGCAGAAGCGGGCTCTCGCGCCTGCGCAGCGGGACCTCGATAGGTGAGGCTACGGAAGGGGCTGTGGGGTGCGCTCCGGCGCAGTGGTGCTGGGCATCACCGGAAGCTTTGCGGTTACGCCGACTTCCCCGTAGACCTGCTCTGCCACGATTTCGTTTGACAGCAGAGTGCCCTCGAAGGGCCCACACCATTCGCCGGAGGCAACGTCCTCGCAGCGGGCGATCTCTGAACCGCCAGGCGTTCGGGCGATCAGAGTGGAGGTCTCAGACCTTCTTTGGCTTGCGTTGGCCAGGGCTACCTCGACCTGATCCCTCTCCAGCCTTCGCACGACCACGATGAAGTTCCAGGCGCTGGTGCCGTAGGCGACTCGGTGGGCGATAGCCCCCGCCGGGGTGGGCGGCCTGGAGCACTCGCGTTCCCCACATGACTGTAGCCAGAGGTACTTGCGCCAGACGCCGGTCGCCTGCGGGTCATCGGTGGGCCCAGCCACGGTGACGGTCGCCTCAGAGACGCCCAGATGCTCCTCACAATCGGTGCCGTGCGGGGGGACGGTTTCACAGAGGACGAACCGGTCAATGCCGGATATGGGACGCCAGGAGAGGACGAGCTCGTGTACGTCAGCAGCCGCGGAGTCCGAGGGTGCGAGCGAGAGGACCTGCGGTTCGGGTAGCGCCTCAGGGCTGCCTGCAGCAGCCGCTGTGGTCGGAGTAGCGCCGATTTCGGGCTCCTCGGATTCGCAGCCGACCATGGCCGCGGCTGCCGCAGCGGCCAGTGCCGCGAAGATGATGACGAGGGCCAAGGGGCATCCCCGGGCGCAGGCGGCGGCGTGTACCTTGAACATATCGCAAGTCTCGCTGACCTAAGTCTTGATCGGCTGAGCCCTCATCGCTCAACAGACCTATGTGTTCTCGCCGAGGTGGCGGCGGTGTCCTTAGTCGCCTCCCCTGCGACGATGGCACATGTCCAGCTCTAATTTCGCACCAAGCGCTCTCAGCGGGCGATACCCCACCGGCCCCAGGAGCCGCAGGCTGGTATTGGAGCGGCCTTTCGTACCGGCGGACGTCACCAGGGCCTACGAGCAGGCGAGGCTCACCATGGCGCTGAGGCTCCGCCTGGCGAAAGGGAGGCAGAACGATGAAGCTGTACGAACTGGCCGAGGCCCACTGCTCCGTTTAGCCCCGCCCAGGAATCGACGGCGTCCGTACTCGAACCCAGAGAGCTAGGGGATCGTACCCTCGAAGGTGTTATTCAAGGGGTCTGCGTCCGGCAAGTTGATGACTTCCATCACTACCCGGAAGAAGACGCCCCTGGTAGCTACTTGGTGGAATATGTCGACCTGGGCTATCTCGAACGGGTCCAGGTTCAGCGTTTGCCGGGCTGTCGTGGCGGGCTCTTGAGGGTCTGAGCGAAACACCTGAATGCTCACGTCGGCCCCAAGAATGGGAACCTCCGTGTTGTTGCGAATATACACGGCGAGGTGCTGCTCGGTCCCTACCGCCAGGAGTGCCACCACCCCCAGGTCCACGGGCACATCCGGCAGAAGCTCCTTGGTGAAGCTATTGTTGTTGTCGTCTTCTTCGGGGATGAGATCATTGGGGTCGACACGACCCATGACCTTCTCCCGCTTGTACAGGACCTGATCCTCAAGGAGGATAGTGAGCCCTTCCCCCTTGCTCAGGGTTACCGGCATGACCTGGCTCTCAGCCACGATCCCCCGCACACCAATTTCCACCGTCTGTCCGGCCAACACATCGCCCTCGCCGTCGTTGCCAATGACTACCACGATCCTGTCCCGACGGACCCTCAGGTCCCGCACCACCAGGTCGGGCAGAGCGGGAATGGGCGTGGGGGTCAGCGTCGGTAGAGGTGACGGTCGAGGCGACGGCGGGATAGGTATCGCCGTCTCATCAGGCAGGGGAGACACCGGGATAGGGGTGGCGGTCTCGCCAGGAAGCGGAGGCGCAGGCGGCGCCTCCCCCGGGATTACCTGCACAGGGGTTCCGGCTGGGGCCAGCACCGGACTCTCTGCCGACGGCACGACCTCGCTCTCCCCCGGCTCGGTGAGCTCGGGGGTGCCGGTTACACTGGGTGTGCCCGGGCCGCGGGTGCGCGTGGGAGCTATCGGGCGGACAGTGGGGGTGGCAACGGCGGTAGTATGGGCGGTGGGCCCCTCCGGCTCCTCACCGTTCTCGCCCCAGAACACGATGACCAGTGCGACAACGAAGAGGCCGGCAACAAGCACGACCATGGAGCCGACCAAGCGCCATCTAAGGATCATGCTGATCCACTAGCTCAACGTCGCTGCATCCGGCCCGCCATCGTACCGCCCTCGGCAGGACGAAGCCCGGCTAGAGTATACACGATCCGGCCCCTCGGCGCCGAGGCGCGGGCCAGGGCAGGCTGTCTTCGCGTTCCTCTCCGCGACGTCAACCCTTTCACTGCCTACGATGTCACAGGCCTAGGAAAGGGAACAGAAAGGGGGCCAGCCGGACACGTCAGCTTGGTGAAGCGGGAAGGCGCACAGCCGCCGCGGACGCACGACATGGTCGTATTGGGCTGACACGGGTGGTTGACAGATGCGTTATGATTATAGATGGCAGATCCCCGCCTTAGCTGCCCATTACTGGAGCTACGGCTCGTGGGTAGGGTGTGGGGTCGTGCGCGAAAAGAGCATAGTTTGGGGGAGCCCGGCCTTCATCATAGGTCGGGTTCCGTCTTCTGTGCGGTCGCTTGGTGGCACCCCGCACAGGCCTCCACCAAGTAGAGAAAAAGGTTGAGCGGGATCCTTTCCTCAAGAGAGCCCCGGCTTGCGGTCGTCGCTCTCCTAGCGCTGGCGACGCTGGCCCTGGTTAACGCCCTGGGCGCACAGGGAGGACGGCATAGCCAGCTCTATGCCGCCGCGCCCGCTGGCGAGTGGTGGGATACCGCCTACGCCTACCGTCAGAACATCACCATCAGTACCGGCGCCAACTCTCCGTACAACGGATATGCCGGCTACAGCGTCCAAGTTCTCTCAGATACCGGAATGCTGATCGGCGGGGGCAAGCTCCAATCGAACTGCGACGACCTGCGGGCGGTATGGTGGAGCGGCTCGGCCTGGGCGGAGCTCGACCGCGACCTTTACGGCTGCGGCACCGCCAGCACCGAGGTCTGGTTCGCCCTCCAGCAGGACATCGCCGCCGCCGCCTCCGACGACAACTACTACTTCTACTACGGGAACGCCGCGGCAGGTGCCCCGCCCGCCGACAGGTCCGCCGTCTACCTCCACTACAATGATTGGTCCACCGACCGGCTGGCCGAGTACGCCATCGGCCGGCAGGATAACTGGCACGGAGACAGCACCTATACGGGCTTTACCTGGGACGGCACCAACCGTCGCGTCGACTTCGACACCGCCGCTAGCGCCACGGGGGGCCTGCGCCTGGCGGCCTTCGGCGAGCGCGACGTGTTCCTCGAACAGCGCCTTCGCTACACGGGATGTTACGGCACCGACGTCACCCAGGGGCCCACGGCACGCTATTCGGGTGGCGGCGCGAGCAGCGACAACTGGTACGCCTTCGTGCAGGCCAGCAGCGCTGGCTGCAGCGTAGAACCACACGCCAACCCGGCCATGCAGAAAGATAACAGGACCGATGCGGGCCTCTGCAGTCCGGTCAGTAACCTTGCGGCCTGGGCCCTGGACGGGGCATGGCATCGACAGGCCTTCGCCATCTGGGGGACCAACCCCACCAACCTTAAGGGATGGCTGGATGCCACAGCCAGAAAGCCCGCGGAGGCCGCCGACCTATCCTGCACGGACGCCACCGACCATGAGAATGCAGGCGACGTGGCCTGGATCGCCGCTCAGGTCACGGGCTCCTTCACCGACTTCCTGGCCCGAAGGTATACCGAGCCGGAGCCCACGTTCTCGCTCGGGGGCGAGGAGATACCGGTGACACCCACACCCACGCCTACACCGACGGAGACTCCGTTGCCAACGCCCACACCGACGGAGACCCCGTTGCCAACGCCCACACCGACGGAGACCCCGTTGCCCACGCCCACACCCACGGAGACCCCGCTGCCCACGCCTACGCCTACGGAGACTCCGCTACCCACGCCAACGCCAACGGAGACCCCGCTGCCTACAGCCACACCAACGGAGACTCCGCTGCCCACGCCCACACCTACGGAGACGCCGCTGCCTACAGCCACACCGACGGAGACTCCGCTGCCCACCGCAACACCAACGGAGACTCCACTGCCCACGGCCACGCCGACAGAGACTCCGCTGCCCACGCCCACACCTACGGAGACTCCG
>JBAUEL010000187.1:0-5432 GCA_049678585.1 Dehalococcoidia bacterium
GCCTGGAGGTGGTCGAGCACTACGCCTGGGTCGGCGAGGCCCACGATGCCCTCCTTGCCCAGCTCATCGACCTCAGCAAGAGCCTCTGGTCGCTTCGCCGCCTCGCCGTCGACGCCACCGGCCTGGGCGAGACCGCCGCCCGCCTGCTGACCTCGGCCCTGGGCGAAGCCGTGGTGCGCCCGGTCCGCTTTACCGCCGAGAGCAAGTCCCGCCTGGGCTACGCCCTCCTCGCCGCCATTAACGGCGGCCGCCTCAAGACCTACGCCGCCGACGGCTCCGCCGAGCATCGCCAGTTCTGGCGCGAGATGGAGCTGGCGCGCGTGGCCTATCGAGCCAATCGCACCATGAACTTCTTCGTGGACCCCTCCCAGGGCCACGACGACTACCTGATGAGCCTCGCGCTCGCCGTGGAGGCGGCCTCCGACGCGCGCCCGCGGCCCGCCCGGGGAAGGATACGAAGCGAGTGGTCATGACGAGCTACGTCGGGGATGTATGGGATGAACGCGATACGAACACGGGCAACCCGCCGGGCCCCAGAGGACACAGACGTTATCCACCTGCCGGAGCGACGCGTCCGCGAGGACGCCCTGCCCGAGAGCCTGGACTACCACGACACCGGCTGCGAGCTGGCCCCCCGCTGCCTGGACTGCCCCCTCCCACGCTGTCGCTACGACCAGCCGGGGGGCGCTCGACGCCTCCTCACCGAGAGCCGCGACGCCGAGATCGCCCGCCGCCGCGCCAGCGAGCGCATCCCCATCAACGCCCTGGCCCGCCAGTACGGCCTGTCACGGCGCAGCGTCTTTCGCATCCTCAGGAAGGTCAATGGGCGGTCCTGATGCGCCTTCCGCACCCACTCAGCACCGCAGGAGGAACCCCATGAACGGTATCACCCTTCCCCAGCAGATCGCCCGCATGGACGGCCCCAGGCTCCGCGCCTACGCCGAGAACCTGGCCTTCTACCAGGGCGAGCAGTGGCCCGGCCCGCCCCGCCGCCGGCAGCGGCGCCTCACCTTCAACTACGCCAAGGCCCTGGTCGATAAGACCGCCTCTTACCTCATGTCGGGCGTGCACGTGGCCGTCGACCCCCAGGACGCCTCGCCCGAGGCCCACGAGCGCGCCCGCCGCGCCGAGAAGGCGCTCGCCGAGGTCTACGACCAGAACCAGCTCGACCAGCTCGACTTCGATACCGAGATCGATGCCGCCGTCCTGGGCGATGTCGCCTTCAAGGTCACCTGGGACACCGCCGAGCGCCGCGTCCGCGTCTCCGCCCCCGATGTCCAGGGCCTCTTCGTCTGGTGGCTGGCCGACGACATCACCCGCATCTGGCGCGTGGCCAGCCGCTACATCCTCTCGCCGGAAGAGGCCGAGATGCTCTACGCCTACCGCTCCCCTAAGACGCGCTCCGCTCGCTCCCGCCGCATCGAGGTGGTGGAGGTGTGGACCGCTCAGGAGTTCGAGCTGTGGGTCGACGGCGTCCGCCTCGAGCAGAAGGCCAACCCCTACGGCTTCATCCCATTCGTCATCTATCCCAACCTGCGCGAGCCCAAGAAGTTCTGGGGCGTCTCCGACATCCCGCCCATCTGTGAGTCCGTCCGCGAGCTCAACCGCGCCCTCTCCCAGCTCTCCATGATCCTGGAGCTCTCCGGCAACCCCATCGCCGTGCTGGAGAACGTCAGCGAGTCCTCCGACATCGCCGTCCAGCCGGGCGCGGTCTGGGAGCTGCCCGAGCGCGCCCGCGCCTACCTCCTCGACCTGCTCCAGGGCGGCGGCGTCAAGCTCCACGTCGACTTCGTGGACCTCATCTATCGCACCCTGCACGACCTGGGCGAGTCGCCGCGCACGGCCTTCGGCACCAACCCCCAGGGCCTCTCGGGCGTGGCCCTCCAGGTGGAGATGGACCCCCTGATGAAGAAGGTGCAGCGCAAGCGGCTCATCCGCTCGGCCGCCTACCGACGCCGCAACGAGCTCATCCTGCGCATCCTGGAGCAGCACACCGGTGTCTCCTACGCGCCCTATCGCACGCGAATCGTTTGGGGGCCGGTGGTGCCGCAGGACCGCAGCCGCCTGGTGGCCGACGAGCGAACACTGGTGGCGGCGGGCATCCACTCGCGACGTCGCGCCGCCGACGAGCTCGGCGTGGAGGATCCCGAGGAGGAGTTCCGCCGCTGGCGCGACGAGCAGGCCACCCTCTCCGAGAACGGCACGAACCCAAGGGCGGCGGTGGGGAGGGAGTAGGGGGGCTAGAGCATCTCCCGGAACTCGTCCGGTGTCAGGTCCGCGTCGCGGAGGATGGCAGCCAGCAGGCGAGGGTGAAGTGTCCGGCCCGCGTGGTAGGGGACAGTGACTCTCTTGCCCTCGGCGTTGCGATAGATCCGATGGCTCCCGCTCTGCCGGACAAGTCGAAAGCCCAGGCGCTCCAGCACGCGGATGACCTCAGAGGCCCTGACGCGCGGGAGCCTATCGCTCACACAGCGACCTCAAGGGTAGTGAGGGTCACACTGGTCGGCGGCGGAATGGCCTCGCCCTGAGCCCGGCGGTCCTCGACGTGGAGCTTGATGGCGTCTCGAATGTTGTCCAGCGCCTCGTCGAGGGTGTCCCCCTGAGTGTAGCAACCCTGGAGATCGGGACAGTAGGCGAAGTACCTGTCCTCGTCCTTCTCGATGACCACGGCAAAGCGATAGGTGTTCACGTGAGTATGCTTTCGCTTCTTATCCAGCAGGAAGCGCATGGACCCGTTCGTCAGCCAGTACGTCGGCGGCGTAGGTCAGGGCTGCCCGAACGTCCTCGGCGGCGATCTGGTACTCCTGGCAGACCTGCTCAACGGTCATGCCGCCGGCCAGGGACCCAACCACGACCTCGACGGGGACGCGCGTTCCCTTGATGACCGGCTTGCCTGCAAGCACCCGCGGATCGATGACGATGCGCTTCTTCCAGTCCACGGCTGAGCTTCTCCCTCCGCCCTATTCTAGCACGTCGGCAGGGCCGACAGGCGCCGCTGGCGCGACGAGCAGGCCACCCTCTCCCCGAACGGCGCCAACCCTCGCGCGGCGGTGGGGAGGGAGTAGGGGGAGGACCGCTTGGGGTTGCCTAGCCTACGTCTGCCTGTGCCCAATACCCGGGCTGCGCGGCTATTTCAGCGCGCCTCACTGAAGACCCCGCGAGCCCGAATCACTCCGCCAACGTCAACGGGTCGGTATCTATCTGCCCTTTCCCCCGCTTGTGCCTAGCCAGCCAGCCCGCCTCGATCAGACCGCGCACAGCCTGCTTGACGTCACCCGTGTGCCATTGGCCCCAGTGGCTCAGGAGAATATGGTCCACTATGTCGCGTCGCGTCGTGCGCGATTGGGCCCGACAGTGCGCGAGAATAGCATTCGTCAACTCTTGCTGGGACGCGAATCTGTCGAATTCTGGCAGAAACGACGTCTGTGCACGTCTCGCGTATGCTTCTGTGCCCAGCTGCTTTTCCTCCTGGCAGATCATGTCGTTCAGCAGTTCGAAGGCGTGCACGCTGCGGCTCGCCATTACCATGTGGTACTTCGGCGCAGCCTCCTTCTCGGCTCGGACCCCATACGCTGCGACAGCGCAGAACTTGCCGTCGGAAAGAAGATTCGCTTCGAGGGTGTCGAGCACAGCATCCAATCGCTGCGTTTTCCACAGCGGGGCCCATTCATCGCTTCCAACAGCCCGAGTCACTAGGTCGCCATGCTCCGTGGCCAAACGCCACACCGCACGGGTCTGAAAGATGAGGATCAGGTCTACCTCGCCCGGTCGCGCGATTAGGTGTTTGAGGGACTGGTACACCAAGGGCTTGATTCCGAACGGGTCAATGAACACCAGGACTGGGTCGTGGGCACCGATGATCTCTGCGATTCTCGGTACAAGCGATGAAAAGTCCCCATGCAAGTTGTGCATGGGGACGCCCTGGTCTTTGAAGTGCTGCGTCAGTTCCTCCAGTGACCGGAAGTATGATGGCTCCCGCTCCACATTCACGCAGCCCAGTACATACTCCTTGTTCCCTCGCAACACGCCGAGCGCTTGGCCAGCCCCAATGAGGGGCGATCCAGCTTTGCCATCTCTGTACTTGCCTGGCCCCGCGAAGCCATCGACATACCAGATTCGCTGCCCACCGCGCGCCTGCGCCTTGAAGCCCAGTTTTGCGCTCCAGGGTACCACGAACTTCCCTAGGATTCGCAGCTTTATCTCGCTGTGGTCCCGGAGTTGCTCAAAGAAGTGCGATGTCTGTGCCATCTCTCTTGAGTGCCTGGCCGTAGCAGCAGCCCTGCTGCTGGGACCCGACTTCTCGGTGCATATCCACCGTCTCCTTGCACAGCCGCACCGGGCATCCCGGCTGCCGGGCGCCGATTTCTCGCATGACCAGGCGGTACATCCTCGCCCTTGAATCGGATGAGATGCGCATCCTCCCGTCACCACGAAACCGCTCTCTCGCGTACGAGAACACCGACACATCACGCCCCAGCTTCCGCGCCCAGGCAGGCAGCGACGGGAAGTACCTAAGGGTCCCAAGCGTCCACTGATCGGGCGTCACCACCGCGCACGCATCCTCCAGAAAGGCGGCGTACGCCCGCTCCCATTCCTCAATAGGAATCATAGGGTCAAGCCGCAGCGTCACGTAGTAGCCCGCCTCCTTGACCTTCGCAGCGGCCTCGATGCGCTTCATGGGATGAGGCGCGCCTTGCTCAAACGGCTGCCATACCTCGGGCGCGTTAACCGAAAATGCCACGATAACCTGCCCTCGGGGGTCGTGCTTGAGCAGGTTGCGTATGTTTGCCGACTTGGTGACCAGGAGCAGCTTGTGTCGCGTCTGTGCGGCGAAGCGCGGCACGAGGTCATCGACCAGAGGGATCACACCGTCGAGCGCCAGGGAGTCCTCGAGCTCGCCAGCATTCAGCCGCAAGTGGCCTGGCTGAGCTAGCCACTCATCGAGTTCTGCCAGGAGCCTCTCTCGGTTGGAGTAGATGACAGGATCTACCTTGCCGCGGAATGTCCCCTGAAGGTAGCAGTACGAGCACTTGTACGGGCAGCCGATGTAGTAGCTCAGGGCGTGGAAGGCCCCGCATACCAGCCCTGGCCTGCCGGTGTCGTTCACATGGATGAAGGCAGACTTTCGCTCACGCGTTTGGTACTTCATCAATCACCTCCCCCGCCGCCATAATGTACCACCCCCCGTCAAATCGTGCCCAGTGACACGACCGCGTTGACGCTGTGAGAATATATGTTCTATCCTCGACCTGTCAAGTGGTTATCCTGCTGCCACCCCACGGAGGTACCCATGACCGACGAAGACATCGCCCAGCTCCAGGACCAGCTCGCTGAGGCCCGCGCCGAGATCGACCGCCTCCAAGTCACCGCCGCCGACCGCGAGGCCCGCGCCGCCCACCTCGAGGAGTCCCTCGCCCAGCTCAAAGAGCAGC
>JBAUEL010000188.1:0-3287 GCA_049678585.1 Dehalococcoidia bacterium
CTCCCCACTACTTCATCCTGTACTTCTATGGGATCATCGCCTTCATCTTCGCCATCATCGCCTGGGTCAACATCTATCGCCTGGGAACGTACCCGCGCAACTCATACGACTTCATCATGGGCTACCTGCGGTGGGCGGCCAGGACCTACGCCTACGCCCTCTGCATGCGGGATGAGTACCCGCCCTTTGGCGACGAGGAGTACCCTGTCCGCCTTGACGTGCCCTACCCGGAGGGCACTCTGCCCAAGGGTGTGATCATCCAGTTCATCAAGGTCATCCCCGCCGCCATCGTGGCCTGGTTCTTCGGGCTGATCTACTTCCTGACGGTGATCTTCGCCGCCATCAACATCTTCCGCACCGGGCGCTACCCGGAGGGGCTGTTCCGCTTCGGCGTGTCCATGCAGCGTTGGTACCTGCACATCTATGCCTACGCCTTCGGCATCGTGCAGGAGTATCCCCCTCTAGGCATCGACATGAGCGGAGTACAGCTCCGCATCGAGCCGCAGGAGCCTCCTCCAGGCGGAGGAACCCCCGAGCCCTAGCCCTCGCGTTCGTACACCACCTGACCGCCCAGGATCGTGAGGTCGATCTGGGCGGTCAGGATCTCCATAGGATCGGTCAGGGCGAAGATGTCCCGGGAGAGAACGACCAGGTCGGCCAGCTTGCCGGGGCTGATTGAGCCGAGCAAGCCCTCCTGGCCGGCGGCATACGCCCCGCCGAGGGTATAGCCCTTCACCGCCTCCTCCACCGAGAGCCGCTGCTCGGGATACCAGCCGCCGGCCGGCTCGCCCTCGGCCCGGCGACGGGTGACCGCAGCGTGGATGCCGGCGATGACGTCCATCGTCTCCACCGGACAGTCCGAGCCGAAGGCCAGGCGAGCACCGGAGTCGAGCAGGCTTCGGAAGACGTAGGCGCCTGCGCTCCGCGACCCCCAGAGCCGGTCGGCCTTGTGCATGTCAGAGATGGCGTGAATGGGCTGCATAGAGGCCACCACACCCAGGGCGGCGAAGCGAGGTACGTCCTGCGGGTGCAGAAGCTGGCAGTGCTCGATGCGGAGACGCAACGTCCGCTCGGCGCCCGGCCCCTGCTCGTAGATGTCCAGCACCTCCCAATTGGCCCGGTCGCCGATGGCGTGGACCGCCGGGGCCAGCCCCGCACCCAGGGCCCGCCGCACCAGCTCGCGCAGCTCCTCGGCCGGTATCACCGCCACGCCGCAGTTATCCGGCTGGCCCTCCAGGGGCTCCAGCATGAGGGCCGTCTGCGAGCCCAGGGCTCCATCAGAGATGAACTTGGCGCCGCCGATGCTCAGCACCTCGTCGCCGTCGCCCGTGCGCAGCCCCTCGGCGATGAACTCGTCCAGGCGCTCCCGGTCCAGGTAGACGTGTACCCGCAGGCCGAGCTCCCCCTCTTCTCGCAGCTCCCGAAGAGCCCCCAGGGTGCGGCGTCCCATTCCCATGTCGTGAGCGGCGGTCACGCCCAGGCTCTGCGCGTAGCGCACGGCTTCCCCCAGAGCCTCCCGGCGCTGCGCCTCGCCGAGCTCGGGCATGGCATCGCGCACCAGCCGACCGGCGGTCTCGTACAGGATGCCCGTCGGCTCCCCGGTCTCCGCGTCGCGATCGATCCTCCCGCCGGCGGGGTCAGAGGTTTCCGCAGTGATCCCCGCGAGGGCCAGCGCCCGCGAGTTGACCCAGGTGGCATGCCCGCTGGTATGGGCAAGCGCCACCGGGTTCCCGGGGGCGATCACGTCCAGGGAATGCCGGTCGGGAAACGCGGATTCGGCCCACTCGTTCTGGTCCCAGCCGTGGCCCCGTACCCACTGGCCCGGCGGCATGCGCTCCGCCCGTGCCTTCACCCGGCTCAACGCCTCCTCCAGGCTGCGGGCGCCCCGCAGGTTGACGACCTGGCGGCTGACCCCCAGCTCGAGGAGATGGACGTGAGCGTCGCAGAAGCCCGGCACTGCCAGGCGCCCCCGCAGGTCGATGGCCCGCGCGTCGGCGCCCACGGCTCCCTCTACCTCGGCCTCATCGCCCACCAAGACGATGCGCCCCTCCCGCACCAGCACAGCCTCCGCCCAGGGTCGCTCGGGGTCGCAGGTGAAGATGCGTCCGCCGTGCAGCACCAAGTCGCCGCTCATGGAACCCCCCCACCGGTAGCCAAACAGAAGGAACAGCCCCATCCTCCATCAGAGACAGGGGGCTGTCAACGGACCGTCCTCTCGGGAAGGGCCTAGCCCGGGTCCTTGCCGGTGAAGGCCCAGTGTTTGAGGAGCAGGGTATCGCGGGCCTTCGGAAGGCTGTAGGGGCAGACGGCCATGCAGATACTGCAACCGATGTGCGAGGCGAACTGGGGGAAACAGGCCTCCGCATCCAACTTCCACTTGTAGACCCCTCTCACCCAGCTTTTCTCGGCAGGGATGGCGCCTGTCGGGCAGGCCCGGACGCAGGCCGTGCACAGCTCGCAGAACTGGGCGATGCCGAAGCCGAAGGGCGGGGGCCGGTCCACGGCGAGCGGCAGGTCGGTGGTGACGGCGGCCAGGCGGAACACCGGCCCGAGCGCCGGGCTGATGGCGAAGCCGAAGCGTCCCAGCTCCGCCAGGCCCGCGTCGATGGCCATCGGCACGTACTGGAGGAGTCTGCTACCCTGGGCCTCGCTCAGAGGGTGGTGACCGATGGCCTCCCATCCCAGCGAGCGGATGTGCTCGGCCAGGCGGATGACCGTGTTGCCCAACTCGTAGTAGACCCGCATCGTCTCCAGCCCGGCGGGAGTAGCCGGGGCCTGGCGGATCTCCTCCCACGACATGGCCATGCCCACGACGACCGCGACAGGGAACGGCTCATCGTATCCCTCTACCTGATGGTAGGGTCGAACCGGGGTGATGCCCACCACGTCGGCCCCGGCCTGCCGCGCAGCCGTCTTGACGTAGGCGGCGGCTTCCTCTGGCGACGCGAAGTGCCGCCGCTCCGCGGCGGGCGGTCCCTCGAGCAGGGGCATCTGCTCTTCGCTGAGCTGCAAATACTGGGCTATGCCCTGCCACCCCTCAAGCCCGCCGAACTCCGTGAGACGGGCACGAATCCAGAAGGGCCGGGGCCGCCCGATCTCGCTTGCCCGCGTACCGATAAGCACCAGGTGAACGCCCTCGTCTCTCCTCGCGTCCGGAGGCAGCCTCACGCCTCGAAGATCATCACGTTGACGCCGCCGATCCCCGCGTTGTGCAGGATGCCCACCTTGGGATCGGCCACCTGGCGCTCTCCGGCCTGACCCCGGAGCTGCCGGGTGATCTCCACGAT
>JBAUEL010000189.1:0-7801 GCA_049678585.1 Dehalococcoidia bacterium
CATGAGCTGCGGACGGAGATCTACGGACGCCGCGCCGACCAGGAGCGGGCGCTAATGACGAGGAACATCTTTAACGCCGCCGCGCGCGACTCAAGAGCCGCGACACAGGGCTAGGCAACGGCGCTGCTGGCCAACGGGCAGGCAGGCTCATCGCTCGACGCCCTGCCCTGACAGCGGACGCCACAGATACCCCCCGATCGGACGATACTAATAGCGAACAAGCTGGAAGAAAGCGCCGCCTCACCGACCAGGCTCGGGGGGTAGGCGCCGCCACGGGAGGCGAGACGCCGTAGTATAATTGATTTAGAGACTAGAACATAATATCAGTGGCCGAACTCTGGCGTCAGCGCCGGGGACGGGGGACCCAACCACTGGGGTGAATCTCCGACACGGTCGGGGTAGGCAAGCTCCCTTTGCCGAACCCGTCAGCTAACCCCGTAGGCACAGGGGAGAGGATAGTCCTTACACGCAAGCCCGGGGCTATGCCTCGGGCTCTTGCTATCCGCCGCGCCGGCAGGGTCCTTCCTCTCCCCAGGAGGGAGGCTATCATGGCTCAGTTGTGGCAGAGAGCGCTCCAGGAGGCCGTCCGCAGTGTCGATGAGCTCAAGAGCTACCTGCCGTTGACGCCGGAGGAGGAGGCCGGACTGCGCGCCGTCGTCCGGCGGTTCCCCATGCAGATCCCGCGCGCCTACCTGCGCCTCATCGACGTTCGTGATCCCAACGACCCCATTCGCAGCCTGGTGATCCCCGCCTGCGAGGAGCTTCGCGGCGGCGGCATGCTGGACACCAGCGGCGAGTCGGACAACACGCGTGTCCCCGGGTTGCAGCACAAGTACCGGGCGACGGCGCTCATCCTCAGCAGTAACAGATGCGCCGCCTACTGCCGCTACTGCTTCCGCAAGCGGCTCTGCGACCGCAGCCAGCCCTCGAGTGATGAGACCATCCGCGACCTGGAGCCGGCGGCGGAATACATCCGTCATCACCCCGAGATCACCAACGTCCTGATCAGCGGAGGCGACCCGCTTGTCATCGCCAACCACCGGCTGGACGGGCTGCTGTCCGCCCTCCGCGAGATCGAGCACGTCCGGATTATCCGCATCGGCACCAAGGTCCCCGTATTCCTGCCTATCCGTATCACGGCGGACCCCGGCCTGCTCGAGGTGCTCTCCCGGCACACCAGCAGAGACAAGCGCCTGTACGTAGTGACGCACGTTGACCACCCCCGGGAGCTGACGGACGAGGCAATGCGTGCCATCGAGTGCCTCCTGGAGGCCGGCGTGGTCTTGGTTAACCAAGCTGTCCTCCTCCGGGGAATCAACGACAACCCGGAGGCCTTGCGAGACCTGTTCAACCGCCTCGCCGAGGCAGGCGTGGCCCCCTACTACGTTTTCCAGTGCCGACCGGTCACGGGGAGCCTGCACTCGCGGGTGCCACTGGCGCGGGGCTACGCCATCGTCGAGGCGGCCAAGCGGGGCTGCTCCGGGCTGGCGAAGAGCCTGCGCTACGTCATGTCTCACTACTCCGGCAAGCTGGAAATCGTGGGGGTCCAGGGCGAGCGCCTGGAGCGCCGGATATACCTGAAGTACCACCAGGCGCGCGACCCACGCGACGAGGGGCGCTTCTTCTCGCGACCCCTCCCGGCCGACGCCTGCTGGCTCGACGACCTACCCGCCGACGAACTCGCGGTCAGCGGCGCCGCGGCGAATAACTGCGTGACGCTGAAATAGATCGACCCATCACGCGTCGCGATAATGCCCATCCTGCCCTTAGGTCAGCACCTTCGTCGCCTCAGCCAGGTTCATGCGGATGGAGTACCGGATCGATGGAAGCGTAGAGAGCAGTGCGGTCACCACAACCAGGACCGAGATGATCACGTAGGTCCCCGTGTACATGTGAAACGACATCGTGAAAAACTCGGAGCTGAACGCCCGAATGAGGTACGAACTCACCCAGGTGCCCAGGATCAGGCCCGGTGCGACGGCCAGCAGGCTGAAGGCGAGCCCCTCGGTCACGAGCATGGCCGCCACCGACAGGCTGCTCGACCCGAGGGTGCGCATCGTGGCCGTCTCCCTTTCTCGCTCCAACACGTTGACCGTCATCGTGTTGAAGACGATGGCGGCAGACATGACAAGGCAAAAGGCGGCCACGAACCAGATCATGACGTTGAAGAGCGCCATTACCTCCTCGAAGTCCTCGCGGATCTCCCGCTTGATCTGCACCCCCTCCACGTCGGGCATCCGGTACAGGCCGGCCTGGACGTCACCGTCCAGCGAGGGGCTCGTCGTGCCCAGGAAGACGCTGTTGAAGCCAGCGGGAAGCCCTAGAAGGCCGTCCTTCGTCTCCATCGAGACGTACGCGAGGCCGCCCATGGCCTCCGTGCTCACGCCGCCGACCTCGAGCGATGCGGAACCCCCCTCGGTCCTGATCTCGACACTATCGCCGACTCCCACGTGCAACTGGTCAGCCACACCTTTCGTGAGGATGAGCTTGCCTTCGGCCAGCGATTTCTCGGCCTCCCTGCCCCCTTCCAGGTCGAATCCATGCAATTCCTGTCCGGACGAGAGGGCCACCAGTTGCAGATTGCTCCCCCTCGCTCCAACCGTCGCCTCGGCCAGGGCAAAGTAGGCCGGCTCAGCGCTCTCAACGCCCTCGATGGACCTGATGTCGAGGAGTGCGCTCTCGCTCTGAGACGATGAGAACATGCCGGCGATGTCCCACCGGTACGTCTTGCCGAACAGCGTATCCATCATGAAGTTCATGCTGTCGAAGGTGGAGAACCCCACCACCAGCAGCACCAGGCCGAGGCTTATGGCGCCGACGGTATAGAGGGTCCTGCGCGGAGCTCGCCAGACGTTGCGAACCGACAGCCGCAGGAGCATCGGCGGGCGCCGCCCCAGCCCCATTACCCGCTCGATGAGCGGCACCGACCCCCTGGCGAGGGCCACCTCCGGCGAGGGACGCATCGCCGGGGCGGGCAGCATCCGAGCCGCCGACCAGGCCGGGATCGCGGCCGCCGCCAGAGCAACCACAATGCTCATCACCACGCTGATCGCAATGGGCTCGGCCTGAAACCGGTTGCTCACCAGGGGGATGTTCAGGGCGGACGCGTAGGCGTTCGTGAGAACGATGGAGAGCCCGTACCCCAGCACGATGCCCACCACGCCGCCTGCCAGTGCCACCACCATCGCCATCAGCAGGTAGTGAGCGACTATCTCCCTTGCTCCATAGCCTACCGCTCGAGACAGCCCGATGATCGTTCTCTGAGCCCACACCAGCCGGCTCATGGCGATATAGATGGCAAAGGCGCCAACGATAAGAATGAGCGCCGGGAGCAGCGTCGCGAACTCCTCCGCCCCCTCCAGGTCGAGCTCGGTGGCAGCCTTGCTGGGTTGGTCCTCGGCACGGACCGTCTGCTGCACCGCAACCTCACTCTCCTCGAGGAGCCCCACCACTGAGGAGAGCGTATCTTCCCGCTCGCCCTCGCTCTCCACCACCACGTTGATCTCGTTGATCTGCCCCTGCCTGCCGAACAGCGCCTCCAGCTCTTCCTCCGGGACGAAGAAAACGCCAAAGCGTCGCGGGCTGGCGAAAATATCCTGTTTGCTGGCGGCGAGGATGAGATACTCCGCGCTGGAAACGCTTCCTACGATCCTGAGCGTCTGAAGCCCCTCCGGCGTGTATACCTCGATGGTGTCCCCACCCTCGAGGTCGTAGAAGTCAGTGAAGCTGCGAACCGGAAGGACCACATTCCGGTCGCCGGCCTCGAAGTACCTCCCCGACTCCAGCACTACATCGTTAACGCTGGGACGATGGTCGCTCGGAACCCCGATCAGCCGCGCCTGCATCAGCCTGCCCTCGGAGACGAGCAGCCCGCTGTCGATGACCTGCCGCCCCTCCGCCCACTTCACGTTAGGGAGGCCGCGCACCTCATCGATAACCGAGTCAGGCGCCTCCTTGACCTTCACCGTGAAGTCGGCGAAGTGCGTCTCCCGGTAGGTGCGGTCGTAAGAGCTGCGGATGTTGCCGAACGCCACGGCCAGGCAGACGTAGATGGTGATGCCCAGGGCCACGATGACCATGAGGGCGGCGAACTGGAATCTCCGCGCCATGATGTCGCGAAGGACCAGGAGGTTGATCTTCCTGCTTCTCATCCGTCCTCCGGCACTACGCCGCTACCACTCGATTCCTGACGCGGGAGACGGGTTCGCATTGGCCTCGTCCGACTGGACGCGCCCGTCGCGCAGTCTGATCACGCGGTTGCCGATCGCGGCGATGGCATTGTTGTGGGTGACCAGCACGCAGGTCTTCCCATGCTCGGCGGTGAGCTCCTGCAGGAACCCGAGTATCTGGCGTCCTGTGCGGAAGTCCAGGTTGCCTGTGGGCTCGTCGCAGAGCACCAGGTCGGGGTCTTTGGCCAGGGCCCGCGCGATGGCCACCCGCTGCTGCTCTCCGCCGGAGAGCTGGCTTGGAAAGTGGTCCGCGCGTTCCTGAAGGCCCACCATCGAGAGAAGCTCGCCAACGCGGGCGTCGATGGCCCGCCGGTCGGAGGAGACCAGCTCCGCCGCGAACTCCACGTTCTCCCGCGCCGTAAGCGTGGGAATGAGGTTGAAGAACTGGAAGACAAAGCCGATGTGATTGCGCCGGAAGCCGCCCAACTTCCCGTCGGACAGGCCGCTGATGTCCACGTCGCCGTACCGAATGACCCCCGAGCTCGGCCGGTCCAGGCCCCCCAACAGGTTCAGAAGGGTGGTCTTCCCGGACCCGCTGGGGCCCAGTACCACAGCCAGCTCGCTCCGCCCCAACGCCAGGCTCACCTCCCTCAGGGCGTGTACCTCCACCTCGCCCATACGGAACACCCGGCCCACGCCGGACGTCTCCACCACCGGCATGGCGGCAGTTCGTTCACCCCTTCCGGCGGATGCGCCGACTGTTTCGCCCTGCATGCCGCTATCTCCCTTTCACCTCACCAGCCCAATGGACTGCCCGATTGCATGCCTCCCTGCCCCACCGCCGGGCAGAGGGCCAGCACCGAGCGCACGTCTAGGGTAGCACGAGAACGGCCTACCTGGTGAAGCTCGGCGAGCTTGATTGTCGTCGCCACCCACGCCCCCTGCCCTTCGGCACGTACCCTCTATCGCCTCCAGACCGCATCTGGTGCGATAATGCCCTCACGGTCCGGAGGTCGCAGTTCCGGGAGGACAGCCATGGAGCTCTCGAACCAGCAGTTGCTGGGAATGTACACGAACATGGTCCGCTCAAGGGCGTTCGAGGACCTGGTCATCTCCATCATGCCCGAGGGCAAGATCCCCGGCGGATGGATGAGCGGAGTCGGCCAGGAGGGGGCGGTGGGCGCCCTGAGCACCCTCCGCGAGGACGACTACATCACCTACACCCATCGCGGCGCCTACTACTTCATCTGCAGAGGCTCGGACCCAGCGAGGATCCTCGCCGAGCTGTACGGCAAGCGAACGGGCTACTGCCGGGGCAAGGGCGGGCGCCACCTCGCAGACGTGGCGCACAAGCTCTTCGGGAAGAGCGGGACCATCGGCGGCCACGCGCCTATCGCCGTGGGGCTGGCCACCGCCGTTCAGATCAGGGGCGAAGACGCAGTGGTGATGTCGTTCTTCGGCGACGGGGCCAGCAATCGCGGCACCACCCACGAATCGATGAACCTGGCCTCCGTCTGGAGACTCCCCGTCGTCTGGGTCTGCGAGAACAACCGCTACGCCGGGCTGACGCCGGTCTCGATGTCCACCGCCGTTGAGGACATCGCGGACCTGGCTGGCTCCTATTCCATCCCCGGGCGGTCCGTGGACGGCAACGATCTGCTGGCGGTATACGAGGCGGCGCAGGAGGCGGTAGCTCGCGCGCGGGCCGGGGATGGACCGTCGCTGCTCGAGCTCAAGACGTACCGCATCCGCGAATTCGCCGAGGGCGGCTGGTTCCCCACCGGCTACCGCGACCCCGAGGAGGTTGAGGCCTGGAAGCAGCGTGACCCCATCGACCGCTTTCGCGCCGCGCTCCTCAGCCGCGGCGTCCTGACGGAAGAGATGGTGCGAGACATCCAGGAGCGGGCCGAGGCAGAGATGCAGTCGGCGCAGCAGTTCGCCGAGGAGAGCGAGTTCCCGCCGGCGGAGGAGGCCTTCGCCGACCTCTACGCGTGACGGACCACATGGAGGGCAGAGCAATGCGCACTATCAGCTTCGTGGAGGCGCTGAACGAAGGGCTGCGCGAGGAGATGCGCAGGGACCCCTCGGTCTACGTGCTGGGCCTGGGCGTCCACTGGAGCGGCGGACGGCCCAGCGTCACGGCCGGCCTGATCGAGGAGTTCGGCGAGGGGCGTGTGAGGAGCACGCCGCTGAGCGAGGCCGCCGTCGCCGGCTCCTGCGTCGGCGCCGCCCTGGCCGGGATGCGGCCGGTGGCCCAGTTCTCCCTGGCCGACTTCGTCTTCTGCGCCCTCGACGAGATCCTCTGCAAGGCGGGAAAGTGGCGCTACACCCACGGCGCCAACGGCGGCATGACCCTGCCCATCGTCTTCCTGGAGACGATCGGGGGCTACATCAGCGGCGCCTCCGAGCACTCCCAGTCGCCGCTGGGCCTCTACATGCACGCGCCCGGCCTGAAGATCGCCGTGCCCACCACTCCCTACGACGCGAAAGGGCTCCTGAAGACGGCCATCAGAGACGACAACCCGGTGGTCTTCTTCCAACACAAGCGGCTGATGGGCAGCCAGGGCCCCGTGCCGGAGGAGGACTACAGCGTGCCCTTCGGCGTCGCCGAGGTCAGGCGCGAGGGGCGCGATGTCACCGTCGTGGCGACGTCCTACATGGTGACGCTGGCCCTGCGGGCCGCCTCGAGCCTGGAGGAGCAGGGGGTCGATGTCGAAGTCATCGACCCGCTCACCCTGGAGCCGCTGGACACAGAGGCGATCGTGCGGTCGGTGCGCAAGACGGGGCGGCTGGTGGTGGTGGACGAAGACACCGAGCGCTGCGGGGTAGGCGCCGAGATCGGCATGCAGGTGGTGGAGCGGGCGTTCGAGGCCCTGAAGGCTACCGTTCAGCGCGTTGGCAACCCAAACCTGCCCGTCCCCTACAGCCGTCCCCTGGAACGGGCCGTCCTGCCCTCACAAGAGAAGATAGAAGAGGCCATCTCGCGGACGCTGGCCGCCTGAGCGGGGCCGCAGCCCTCGCTATCGCCGGGGTCCCCTACACGCTGAGGATGTGCACTGCGGTTGCGGCGGCCTCGCCGCGCACCATGCCGCCGCCGTTCTCCGTCAGGCCGACCCTCGCTCCCTCCACCTGGCGCTCGCCTGCTTCGCCGCGAAGCTGCAGGAATATCTCGTAGATCTGGGCTACCCCCGTCGCGCCCACGGGGTGTCCCTTGGATAGCAGGCCGCCGCTGGTGTTCACGGGGATCTTGCCGCCCAGCTCCGTGACCCCTTCGTCGATGAGGCGGCCACCCTCCCCCTCAGGGCAAAGGCCGAGCTCCTCGTAGATGAAGACCTCTGCGGGGGCGGTGGCGTCGTGCACCTCCATGACGTGGATATCCTCCGGCCCGATGCCCGCCATCTCGTAGGCGCTGCGCGCCACCCGCTCGCTGATGCCCGGCGGCCGCGCGTCCTTGCCCGTGCCGAGCGCCGTCCCGCGTACCCACACCGGCTTCGTCGTGTACTGACGCGCCTTCTCCTCGTTCACCAGGATGGCCGCAGCAGCCCCATCCCCGATAGGCGAGCACATCAGCCGCGTCAGCGGCTCCGCCACCAAAGGCGAGGCCAGGATCTCCTCCAGCGTGTACACCTCCC
>JBAUEL010000190.1:0-2217 GCA_049678585.1 Dehalococcoidia bacterium
GGATTTCTGCGATACGGGCTTCTCGACCATAGCAACCTTTGCCGATGTCGCCAAGAGCCATTGGGCTTGGAAGTATATTGAGGGGCTGTATCGCTCAGGGGTCACCGGCGGCTGTAGTGCGAGCCCATTGATGTACTGTCCTGGTAATTCGGTGACCCGAGCGCAGATGGCGATCTTCCTCTTGCGGGGGATCGAGGGGATGGGTTACACACCACCTCCGGCGACGGGGATATTTGCCGATGTTCCGAACGATTGGACAGCGGATTGGATTGAGGCCTTTTACAACCTGGGTATCACTTCTGGGTGTGGCACCAGTCCGCTGCGCTACTGTCCGAACAATTATTTGACCCGCACCCAAATGGCGGTGTTCCTAGTGCGAGCAAAGCACGGGAGCTCATTTGTGCCGTCAGCGGCGACGGGGATTTTTTCTGATGTGACTTTGGATGGGTTCTTTGATGGCTTTATTGAGCAACTCTACAATGACAGTATCACGTTGGGGTGTGCGACGAGTCCGTTGCGATACTGCCCGAACGGCCTGGTGAGCCGGGCGGAGATGGCGGCGTTTCTGACGCGTACGTTTGACCTGCCGTTGCCATAGTAAAGTCGTTATCCTCAAAGGGACAAGGCGGCTCCCGATGGGAGCCGCCTTCGATTTTGGCTGCATGTTAGTCTGCCACTGGCCAGAGCGTGTTGCCGGTTTAGGTGTAAGAAGTAAGTCACGCTCCGTTCAGCACGCTCGAGGTGCGTATGATGAGGGCTTGTGAGCTTATCGATGTCGATGTGTAAAGGGTGGGCAATCTTTGATATGTAGCTAACCGACTTTACCTGAAGAATTAGCGGTCATGTGTGCACAGGGCATAAAGGGAATCGGAAGATAACACATCCTGTGACATGCTCCCCCCACTTCAGTGGGGGGCATCTTTCTATGCTTCGCAGACCGTATGCCCATTCACCTTAATTGGCACGACTGCGGGGACTGCCACTGCCCCACTACTCCTTAGAGGAGATACATTGAACTCTCGTTCAAACAGATTTGCTCCGGCATTAATATCCGCATGCATACTCCATCCACACTCACATCTGTACCAGCCCCGTTGCTTTCGGTTTGACCTGGCAATCTTCCTGCACGCATGACAGAGTTGGGATGTGTACGCCTCGTCTGTTCTGACCACCTCGATCCCATGCAGCCTAGCCTTGTATTCGATCATGTCCGCGATCCTTACGTAAGGCCAGCTGTGCAATCGCTGGTTCATTCGCTTCCCATAGTCGATCGAGGAGCGCAGCCCATTCAGATCGCCGATCGCGATTGTACCCACACCAACCTGGTAACAACGCTGTACAAAGTCCCTGGTGATGATGTGAAGTAGATGATTGACCTGTCTGTGTTCCTTTCGGTCGATCTGACGATAGCGTCTACTTTTCATGGGATTTTCTTCATTGGGGGGCTTCACACATCTCCTGACCTTCTGCCAGTATCTCCGGATCGATTTAATCTTCCTTCCGCTGTACAGCAAGGCTTTACCGTCATCGAATATGGCTGAGATCAGCTGGGTTTCACCCAGATCCACCGCCACTTTGCCATCTCCCTTCGCCCGACCGTCCTCCACATCCACGACCAGATGGACTTGCAGCCCAACCTTTTCATCGTAGGTCAGAAGGATGCTGACGATCCGCCGATAGGTGATATCCCTTCGGTGTTGGATCTCCATGGTAACCAGTCTCACACCATCCTGTCTCCTCCTTCCCATACTCAGTGTGAGCCGGTTGCCATTGACCTTGAATCCATAGCCATCAAAGTAGCGCAGTGGTGAATATCTGTTCCTTCGCCTGAAACCCGGCGGTCTTGCTTTCTCATGGCCTCCTTTTTGTAGTTGAAAGAAGCTGCGGTATGCTTGTATGACCTCATCTCGTGTCGCCTGGGCTGAGAGTGAGTAATAACCATTCGCACGCGGGAGGGCTTTCATGAGGCGGTTCAGGTGGGCTCGGTTGATGGTGCTTTTCCCCGTATTCTGGTGTTCAACCCGAAGGTGCCATATCAGGCCGTTGTAAACCTTGGTCGCACACCTCATGCCATCCAGAAGCACAGCTTGGGTTAGTGGTTCGACCTTGACCTTCGCTACAAGGGTTAGGTAGGACATCTTTACCAGTCCCTGGTTTTCTGCTGCTCGATGTACCGGCGGATCGTCAGCATCCTTCTGACCTACGATGAAAAGGTTG
>JBAUEL010000191.1:0-8338 GCA_049678585.1 Dehalococcoidia bacterium
CTCGTGGTGGGAGTGCAGGCTGCTGGAGCCCTACGGCGGCGTTGATCCGCAGCTCTGGCCGGTCTGCGCCAACACCGTCAACACGTCCACGATGATGCTGACGGCGCCGTCGGGCGCACCCGAGCGCGTGGCGCCGACGGAGCGGTCGTAAGCGATGCCGTCGTCCACGGTGTCCCCGTTGACGTCCTGGTTGTACTGCCTGCCCGCACCGTTCGGCGGGCCGCCGTCAGAGGTACCGGAGTACTCCAGCACGGCGAGGACGTCGTTGATTATGCTGACGGCGTGGTCCCTGCTGTCGGTGCCGCTGGGGTCGCCGCTGAGGTGGCCGCCGCTGAAGAGGGTGGGCACGGGCACGTCGTACCAGTCCCAGGGGTCAATGGGGTCGCCCGGCGGGTCGAGGGTTGGCTCCACGCTGTCCCAGCAGGCGTCGCAGTCGGCGTCCTGCGGGAACACGCAGGGCACGCAGGTGACCGAGGCGTCAGTCAGGTTGCTCTCTATGAAGTGGCCGCTAGTTGCCAGAGTCGCGGTGCGGAAATTGAGGGGCTCCTCCGTCGCGGTCACCAGGTGGATGGGGCTCGTGCCAGGGGTGATACATTCGAAGGTAAGTGTATCCGTGGCGCCGGTAAAGGTGGTGGTGGTCATGCTGTAGCAGCCAGCGAAGACATTAGGAGCGGCGACCGCTGGCGTCTGAACGGGATCGACACAGGTGCCCACCGGCTCGAGCTGTGTCACGCCAACCAGGGAAAGGATGGCGCCGTTCCAGGTCGCGGTGTACTGGTAGCTCGAGTAGGCGCTGGCCGAGTCCGTAACGTCGATGTTGACACTGAAGGTGGCGTCCAGGGGTACCGATACATCGGACTCCACCGCTGGGAAGGGGGTGCTGGGGTCGGCATCCACAGCCATGGCGTTGGCAGGGGTGAGCGGCGCCGGCTGGGAGGGCGACGGTGGGGCGGGTGGTGCGCCACCGGCGCCGGAGCACTGAGAGCCAAACTGCTGCGACAACACCTGCAGGTCCTGAAGGGTAACGGCCCCGCTGGGAGGCCCCGACTGCCAGGGCTTGCTGGGGTCCGTGCTGGGCGTGCGGTCATACTCGGCGCCATCCTCCACGCCGTTGGAGTCCAGGTCGTCGTCGTAGTCGGCGCCATGCGTATTGGGGGGGCCATTGTCGAGGGTGCCGAGGTAGAAGAGCTGCGCTATAGCGTCGCCGAGAATGGTAATAATCCCATCCCTGGCGGCAGCGCCAGGATTGTGGAAGATGGGGGGGGCCGGCACGTCGTAGAAGTCCCAGTAGCTGGTCGGGTCGCGCATGCCGCCGAACATGGGGTCCGGGCCTAGCTCCTCGGCGTTAGTGCAGCCATCACCATCGAGGTCGTCCGAAACGGACGAGAAGACGTAGGCGCGGCCCTGGCTGTTGTTGCCGCCCACGTCCTCTCTGGGCGACCCGACGGCGACATCTCCGTTGCCGTCGGTGGTCACGTCGCCCACCGCCACGGAGTGGCCGAACCCGGCGTTCCCCTGCGGGAAGGGCATGTCCAGGGTGGAAAGCAGGGAGGCGTCGGCCCCGGAGAAGACGTAGGCCCGCCCCTGATCGGCGTTGCCGGCCACGTCTTCCTCATGTGCCCCCACCACAATGTCTCCGTTGGCGTCGCCGTTGATGTCGCCCACCGCCACCGAGAAGCCGAACCAGGCATGCGCCTCCGGGTTGGGGGTATCCAGGGTGAATAGCAGCGAGCCGTCGGCACCGGAAAAGACGTAGGCCCGCCCCTCATCGGGGTTGCCGCCCACGTCCTCCTGGTGGGCTCCCACGACAATGTCTCCGCTGCCGTCGCCGTCCACGTCCCCCACCGCCACCGAGCGGCCGAACTCGGGATCCTCCTGCGGGTTGGGGGTGTCCAGGGTCAACAGCAGCGAGCCGTCGGCGCCGGAGAAGACGTAGGCCCGCCCCTGGTTGGGGGTGGTGCCCACGTCCTGGTTGTCCGCGCCCACGGCGATGTCCGCCTTGCCGTCGCCGTCCACGTCGCCCAGCGCCACTGACCAGCCGAACGAGAGCCACTCTTGGGGGTTGGGCGTGTCGAGGGTGAAGAGTAGCGAGCCGTCGGCGCCGGAGAAGACGTAGGCCCGGCCCTGGTGGTCATTGGGGCCCACCCACTCGAGGGGTGCCCCCGCGGCGATGTCTGCCTTGCCGTCACCGTCCACGTCGCCCACCGCCACCGAGTGGCCAAACCAGGCGCCCCATTGGGGGTCGGTGGTGGTGAGCGTGTACAGGAGGGAGCCGTCGGTGCCCGAGAAGACGTACGCCCGGCCCTGGCCGACCATGGCGCCGACATCCTCATCAGAGGCCCCAACGGCGATGTCTCCGTTGCCGTCGCCGTTGACGTCGCCTACCGCCACCGACTCGCCGAAGTAGGCGTAGGCTTGCGGGTTGGGGGTGTTCAGGGTGAATAGCGGCGAGCCGTCAGCGCCGGAAAAGACGTAGGCGCGGCCCTGAGCGTAGAAGGGCGCGTCCTCGTAGAGGGCCCCCACGGCGATGTCTCCGTTGCCGTCGCCGTCCACGTCGCCCACGGCGAGCGACGAGCCGAAGTAGGCCCACGGTTGGGGGTTGGGGGTGTCGAGGGCAAACAAGACCGTTAGGGGATCGGGGCTGGCGACAGCGCCCCGTGGCAGCAGCGCCACTGCTATGGCCACGGCCAGCATGAGGAAGAGTTTCGGCTTCATGGTCTGCCTCCCGGACGTACAAACCGGCCCTCCCGCGGGCCGGGCCTTCAGCTAGGTGAAGATCGATGTGTTTCGGTTGGTGCTCGATGCGCCCCGCATTGCTCGGCCTCCCTCCGTGCAGAGCATGCATGCACACCATGTGGGGGCAATCACCATTGTAGCACTCGTGTCAAGGGGCTCGCTACGGTGAAAGGAGGCGCGTGTGAGCGGGGTCAGGGAGGGCGGCGGCCGGGCGCCTCAGGATGGCGGGCTCTCGGCGGGGTTGTAGTAGTCGTGTGCGAGGCGGGATAGCTCGGCGATGGTGTCGCCGGGGTAGTCGTCGTGGCCGCGGTGGGAGAGGACGGCGATGAGGTAGTCGGCGGCGGTGGCGGAGCACGGGGGTGCAAGAACCCGTACCCCAGGGGTTGGCAAGAGGGTAGAGAAGCTTGTAAAATTGGTGCCAGTACATCGGTGATTCTTCGAGGTAGGTACATGCAAAATACAAACGGCCCGCGACCGCGAACCCTTTCTAGGAATGAAGCTCGGCTCGTGTCGCATCTAGAGTTTGAAGGTCAACTGCTGGTCACCGTTGACCAGGCAAGGGAGGTTCTCGGCTCTTCCTACGATGACATCAAAGATATCTTGGGCAGTCTCGTTCGGAAGGGCTGGCTTGTGCGGTTGAGGCGTGGGCTCTATCAGGTCATCCCAGCCGCCCATGGTGGCTACTCAGCGCGCGACTGGTTTGTGCTCCTGCAGGCGTTCAGGACGCCGTACTACTTGTCATTTCTTTCGGCAGCCTACATCCTTGGGCTATCGCCCCAAAGACCGTGGCTGGCGCAAGTAGTCACTCCAAAGCCGGTGAAGGGGCAATACGGTAGTACGGAGCAAGGCGTGCAGCAGGTTGTGTTGGGCGAACCGAGGTTCTTTGGCTTTGCTGAGATGGAACGTGAGGGTCTTACCATCAACATCGCGGAGCCCGCCAAAGCGGTTGTGGACTGTCTCTACCACGTCGAGAAAGCAGGCGGCATTCTTGAAGTCGCTCGAATCGTGGCCAGGGGTGTGCGCGAAGCGCCTAGCGGCAAGCTCGTTGAGTACGCCATCCGAATGAAGAATCGGGCGCTGACGCACAAGCTGGGCTACTTGACAGATACCCTGGGGCCAGGCCTAGCAAAGACGGCGCGCTCTCGGCTGTTGCGCTACGCGTCCTCGAGGCAGGGGCATCACTCGCTTCTTGGCAGTGTCAAGACCTTTGGAACAAAAGGGAAATACGACAGGACCTGGCGAATCACTGACAACGTGGGCCGCGAGCGCCTCCTTGGGGAGCTGGAATTCTGATAGGTCGACAGTTCGTCAAGCAGTACGCTAGTCAATATGACGTGCCCGAGGAGGTCGCGGACCTCGAGATAGTGCTGACGTATGTTCTGGAACTCCTGACGGAAAGGGGACACTGGGACAGAATCGCCTTCAAGGGGGGGACCGCTCTGAGAAAGTTGCTGTTTGGGCTGGGTGGTCGGTTCTCCCTTGACCTTGATTTGGTGGCCCTCGATAACCGGTCGCCTCCACCGGAGGATGACCTTTTCAACGACCTGAGGAAAGTCTCGTTCAACGGTATTGACCTGCGAATCAGCGACTTCGAGTACACTGGCCCGAACACTTTCCGCGCTCAGCTAGCCTACCGGCACGCACATGGCGGGCAGAGCATCGACATTGAACTAAGCCACCGCCAGGACGTTGTCATTCGGCCCGTGGCGCGTTTTCTGGTATCTCAGCCCTATTTCAAGAGGCTGGAGTTTCAGCCGAGCCCCGTGGTGAGTCTGCATCCGGTGGAAATGCTTGCTGAGAAGGTCTTGGCCTGCCATCGTGCAGCAAGCACTAGAGGAAGCGCCAGACACATCTACGACCTATACCAGTTCACCGAGAAGAAGTTCGAGAATGCCCTCTTGACATCGCTCACATGTCTGAAGGCGTGGACGGACGGAGTGGACTTCTCTCCGAGCGCATTCCTCGAAGGCGTCAACCCCTCGGGGTACAACTGGGCGGCGCTGGAAGGTCTTCTGGCTCGGGAGAAGACCAGGGACAAGGCAGGCATTTGCGAACGCGTCCGCGAGCGGTACAACGTCCTGGCAAAGCTAGGACCCTTGGACGAGCGCGTTCTGGTCGATACTCGCCTGCACCGCGACAAGGATGGCTATGACAGGCTGGCCAAAGAGGTGCGAGCGAAGGCCGCGGCTCTTCCCGATTAGCGGCTGCCCGCCTCACGGCCCGGCGGGCTGATGGCTGGCCCTGGCCCGCGCTGGCAGCACTATAGTACTCGTAGGCGATCTTCGATAGCTCGGCGATGGTGGGGCCGGGGTAGTCGTCGTAGCCGCGGTCGGAGAGGACGACGATGAGGTAGTCGGCGGCGGGGGAGTAGACAGTTACACGGTCGGGCGGGTGAAGGTAGCGGCAGGGCGGTAGGTGCGAGCCGCGCTCTCAGCAGTTGGCAATTCGAAAGGGTGGGGCCGACCCCAAGGCCGGCCCCACGCATATCGCCTTCCGAGACCCGCCCCTACGGCGGGTCGATGCAGCTCAGGCCCACCTGGGCGAGCACAGCCAGGACGTCATCCATGCTCACGGCGCCGTCCGGCGGGCCGGCGTCCCACGGCGGGTTGGGCTCTGCGCCGGGCGAGCGGTCGTAGCAGAGTCCTTCCTTGTCCGCGACCGTGTCTCCGTCCCAATCGCAGGAGCCCTTCACGCTGTCGTAGGCCACGCCGTTGGCGTTGGGGCTGCCGCCGTCCCCGTTGTAGGTACCCACATAAAACAGCACGGCGAGCATGTCGTCCATGGCGATGGCCCGGTTCTTGGTACCGTTGGGCGTGGGGTCCGGGTAGACGGGCACAGGCACGTCGTAGAAGTCGTACCAGGCATCTGGATCGAGGCCCATGTCCAGTTCCTGGCTGTCAGTGCAGCCGTCGCCGTCGTTATCCGGACCCGGCGTCGGCGTGGCGGTAGGCGTCGGCGTAGGCCCCTCACACTCGATCCAGCCCCCCGTCAGGCCGGTCGGGATCACCACGCCACCTGGACCGAAGGTTGTGGTGCCGGTCCACCAGCCTCCTGTCGGCGGCACCAGCCTCAAGCTAGTCCAACCGGGGCCGACGCACTCGTAGCGCACGCTGGCGAGCACGCCCGTGACCATGGTCGTGCTCGTGACGAGGCCGGATTGCATCCCGGTCTGCCTCAGGCCGCCTCCGACGTCCACGTCGGTAGCGTAACAGTCCAAACAGATTTCGGGCACGATCAGCCAGTACACTACGCCCCAGGGCCCCACTGGCACGAACCTCACCACCGAACTGTCGTACCCGATCACGGCCTTGTAGCCTTGGTACGGGGTACTAGCGTACTGGACACTCACATAGACGTCGACCGTTTCGCCGACAGCCGTCGGCCCGGCGCAGCTAACCGACATCGCGTTTTCACAGTCAGGCCAATCACACGGTGACGGCTGAGCCTGTACGGGAGAAGCCACCAGGCCGAACAGCCCTGCCATCACGGCTATGACCCCCGGTACAGCGCGGGTGCACGCCTGGAGAAGCAGCTTGCGATTCATGGCTCCGCCTCCCTCCTTGCGGACCATGCGTACACATCATGGGCGGGGCATCACAATTGTAGCACTCGTGTCAAGAGGTTCGCTGCTGTGAAGGAGGTGTGTGAGCAGGTTAAGGCGGTAAGGCGGCGGCTGGGGTGCCTCATGGTGGCGGGCTCTCGCCCGGGTTGTAGTAGGCGTAGGCGAGGCGGGAGAGGGCGGCAATGGTGTCGCCGGGGTAGTCGTCGTAGCCGCGGTCGGAGAGGACGATGACGAGGTGGCCGCTCACGGCAGGCTCTCCACGTTGGCGGCCACCCTGAGCGCGGTGGCTGCGTCCTCGGGCGTGGCTTCGTTATAGATACTTAGCAGTACCTCGCGGCCGCTGGGGAGGACCAGACCCCATTGCTGGCCCCAGTACTCGGGCATCCTGGCGCAGAGTTTTGCTGGCCCGGATGGGGTTTGCAGGATGAATGCTTTTGGAGGGTCCAGGCAGCCGGTGACGATGTCGACGGTCTCGTGGGGCGCCACAACGTAGACCCCCGCCGGTTCGTCGTTCAGCAGGACACCGGTGGAGTCCTCCCGAACCACCTGCCAGGCGGGAGGATGACAGATACGGGCCTGCGCCGCAGCGTTCTCGGTGGTCACCCATTCAGGCGCACATCCTTGCTGGGCTGCGGCCACGGCCTCAGCGGGGATCTCCAGAGGGACGAATATATGCTGAAAGGTCTCGGGACCGGACTTCGGGAGCTCCTCGGGGTGCTCCTCGTAGTACTGGCGGGCCTCATCCAGCAGGAAGTCGTCCGCGACCACGTGACCGGCAGAGTCCACGACCACGTAATGGCCCGGCCCCGCTTTGCAGGCGACCAACTCTTGGCCGTAGACATCGGTGGTCCGGTCCAGGAACTCGCCGAACCCGTGGCAGTCGTCGCTCTCCCCACGTACCCGCTGCGCAACGAAAACAACGGACACCCCCAGCCCCATGGCCAGCAAGAGCACCAGCACCTTCGAGATGAGTTGTCTGCTCATGGACTACCTCCTGCCACCTTAGGGCGCAGCACAAGTGTAGCACTCGTGTCAAGAGGTTCGCTTCTGTGAAGGAGGTGGGTGAGCGGGTGCAGGCGGGACGGGGGCCGGGCCTGTCAGGGTGGTGGGGTCCCGCCGGGGTTGTAGTAGTCGTAGGCGAGGCGGGATAGCTCGGCTATGGTGTGGCCAGGGTAGTCGTCGTAGCCGCGGTCGGAGAGGACGACGATGAGGTAGTCGGCGGCGGGGGAGTAGATGATGCCGGCGTCGTGGGTGGCGTTGGTCCAGTTGGCGGTCTTGTGGGCGACCCGGGTTCCCTCGGGCAGGAGGGCGGGCAGGCGGTCGGCGAGTGTCTCGCTGGCGAGGAGGTCGAGCATGGCCTGGCTGGCGTCGGCGTCGAGGGGCTGGCCGCGGGCGACGGCTTCGAGGATGAGGGCCATGTCGGCGGCGGTGGTGGGCAGTTCGTCCTCGAAGAGGCCGGAGGAGGTGAGGCCGAGGGCGGCGAGGGAGGCGTTGACGTTGGCGGGGCCGACGCGGTCCTGGAGGAGGACGGCGGCGGCGTTGTCGCTGAGGGACATCATGGCTTCGAGGGCGCGGGTGAGGGTGAGGGTCTCGCAGGGGGAGGTAAGGCGGGGGCCCAGACCGAAGGAGTCGTAGTAGTTGCTGACGATGTACTCCTCATCGAGGGAGAGGAGGCCGAGGGAGCGCTGATGGAAGACCTCGTACATGACCCAGACCTTGAAAAGGCTGGCGGCGTAGAAGGGGCGGTCGGGGTTGACGGCGGCGCCGCTGCCGTCGGCGAGGTTCTTGACGACGATGGCGAAGGAGTCGATGTCGTCGCCCAGGGCGTCGAGCAGCAGATCTTCGAGGTCGGCGTCGCGGGAGAAGGGGAGGGGCTGATAGGGGTCGGGGGGCACGACGTCCGGCGGGGGGTGGAGGCGGATGGGCTCGGTGGGGTCGCGCGCCTCGCCCTCGGGCAGGGGTGGTGCGCCGCCGGGGTAGGGGTCGGGGCAGCGCGGGGTAGTCTCGGCGGTGGTCTCGGCGGCGGGCGTGGGTGCCAGG
>JBAUEL010000192.1:0-25258 GCA_049678585.1 Dehalococcoidia bacterium
GGCTCCACCAGCACATGGACGCCGGCCAGGCCGGGCTCGGCCTCGCGCAGACGGAAGGCCGTCTCCTCGTCCAGGTCAGCCTTAACGATCACCGGGCTGAAGGGGTCCTTGCTCTCCTTGACCGCAGCGATCTCCAGGGCCACCTCACGAAGGGGGATGTCCAGAAGTCGGTCAAGCTCGGCCAGGACCGGCAGGAACTCCTCGTCGGGCAAGTCTGCGGGGACCACCCCGGCAGCGAAGCTGGGCACGTTCTCAACCAGCAGCTCGCCGTGCCGGTCGTAGATGAGACCCCGTGAGGTCATCACCGGGACCAGCCGCAGCCGGTTGTGCTCCGCCCGCTCCTGGTAGGACTCTGCATCTATGACCTGCATGCGGACGAGCTGGAGGATAAGAGCCCCGAAAAGCAGGAGGATCACCAGGTGGAGGGCCAGGAACTTGCGCTGGAGGATATCGCTTGGACGGGCCTGCTCGCGGCTCCGCGAGCGCCAGCGCCTCCGGCGGTTGAACAACAATCCCATCGGTTCTCCGCTCGCCGCCAAGCGGCATATCTATTGAGGCGGGCTGTCCTGTACAGGCGGGCGTCACAGGGCCCCGCGTCGCTGCCGGTCGGCACTCCCCAGCCAGACCAGCCAGTACACGGGAAGTATGAGCAGAGTGTTCGCGATGGCCGCAGGAATAACTACTTGACTAAGGTTCCCCCGCCAGTTCAGGCTTTCACCCGTCAGACGCAAGATTACCAGAAAGATGCCTTCGTAGGCTAGGGTCGCCGCGAAGGCCAGGGCCAGGGCCATCAGGAAATCGGCCTGGATAAAGCCCATCTGACGGCCCCCAATCAGGAGCGCCAGCGGCGCCAGGGCCAGCAGGTGGAGCCCCAGAGGATGGCTGTCCAGGAGCCCCAGGGCCAGGGCGGCCACGGGTATGAGAACCATGGCCTCCGCCTGACCCCGCACCGTCGCCCAGCTCACCAAGAGAATGAGCACCAGGTTAGGGTGGGCGCCGAACAGGGAGAATAGAGGCAGGGAGGCGGTCTGCGCCAGCGCCAGGAAGACCACCAGGGGCACACCGATGTAGTACCTCATGGCGCCTCCAGGTGAGTTGGCTCGAAGCTGGCCAGCACCAGCACCGTCTCCAGCCGGGAGAGCCCTGCCAGAGGCTCTACCCGCACCGACTGGAAGAGCTCCTGAGCCTGCCGCTCTATCTCCGTCACCCGGCCGATGACGATGTCCGGAGGAAAGGTGCCGCCCAAGCCAGAGGTGAGCACCACATCCCCTTCGTTGACCCGGGCGTCCTGCCGGATGAACTCCATGGTGAGGCGGCGGCTGTGGCTCCCCGCTACCACCCCCTGCGCCCGGGACTCTTGGATCATGGCGCTTACCGCGCTGTTAGGGTCGGTGATGAGGGTCACCCAGGCGTAGTCCCCGAGGGCCTTGGTGACTCTCCCCACCAGGCTGCGGCCCTCGGTCACCACCACCATGCCCTCGCGGACGCCGTCTGCCTTGCCCCGGTCGATGGCTATTACCTCTTTGAGGTTGCTCGGGTCCTGGGCGAAGACGTTAGCCACCAGGTACTCCTCCTCCGGGTGGGCCTCCTTCACCTGGAGGAGCTGGTGAAGCTGCTGCAGGCGTATCTCGCTGCCCCGCAGGCGCGAGACCTCGCTGGTCAGGCGGTCGATCTCCTCCTGCAGGCGCTGGTTCTCGTCGGTCAGCTCGTCTACGTCAGTGAGGTTGGTCAGAAAATCGGCCAGGGGCCGGGAGGCGTCGCGGAGGGCGTCTTGGATGGGGGAGGCGACGCTGAGCACCAGATTCTCGACGGGCTCCAGCACGGCTAGGCGGCTGGCCCCCATGAGCACTAGGCCCGCCGCGACGACCGCGCCCAGCCAGAGCCAGGTTCGGGAACTCACCGGGTGGCCTCCGCTCGCTTGGGATGGTTTGCGGCCTGTACCCTCGGATGGGGTGATGATAGCTCAAGAGGACGGACGATGCTAGCGAGGAGGCTTGCGGGCAGCCAGGCTGGAGTGGACCTTGGCCAGCATCGCGGCTTCCTCCAGCACCTCGCCGGCGCCTCGCACCACGCAGTACAGGGGCTCCTCGGCGACATAGACGGGAAACTTGGTCTCCTGGGCCAGCCGCCGGTCCAGGCCTCGCAGCAGGGCGCAGCCGCCCGCCAGGGCGATACCTCGATGCATGAGGTCCGCCACCAGTTCCGGCGGGGTGATCTCGATGGTGGACCGCACCGCCTCCACGATGGCGTTGATGGAGCCCGACAGGGCGTCCCGCAGTTCCACCGTGCTCACCTCCACCGACTTGGGGAGGCCGGTGGCCAGGTCGCGCCCCCGGATCTCTACCATTTCCTCCTCCTCCAGCGGGAAGGCTGAACCCGCCTCGATCTTGATCTCCTCAGCCGTGCGCTCACCGATGAGCATGTTGTGGACCTGGCGGGCGTAGGCGATGACCTCCTGGTCCATCTCATCGCCAGCGATGCGGATGGACGTGCTCACTACGATGCCCCCCAGGGCGATCACCGCCACCTCCGTGGTGCCCCCACCCACGTCCACGATCATGCAGCCGTGGGGCTCCATGATGGGCAGCCCCGCACCGATGGCCGCGGCCATGGGCTCCTCCACCAGGTAGGCGGCGCGCGCACCTGCGTTCAGAACAGCGTCGTGGACGGCCCGCTTCTCTACCTCGGTCACCCCGCTGGGGATGCCGATGACCACGCGAGGCCGGGGGATGCCGAAGTAGGAGCGGTCGTGGACGGCGCGGATAAAGTAGTGCACCATGCGCTCCGTCACCTCGAAGTCCGAGATGACCCCGTCTCTGAGAGGGCGCACCGCTACGATGTTGGCGGGGGTGCGGCCCACCATCCGCTTGGCCTCCGCCCCGATCGCCAGGATCTTCTTGCTGATGCGGTCGATGGCTACTACCGAGGGCTCATCGATCACGATCCCCCGGCCCTTCACCATGACCGCAGTGTTGGCGGTCCCCAGGTCGATGCCGATATCGTGGGAGAAAAGCCCCAGCAGAGAGGTCAACGGATTGAAAGCCACCGTATCCCTACGACGTGTCAAACGCCTCCAGGCGGATCATCAACGCGTCCGCGATTATAACCTAAGGGCGGTTGTGTGAAAAGGGAGCGAGGAAGGGATTGAAAGACGTTTCGAAAAGGAATTGCTCCCTAACCGAAGCGCTAACACCCCTAGCGACCCTTGAATACGGGCTCACGCTTCTCCAGAAAGGCCCGCATCCCCTCCCGCAGGTCCTCGCTGCTTAGGGTGATGCGCTGGAGGTACTCCTCCATCTGGGTGTGCTCCAGCAACTCTGGGTACATGGCCCGATAGGCCAGGCGCTTGGTGACCTCCAGGGCCAGCGAGGGACCCTCAGCGAGGCGGCGGGCCAGCGTCATAGCCGTGGGCATAAGCTGGTCCTGGGGAACCACCTGGCTGACCAGGCCGATGCGCAGCGCCTCCTGGGCGTCAATGATGTCGGCGGTGTACAGCAGCTCCAGGGCCTTGGACATGCCCACCACCCGGGGCAGCAGGTAGGTGGCTCCGAAGTCGGGGCCTAGGGCGCGCTTGGCGTAGGCGGTGGTGAAGCGGGCCCCCTCCGAGGCGATGCGGATGTCCAGCGCCAGGGTCATGGCCAGGCTCCCTCCCGCCACCACTCCGTTGATGGCGCCGATGGTGGGCTTCTGGCAGGCCATGACCTCGGCGGTGACCAGGTAGCGGGAGCGGAGCTTCTCGCCGCGGGTGAGCTCGGTTGGAGGTTCCTCCTGGCCCTCGCTCTGGGACACTGCCACTAGGTCGGTGCCGGAGGAGAAACCACGGCCGGCGCCTGTCACCACCAGCACCTTGATGTCGTCGGATTCGTTGACGCGGCGCAGGGCGTCCAGGAACTCGCCCCAGGAGTGCCAGCTCATGGCGTTGAGCTTCTCGGGTCGGTTGAGGGTGAGCAGGGCCACGCCCTCCTCAACGTCGAAGGTGATGTCGGTGTAGGTCATGGTCCTCTCCTCCGTGTGCCGGCTGTTCCCTCACTCTGCCCCGTGCCGCCGCAGCAGGTCGAGGAACTCCTCCTCCGTGAGGGTCTTGACACCGTACTGCTCGGCCTTCTGGAGCTTGGAGCCGGGGTTCTCGCCCACCACCAGGTAGGCGGTCTTCTTGGTGACGCTGGAGCTGGCCGCGCCGCCCAGGGCTTTGATGCGAGCCTCGGCCTCGTTGCGGCTGAAGGCTGCCAGGGTGCCGCTGATGACGAACGTCTGGCCGCTCAGCGGGCCCTCGCGGGCGGCAGGCGCCGCGGCCTGGGTGCGCACGCCCGCCCGCTTCAGCTTCTCGATGAGCTTCAGGTTCGCCTCGTCGCGGAAATAGTCGTAGACGCTCGCCGCCACCGTCGGCCCGATGGTGGGGATGGCCTCCAGCTCCTCCAGGCTGGCCTGGGCCAGGGCGTCCAGACTGCCGAAGTGGCCCGCCAGCAGCTCGGCCGTCTCCCCACCCACGTGGCGGATGCCCAGGGCGAAGACCAACCGGGGCAGGGGCCGCTCCCTGCTCCCGGCGATGGAATCCAGCACGTTCTGGGCGCTCTTGTCGGCCATGCGCTCCAGCTTCAGTAGGGCCTCCTTGGTGAGGTAGTAGAGGTCGGCGGAGTCCTGGACCAGGCCTGCGTTCAGAAAGGCGTAGGCCAGCTTCTCCCCGACGCCGTCGATGTCCATGGCCCCCCGGGAGACGAAGTGGGTGAGGAGGCGGAAGACCTGGGCCGGGCAGGCCCGGTTGGGGCAGTAGCTCATGGCCTCGCCCTCGGGCCGGACCACCTTTGTGCCGCATATCGGGCAGCGCTTGGGGGTCTGGTAGACGCGCTCCTGGCCGGTGCGCTTGCTGAGCACCGGCCCCACCACCTGGGGGATGACGTCGCCGGCCCGCTGGACGATCACCGTATCGCCGATGCGGATGTCCTTGCGGCGGATATCGTCCTCGTTGTGGAGGGTGGCCAGCTTGACCGTGGCGCCCCCCACGTTCACCGGCTCCAGGATAGCGTAGGGATTGAGGGTCCCCGTGCGCCCCACGTTGATGTCGATGTTCAGAAGCTTGGTGGTGCGCTGCACCGGCGGGAACTTGTAGGCCACCGCCCAGCGGGGCTCCCGGCCCACTACGCCCAGGGCTCGCTGGATGCCCACGTCGTCGATCTTGACCACAATCCCGTCGATCTCGTACTCGAGGGTCTCCCGGCGCTCCGTCCAGCGGCGGCAGTGGCGGGCCACCTCTTCGATGCTCTCGTAGCGGGCGACTTGAGGGTTGACCTTGAACCCCAGCGACCCCAGCCACTGGAGGGTCTCCCAGTGGGAATCGGGTGAGGGCGCGCCCTCTGCCCAGCCGAGCTGGTAGACGAAGATGTCCAGGGGGCGCTGAGCGGTGATGCGGGGGTCGAGCTGGCGGACCGAGCCCGCGGCCGCGTTGCGCGGGTTGGCGAAGAGGGGCAGGCCCTCCTCCGCCCGCTGCTCGTTCAGCTCCTCGAATCCCTTCTTCGTCATGAACACCTCGCCCCGCACCTCGAAGCGAGAGGGTATGCCGTTGCCCACGGTAAGGGGCGCACTGCGGATGGTGCGGAGGTTCTGGGTGATGTTCTCGCCGCGCATGCCGTCGCCGCGGGTGGCCCCTGTGGTGAAGCGACCGTTCTCGTAGACCAGCGCTACCGCTAGACCATCGACTTTAGGCTCGCAAACCATGGCGAAGCGTCCGGTCTCCGCCAAGTTAGTGGCCCGGCGATACCACGCCCGCAGCTCCGCGTCGTCGAAGGCGTTGCCCAGGCTCAGCAGCGGCACCCGGTGCTCCACGATGCCGAAGGCCTCCACGGGCTGACCGCTGACCCGCTGGGTGGGAGAGTCGGGAGTGATGAGCTGGGGGAACTGCTCCTCCAGCCGCCGCAGCTCCCGCATCAGCTCGTCGTAATCGGCGTCGCTGATCTCAGGGCTGTTCAGCACGTAGTAGAGGTAGTCGTGGTGGGCGATCTGCGCCCGCAGCTCCTCGACTCGCAGCTTGGCCTCCTGGAGGGCACGATCGGTGGTCATCATGCGGCCCATGGTGGAGGTGCCGCCGCGAGGTCAGCGCACCGTCGCCAAGGCCTTGGCGCCGCGCTGTCGGTTGCACTCACGATGCGCAATCCTAGCGTTTTCGATCTTTGTTTTGCCGCCGACGCCGTGGGGCTCTACGTGATCGGGCTCGTACTGGTCGAACTCTCGAACCGTGCGGCCGCATATGTGGCAGAGGTGCCTCTCGTCGCTGGACCAAATGATCCGCTTCTCGACTTGAGTGTACGAGCGCTTGCGGTCCTTCTGCGTCAGGTACGCGATTACGATACGCTCCAGGAAATTGACACGGTCACGCCGCTTGCGAATCTTGCTGGGTCCTTCGACAACGCTGGAGTGATACCGAATGACGTCTTGATCCGAGGTCGGCTCGCCGGCTGACATTCGATCGATGGCCTGGCCAAATGTCAGCAGGGCCTTACGAATTTTGTCCTTGTCGACGAAGGCGTATTCAGCTTCCAGTTCCACCAGAGCCACGAAGAGACCGTAGAAATCCGCAGCCTGCTTGAACCGAGTCGACTGCAGGTCCGGGAGCAGATCACGTACGAGTTTCAAAATTCGCTTGAATCTGCGTTCGAGCGCCCGAAGATCATGTTCCTCTTGATCGAAACTCCGGTACCGGTCGTCAATCGCCCGCTTCTCGCCTGGCAGGGGTCCGCCTGCTAGAAGCGCGAACACTAGCTGACTTATGTACTCGATATCCCCCATGCGGTTAGCCGTGGCTCGGGAGAAGAGTGATACCTCGTCCCAGAAACGGTTCTTCGCTAGGCGCTCTAGTAGCGTGTAAATTGGCTTGTCGAAGTAAATAGCGTGGCGTAGCTCCTGGGCTGACAGCTTGGCCACGTTTCGGTTCAGGCGGTTGAACATGTCTCGAATAGACTGAGATGTCGCGTCTGCTAGCTCGATTACGCTAAGCTGGTACGAGTAGAGGTCCGTTCGCATGTGCTCAGGAAGCTCTTGGAACGTCACGGCGGCGCCCGTTGGGCTCATCGCAGAGGGTAACGAGAGTCTTCCGTCGAGGAACCTGAAGATGGATTCCAACCGCTGCTTCCCGTCGATAATGGCGTAGTTTGTCGTTCCATCGGGGCTGGTGCGGGTTTCCATGAACACAGGCGGTATTGGAAGACCCTTGAGCATGCTGTCGATGAGATAAGCCTGGCTCGAGTCGGGCCACACGACGTTACGCTGGTACTTGGGGGATAGGTCCAGAAGACCCAGATCCCGCTGCTGCTTGAAGAAGGACACCTTCTCTGGGCGAGGGTCATTCACGTTCATGTTCGCACTTCTCCCGGTCAGCAAACCGTTTCCCCAAGACGGCCACCCTCGTTTCGAGCTTGGGCTAAGTCTGCCTTTAACCGTAGAATAGTACTCGTGCATGGGCCTGGCAAGGGCGGGCCCAACATGTCTAGCGTGCAGCGCCAAGTTGGCTAGTATCCTGTGTGAGCAGCGGTCTTGCGCGTGACCATCTTAGACTACGGGGCTGGCAACCTGCGCAGCGTGGCCCGAGCCGTAGAGCGGGTCGGCTGGCAGGGCTGCGTCACCAGCGACCCGGACGCCGTGCGCGGCGCCCGCGCCCTCATCCTGCCCGGTGTCGGCGCTGCCGCAGACACCATGCGCAACCTGCGCGACCGCTGTCTCTTGGAGCCCGTGCGCGAGTACATCGACAGCGGCCGCCCCTTCCTGGGCGTCTGCATGGGCCTCCAGGCTCTTCTCATCGTCAGCGAGGAGGGTGGCGAGCACGAGTGCCTGGGCGTCATCGCCGGCCGCGTCCGGCGCCTGCCTCCGGGGCTGAAGGTGCCTCACATGGGCTGGAACCAGGTTCGCCAACGTCGATCCCACCCGCTGTTTGAGGGCATCCCCGACAATGCCTACTTCTACTTCGTGCACAGCTACTACCCGGACCCGGAGGACTCCTCCGTGGTGATCGGGGTGACCGACTACGGCGTTACCTTCGCCTCGGTGATGGCGCGGGACAACCTGGTGGCCACCCAGTTCCATCCGGAGAAGAGCGGCGAGGTGGGCCTGAGGCTGTACCGGAACTTCCTGGCCGGGTTCTGCCCCTGACCTGCCCGTAGCAGGGCGGGCGTCCCGCCGGGGCACAGGAGGAGACGCGCTATCGAGGTTATTCCTGCCATCGACATTCGTGGTGGCCGCTGCGTGCGCCTCTACCAGGGCGACTACGCCCGCGAGACCGTTTTCTCCGACGACCCCGTGGCCGTAGCCCGCCGCTGGGCCGCCGAGGGGGCACCCCGGCTGCACCTGGTGGACCTGGACGGCGCCCGCCAGGGCCGGCCCGTGAACCAGCGGGTCATCGCCGACATTATCCGGGACGTGTCCGTGCCCGTGCAGGTGGGCGGCGGCGTCCGCGACATGGCGGCCATCGAGGAACTGCTCGCCGCCGGAGCCGACCGGGCGATCCTGGGCACCACCGCCGTCCGCGAGCCCGACTTAGTGCGCGAGGCCTGCGCTCGGTACGGGGAGCGCATCGTGGTCTCGGTGGACGCCCGGGAGGGCCTGGCCGCCACCGAGGCCTGGCGCGAGACCAGCGAGATGCGCGCCGAGGACCTCATGCACGCCATGGTCGAGCTGGGCGTGCGGCGCTTCGTCTACACGGACATCGCACGCGACGGGACCATGACCGAGCCCAACTTCGCGGCCTACCGCTCGGCGGTGAAGGCGGTAGAGGCGGCCATCATCGCCTCCGGAGGTGTGGCCTCCCTCGAGCACCTGCGCCGCCTGGCGTCGATAGGGGTGGAGGGTGCCATCGTCGGCCGCGCCGTGTATGATGGGCGCGTGGGGCTGAGGGAGGCGTTGGACGCCGGGTAACCCATGCTAACTAAACGTATCATCCCCTGTCTTGACGTGGACCGCGGGCGCGTGGTCAAGGGCGTCTCCTTCGTTGACCTGCGCGACGCCGGCGACCCCGCCGAGCTCGCCCGCTACTACAGCGAGCAGGCCGCCGATGAGCTGGTCTTCCTTGACATAACCGCCTCAGCCGAGGAGCGCGAGACCGTCTACGACATGGTCAAACGCACCGCTGACCACGTGTTCATCCCCTTCACGGTCGGCGGCGGCGTGCGCAGCGAGGAGGACGTGCGCAGGCTGCTGGAGTCGGGCGCCGACAAGGTCTCCCTGAACACCTCGGCCGTAGCCGAGCCGGCGCTGGTGGAGCGCTGCGCCCGGCGCTTCGGCAGCCAGTGCATCGTGATAGCCATCGACGCCAAGGGCATCGGCGAGGAGAAGTGGGAGGTGTACACCCACGGGGGCCGTCGCCCCACCGGCATCGACGCCCTGGACTGGGCCAGGCAGGTGGTGGAGTTGGGTGCCGGCGAGTTGCTGGTCACCAGCATGGACACCGACGGCCATCTGGATGGCTACGACCTCCCCCTCACCCGGGCCATGTCCGAGGCGGTGGAGGTGCCGGTCATCGCCTCTGGGGGCTGCGGAGAGCCCCAGCACATGTACGATGCCATCGTCGAGGGCAAGGCCGACGCTGTCCTCGCCGCCAGCATCTTCCACTTCGGCACGCATACTATTCGGGAGGTCAAGGAGTACCTGGTCGAGCGGGACATTCCCGTGCGCCTGTAGACTTCGGGGGAACCCATGGTGCTGAGATTCGACGACAACGGCCTCATCCCCGCCGTCGTCCAGGACGACGACACCGGCGAGGTGCTGACCCTGGCCTACATGAGCGAGGAGTCGCTGCGACGCACCCTGGAGTCCGGCCAGGTGTGGTTCTACAGCCGCACCCGCCGGGAACTCTGGCACAAGGGGGCCACCTCCGGCAACTTCCTCAACGTGCGCCGCATCCTTAAGGACTGCGACGAGGACGCCCTCCTCGTGCGCGTCCAGCCCACCGGACCCGCCTGCCACACCGGCGAGCGCTCCTGCTTCCACCGCGAGCTGGAGAAGGAAGGCTTCAGGGGCTAGGTGCCTCTGCCGGCTCCTCGGTCGCCAGGGCGCCCCGCAGGGCGGTCAGCGCCACCTCGATCTGGTCGTCGTCAGGGTCCCGGGTAGTGAGGGTCTGAAGGGCCAGGTTCGGCCAGAGAAGCCAGGCCGCCAGCGGATTCTGAGCGAACCTGGCGCTCAGCCGGATGGCCTCGTAGCTGAGGGCAGCGATGGGCGGGAGGAACAGCACCCGGGAGGCGAATCGCCACCACAGCGGCTCCGTTCCTATCGCCACGAACACCACCACCGCCACCACCATCACCGTCAGCAGGAAGCCCGTGCCGCAGCGAGCATGGGCGTTGCCGAAACGCCGCACCGACTCCACCTCCAGCGGCTCGCCCGCCTCGTAGGCGTTGATGGTTCGATGCTCCGCCCCGTGATAGGCGAACACCCGCTGGATGTCCCGGAAGCGGCCGATGAGCCAGATGTAGCCGACGAGCATCGCCAGCCGCAGCAGCCCCTCCAGGGCTACCACCGCTGCCTCGCTGCCTACCAGGGCATCGAGCCACTTGGTCAGGATCACTGGCCCTACGAAGAACACCGCGGCCACGAAGGTCAGGCTGACCGCCAGCGTCCCCCAGATGTAGCCGCTGCCGACCTCCTGCTCCTCCTCGCCCATGGCCACCCGGGAGGAGAAAACCAGCGCCCGTATGCCCAGGACCAGCGTCTCCCACAGCACCATGACGCCGCGCACCAGGGGGATGTGACGCACCCGCCCCACGTAGAGGCCCGTGAGCGTCTCAGCCCGACAGGTGATCTCGCCGTCGGGTCGCCGCACCGCCACCGCTATTCGGCGGGGCCCCCGGATCATCACCCCTTCGATTACCGCCTGGCCGCCGTAGTACTGGGTCTCCATCATTGGTTAGGGCTGCCCAACAAAAAGGGCCGAGCCTCCGCCCGGCCCCTGCTCTTGGAGGGCCTCAGCTAGTCCTTGATCCCGTAGCGCCTCTTGAATCGCTCCACCCGCCCTGCCGTGTCCACGATGCGCTGCTCGCCCGTGAAGAAGGGATGGCAGCGGCTGCACACCTCTATTCGGATGTCTTTCTTGGTGGACCGTGTCTGGAAGGTATTGCCGCAGGCGCAGTGAACCGTAGTCTCGACGTACTCAGGGTGGATCTTGGCCTTCACTGACGTCTCCCCTAGTTGAGCGTGTAGACGCTCACCTGCTTGCGGCGGCCCTTGGCGAAGGGTTCGAACTTCACTGTCCCCTTGATGAGGGAGTACAGGGTATAGTCGCGTCCTACTCCCACGTTACGTCCGGGGTGGAAACGCGTCCCTCGCTGGCGCAGGATGATCGTCCCGGGCAGCACCAGCTCGCCGTCGAAGCGCTTGACGCCCAGGCGCTTGGCGTTGCTGTCACGGTTGTTGCGGGAGCTGCTCACTCCCTTCTTGTGAGCCATATCCGTTCACTCCGTACTCTCGGTGTTGCCCGTACTCCCGGCGGAAACCTTCCTGCCCGAAGACGGCACCTCTGCTTCTGCCACGACCTCCCCCTCCGGCGGGGCCTCCGCCGGAGGGGGCGCCTCCGGCTCCGCCTCAGCGGCCCGCCGACGCGCCCGGCGCCGTCCCTTGGCTGCCCTGGGCTTCTGGCCCGCTGTCAGGATCTCGCGGATGGCCAGCCGCGTGAATGATTGCCGGTGTCCGCGCTTGGTGCGATGGCGTGTCTTAGCCTTGTACTTGAAAATGATGACCTTCTCGCCCCGCCCGTGCGACTCCACCTGCGCCAGTATCCGGGCGCCCGGGATGGTAGGCGTGCCCAGCGTGACCTGCTCGCCGTCGGCCAGCAGGAGGACGTCCTCCAGCTCGATGGGCTCGCCCTCAGCCGCCGGGAGGCGTTCCACCTGGATGGTGCACCCCTCCTCGACCCGATACTGCTTGCCGCCGCTACGGACGATAGCGTAGATAGCTCTCCTCCTCTCAGTACGTCGTTATCATCTTATCCAGCGCGCCCATCCAGTGTCAACGAGTGTGGCCGCCTCTAGCGCTCCCGCCAGCGCAGCCACTCTGGCAGCCGTCGATATGGTAGTAGAAGGGCGACAGGAGGGTCACCAGAAGCCCCATGAAGTTGGGGCCTGGTATAATTTGCCACAGAGCTGACGCGTTTTCGCCGTCTGCCATTTGATGCTACGGCTGGGGAGCCCGGCGAGCACGCATCCTGGCGAGGTTATCCTCCATGGTGCCCCGCATCCTCAGGTCCAAGTGGCTGTTCCATCTCGGGGTTACGGGTGCGTTCATCGGCTTTGTCCTCTGGCGGGTGGATGTAGGAGGAGCGCTTGGGCCCCTGGCCGACGCTAACTACTTCTGGGTACCGCCGGCTCTCCTCCTGTTCTCCCTGGCCAAGTTCATCGATGCCGCGCGGTGGCAGGTCCTCCTGGCCAAGGTGAGGGTGCTGCCCCTGTCGAGCTTGTTCGGCGCCTTCCTGATGGGCAACGTCGTCAACAACCTGCTCCCTCTTCGGGCCGGGGACATCGCCAAGATTCAGATCCTTGCCAACCGCTTCGGGGTGTCTCGGGCGGGACTCACCGCGTCGGTCTTCGCGGTAGAGGCCGTTCTTGACGGCGTCACGTTCCTGGTCTTCCTCCTCCTGGGACTCGCCCTGTGGGAGGGGACCGACGTTCCCGCCGCTCTCCTGTGGGGCCTAGCCAGCATCGCCATCCTGGGGCTCGCCGTCACCCTGGTCGCGAGCCGGCTCCAGCTTCCCGCTGACCTGTCCACACGACCCTGGGCGCGTTTCCTGCCGCCGCGGCTCCGAGGTGGCATAAGCGACATCTGGCCTCAGTTTCGAGACGGGCTGGCGGCGATGCGCGACTCTCGCCTGGCGGTGAAGGCTCTTGCTCTCTCCTTTCCCGCCTGGCTGGCGGAAGCGGCCATGTTCTGGATGTTCGGTTTGGCCTTTGGCCTTGATCTCTCCTTCGGCTCCTACATGGCCATAATGATAGCCGCTAACCTGGCTGTCATGATCCCGCTGGCGTTCTGGAACATCGGCCCCTACGAGGTCGTACTGCTTGAGCTGCTGGTGGCCTGGGGGGTGGAGCGCGACCTCGCATTTGCCTACGCCTTGGCCACCCACGTTCTCACTAACCTGTGGATTGTGGCTACCGGCCTGCTGGCTATATGGTTGATGAGAATCAGCCTAGCCGATGTGTTCACGGTGCGAACGCCGCCTGCCCCTGCTGAAGCGTCACGGGCGGATGCCACGGCATCCCCGGTTCTCAGAGAGAGCTATGAATGATACGTCCAAGCCTGTTCTGCTGCTCATAACCCTGCACTTGAACAGCATGCTCCCCATGCTGGTCCTCTTCTGGAGAGTCCGTGCCCTGGCCGGAATAGCCCAGCGTCAGCCTGGCGCCTTGAAGGTGCACCGCTGGCTGTCGCGTCGCAGCCTCCTGCTCATGTCTTGGTGGGAGGACAGGTCCTCGGCCGAGGCGTGGCTGAGCCATCCGGCCTGCCAGAAGATGTTGCGCTACGCCGAGGCTCACCCCACGCTTCGCCTGCGGGTAGAGATGTACGAAACGCTGCCCTTTGGCACCAACTGGCAGTGCTGAACGAAGGGGCCGTCTGTCATCGCAGGGGTACGGCCCCCGGAGTTCTCTTCTCCGTTTAGCTAGCTTTCGTCGGGGTCGGCCGGGGCGCGGGGGGCGCGGGTCTGGGTCTCCCAGGCGAGACCGGGCTTGCCCAGCTTGGGCACGGGCTGCTCCGGAGCGGCCTCTGGCTGGGGCTCCTCGGGCTGCTGGGGCGCCGGAGCAGCCGCCTCCTCGGCGACGGGCTCCTCGCCGGGCGGGGACTCCAGCAGTTTGTTCAGGTCTTCGCCCTCGATGGTCTCCTCCTCCAGCACCACGCGGACGACCTGATCCAGCTTAGCCCGGTTCTCCGTGAGCACCTTCTTGGCAGTCTGGTAGGCGTGATCGATGATGCGGCGGACCTCCTCATCGATCTGCTCCGCCACCTTCTCACTGTAGTTGCGCTGTTCGGTGATCTCACGGCCCAGGAAGACCAGCTCCTCCTTACGACCGAAGGTGCGCGGGCCCAGCCGCTCGCTCATGCCCCACTGGGTGACCATCTGGCGGGCGATGCGGGTTGCCCGCTCGATGTCGTCCTGGGGGCCTGTGGTCATCTCGTTCAGTATCAGCTCCTCGGCCACGTGCCCTCCCAGGATAGCGGCGAGGGTGTCTTGGAACTGAGAGCGCGTGCCCAGGTAGCGGTCCTCCTCCGGCAGGAAGCGGGTGAAGCCACCCGCCATGCCCCGCGAGACGATGCTGATCTTGTAGGGCGGGTCGGCATTGGGGAGCACGTATCCCACTAGAACGTGGCCGGCCTCGTGGTAGGCGATGATCTTCTTCTCCCTATCGCTTATGACCCTGCTCTTGCGCTCGGGCCCGGCGATGAGCCGGTCGATGGCCTCGTTGAACTCATCCATCCCGATCTTCTTCTTGTTGTGACGGGCGGCCAGGATGGCGGCCTCGTTCACCAGGTTGGCCAGGTCGGCCCCGGAGAAGCCGGAGGTCTGCTTGGCCAGCACGGTCATCTCCACGTCCTTGTCGAAAGGCATGCCCTTGGTATGCACATTCAGGATCATCTGACGACCCTTGACGTCAGGCCGGTCTAGGACGACCTGCCGGTCGAACCGGCCCGGCCGCAGCAGGGCGGGGTCCAGGATGTCCGGGCGGTTGGTAGCGGCGACCACGATGATGTTGGTGCCGGTGTCGAAGCCGTCCATCTCCACCAGGATCTGGTTCAGGGTCTGCTCGCGCTCGTCGTGGCTACCGCCCAGGCCCGCGCCGCGCTGGCGGCCCACCGCGTCGATCTCGTCCACGAAGACGATGCAAGGGGCGTTGCGCTTGGCCTGCTCGAACAGGTCGCGCACCCGGGAGGCTCCCACCCCCACGAACATCTCCACGAACTCTGAGCCGCTGATGGAGAAGAAGGGCACCGCCGCCTCGCCGGCCACCGCCCGGGCCAGGAGCGTCTTGCCCGTGCCCGGCGGACCCACCAGCAGCACCCCCCGGGGGATGCGCGCGCCCAGGGCCGAGAACTTCTCCGGGTACTTGAGGAACTCCACTACCTCCTGGAGCTCCTCCTTGGCTTCGTCCACCCCCGCCACGTCGGTGAAGGTGACCGTAGGCTTGCTGCTGTTAAACATACGGGCACGGCTCTTGCCGAAGCTCATGGCCTGGCTGTTGGACCCCTGAGCCTGGCGCATCATGAAGATGAGGATGGCCCCGAAGATGATGAGCGGCAGGAAGTTAATTAATAGGCCGATCCAGTTGCCGAACTTGCTGGGCTCCTTCACCTTCACCTGGACGCCCTCGGATCCGCCCACCTCCACGCCGTTCTCCTTCAGGACTTCGACGATGCTGGCGCCCTCTTCCTTGCGGGACTTGAACTTCTGCTCCGGGTCGTCCTTCATGATGACGGTGAGCGAATCGCCCTGCACCTCGATGACATCCACGTTCCCCGCCCGGGCTTCCGCGATGATCTCGCTCAGGTCCTTGCTCTCCGTGGAGGAAGCCGGTCGAATGAAGGACACCACGATGGCGATCACCGCCACCAGGATCAGCAAGTAGATAAAACTGTTCCGTAACCAGCGAGAACCCATCGGGACCCTCGATTCAAAGTCGCGAGGACGCAGAGAGAACCGCCGGACTCGCTCTCCGCCACTCTACTGATTATACCAGAGGCGGGAGCACCCCGGAAAGCAACTTCACCCTCCGGGGGTGAGCGTGCCCTACGCCTTCACTGCGATTATCGACCGGGCTGGTGAACACCGCATGGGCGGCGCCCTCACCCTTCCTCCTCGTCAGAGGCCAGCCGCCCTGCTTGAGCCCAGTTCTCCTTGTCTATGTCTTGAAAGACCACGATGGTGGCCTGGGGTGTGGTGTGAGCAATGTTACACACCACCTCCGTGATGGCGCGGGCCAGCTCCTGCTTCTGGGCGTGGGTGCGCCCCGTCCACATCTCTACTCGCACGATAGGCATGGTGCTCCTCCTTCATCCACCGAGTCCAGAGTGCTGGAAAACTCCCACCTTCGGGGGCACAGGGGGCAGAGCCTCCTGTGGAGTGGCTTGGGGCGTAGCCGGCAGGCGCATGATAGCACGGCACGCCTGATCGTATGAGCGAGCCCGCCCCTTGAGCCTGAAACCATGGTGAGCCTATTCTTTGACATCCCCATGCGCGGATGTTAGCATCGGGCCGCGCTGGGCGAATCGGGCCAGCCCGGCCGCCGGATGGAGAATGCGCCCAATCCCCACCCTCAGCCGCGAGATCCTGGCCTGGCGGGCCGGCTTTCGCTACGTGGCCGGCGTGGACGAAGCTGGCCGGGGCCCCCTGGCAGGCCCGGTAGTGGCTGCCGCCGTGGTCCTAGACCCGCACCGGGCCGCTCCGTGGTGGTCAGAGCTGCGGGACTCCAAGGTGCTGTCCGCACTGGCTCGCCAGCGGCTCGCGCGGCTCCTGCAGGACGAGGCGGCGGTAGGTGTGGGCATGGTTTCGCCTGAGCAGATAGACGCTCTGGGCATCCTGGACGCGACCCGCCTGGCCATGAGGACGGCCCTGCGCGCTCTGCCCTGTCCGGTGCAGTTCGCCCTGGTGGACGGCCTGGCCATCCGCGACGCGAGCACGCCCCACGAGCCCATCGCCCACGGCGACGCCTGCTGTCTCTCCATCGCCGCTGCCTCCATCGTGGCAAAGGTTGAGCGCGACCGCATCATGTTGGATTGTCACCGCACCTTCCCCCGCTACGGATTCGCCCGCAACAAGGGCTACGGCACGCCCCAGCACCTGCAAGCCCTGGCCGCCTTCGGGCCTTGCGAGCTGCACCGGCGCTCCTTCGCCCCGGTGCGATCCTGCCTGGTACAGGGCCCTGCCCCATGAACCAGGCCCGCCGCCGCCTGGGCGACTTCGGCGAGCGGGTGGCCGCCGCTCACCTCGAGGCCAAGGGCTACCGCATCCTCGCCCGGAACTATCGCTGCCGTGAGGGCGAGATCGACTTGGTGGCCCAGCAGGGCGACGTGCTGGTCTTCGTGGAGGTGCGCGCCCGCCGCGGCGAGGGGGCGGGCACCGCCGCCGAGTCGGTCACCCAGGTCAAGGCTGGCCGGCTGGTGGCGGCAGCCCAGGCCTACTATCAGGAACATCCGCGCCTGCCCCCTCACCAGCGCATCGACGTGGTGGCGGTGAACCTCTCCCCGCAGGGGCGTCTCCAGGAGGTCGAGCACATCGAGGGCGCGGTGCAGGCGTAGGTGACCGGCTCGCCTTCCCCCCATAGGCACCGCCCGGTATACTATAGGCGATTCTGAATCACACGCTTCAGGAGTTATCGTCTGGTCTGGCGCCTGTGCCCATCTACGAATACCGCTGTGAGGACTGCCGCCGGCGGGTCAGCGTGTTCCAGCGCAGCATGGTTGCACCCGTGTCGGTGGCCTGCGACCGCTGCGGCAGCACCCGGCTCACCCGGCTGGTCTCGCGCTTCAGCGTGGTGCGCTCGCCCGGGGGCGTGCTGGACGAATATGATGAGTCCGGGCCGCTCCAAGACGTGGACGAGAACGATCCCCGCAGCGTAGCTCGCTGGGCCCGCCGCATGGGCTCCGAACTGGGCGAGGAGATGGGTCCCGAGTTTGACCAGATGGTGGAGCGCATGGAGGCGGGCGAGATGCCCGAGGACCTCATGGGCGGGGAAGGCGAGGATGGCGACTCTCTCGACGAGGACTTAGAATAGAGGACGGGGCCGGAGTCATGCCCATCTACGAGTTCAAGTGCGCCGACTGCGGTCGCCTCAGCAGCATCTTCACCAAGTCCGTGGGGAAGGAGTTTGAGGCGACCTGCCAGCACTGCGGGGGTCGCAACCTTTCGCGGGCGGTCTCCCGCTTCGCTTACCACAGGTCGGAGCAGGCCGTCCTGGGGCAGTACGGCGCCGAGCCCAAGCGTGTGGAGGACTACAAGGACCCCCGCCAGATCGGCCGCTGGACGGAACGGAAGTTCAAGGAGTATGGACTCGAACTGCCGGAAAAGGCGCGAGAGATGATCGACGCGGCCCGCGAGGGCGAGCTCCCTGAGCCGGTCAAGGACCTGTGAGCCAGAAGACCCCCTTCGAGGCCGGCGGCCGCCAGCTAGACCCCATTATGGAGGAGGTGCGGGCCAACTTCGCGGGGAAGAACGAGGCCCGCGAGGCTGCCTTGGCCGCCTGTCGGGAGGCCCTGCGTCATTCCGCCAATGCCATCCGCTCGGTCCACCGGGCCGACTTCGCAGCAGCCGAGGACCTCCTGGCCAGGGCCTCCCAGTTGCTGGCCGAGGCCAAGGCGGCCCTCGAGAGGCACGCCGATATCTTCTACGCTGGCTTCGTGCACAATGCCCAGAAGGAGTTTGCGGAGGCCTGTATCACCCTGGCCATCATCGCGGGTCGGCCTCTGCCCACGCCTCAGAGCCTGGAAGTAGAGTACGCAGCCTACCTCAATGGCCTGGGTGAGGCCGTGGGAGAGTTGCGCCGACACCTGCTGGACAGCCTTCGCAGCGGCGACATGGACCACTGCGAGAGCTGTCTCGCTATCATGGACGACATCTATGGCGTCCTCGTCACCTTCGACTACCCCGAGGCCATGACCGGCGGCCTCCGCCGTACTACCGACGCCGTGCGGGGCATCCTAGAGAGGACCCGCGGCGACCTCACCCTGGCCGTTCGCCAGCGTGACCTGGAGCGCAGGCTGGGGGAGTTCGAGGCTCGAATGGGCCTCTAGCAGCATGCTGAGGAACTCCCGCCGTCGGGGGTACAGCGGGTAGAGCTCCCTGCTGAAACACCACACCACTTGATTGTCCACATCTTCACTGCTAGACTGCCGGTGTCGGAGGCGAGGGCCTCCGCACTGTATGTTCGGGCATAGACCAACTCACATCTCGCAGCAGGTGAAAGAAGGGAGCAGTTAACGGATGCTGGCCATCGCCTGGGTCATCCCGGTAGCCGGAGTGGCGGCTATCTTGTTCTCATTGTGGCTGGCCTGGAATGTGCTGGGCCGCGATACAGGGACGCCCCGCATGCAGGAGATCGCCGGCATGATCTTCGAGGGCGCCAACGCTTTCTTGTACCGCCAGTACCGCACCATCGCCGTCATGGCTGTGGCCACCACCCTCATCATCGGCGTGGTGGTGGGCATCTTCGACGAGAGCCTGGAGGTAGGCATCCTCACGGGGGTCGCTTTCATCACCGGCTCGCTGGCCTCGGGCATCTCCGGCTTCGCGGGGATGTACATCGCCGTCCGCTCCAACCTGCGCTGCGCCGCCGCCGCCCAGAAGAGCCTGAAGGACGCTATCACCATCTCCCTGCGGGGCGGTGCCGTCTCCGGCTTCCTGATCACCGCCTTCAGCCTGCTGGGCGTCTCCGGCATCTACTGGTTCTATAGCTGGGTGCTGGCCAAGCCCGTGGACGACGTCCCCTTCCTTATCGTGGGCTTCGGCTTCGGAGCGAGCTTTGTGGCCCTATTCGCGCAGCTCGGAGGTGGCATCTACACCAAGGCCGCCGACGTCGGTGCCGACCTGGTGGGCAAGGTGGAGGCGGGCATCCCCGAGGACGACCCCCGCAACGCTGCCGTGGTGGCCGACCTGGTGGGCGACAACGTGGGCGACTGCGCCGGTCGTGGCGCCGACCTCTTCGAGTCCATGTCCGCCGAGAACATCGGCGCCATGATCCTGGGCGTGGCCATCTTCGAGGCCACCGGCAACATCGAGTGGGTCCTCTTCCCCCTGGTGCTCCGTTCCTTCGGGATCCTGGCCACCATGGCGGGGCTTATTGCCGTGCCCTTCCTGACCACAGGCCGGGAAGCGAACGCCATGCAGCCCCTCAACAAGGGCTACTACACGGCCATCGCCCTCTGCGTAGGTTTCCTTGCGCTGGCCACCTGGACGATGATGGGGACGTCCTGGTACTGGTTCTTCTTCTGCGGGCTGGTGGGCCTAGCCACCGCCCTCGCCTTCGTTTTCATCACCCAGTACTACACCTCGGGAGGATGGCGGCCGGTGCAGGAGATCGCCCATGCCTCCAAGACCGGGCCGGCCACCAACATCATCGTGGGAACCGCTGTGGGCCTCGAGACGACCGCTGTGACCGCCATTTGTGTGGGGTCGGCGCTGGTTATCTCCTTCATCCTGGGCTCCCACGCCGACGTGGTGGAACTCCCCGGCATGACCACCTTCTCTGCGGGCATCTTCGGCACCGCTGTAGCCACCATGGGCATGCTGATGGCGGCGGCCTATATCCTGGCCATGGACACCTTCGGGCCCATCACCGACAACGCCGGCGGCATCAACGAGATGGCCGGCGCCCCCGAAGAGGCCCGCGACATCACAGATGCCCTGGACGCCGTGGGGAACACCACCAAGGCCCTCACCAAGGGGTACGCGGTGGGCTCCGCCGCCCTGGCCGCCTTCCTTCTCTTCAGCGCCTACCTGGACAGGGTGAAGCAACACTTCATCGACTCGGGCGAGCCCCTCTCCGACGGCACCATCGTCACCTCCCTCAGCCAGAACCTGCCCATCGACCTGGCCAAGGTGGAGGTGTTCGTGGGGGCCCTGCTCGGGGTCATGCTGGTCTTCCTGTTCAGCTCGCTGGCCATCCGGGCGGTGGGCCGAGCCGCGGTGGGTATCATCGAGGAGGTGCGGCGGCAGTTCCGGGAGAACCCCGGTATCATGGCCGGGACTGTCAGGCCCGACTACGGCCGCGCTGTGGACATCACCGCTCGTGCAGCACTGAAAGAGATGATCGCCCCAGGGCTCTTGGTGGTGGGCGCGCCGATAGTAGTGGGCCTGGTGTTCCGCTTCGCCCGCGGCGGCGACGCCGGCTGGGAGGCAGTGGCGGGCCTGCTCATGGTGGGCACCATCGGCGGGATCATCCTGGCCACCTTCTTCAACAACGGGGGCGGCGCCTGGGATAACGCCAAGAAGTTCATCGAGGCGGGCCACCTCTTAGACGACAACGGTGTGGCCATCGCCAAGGGCTCGCCTACCCATGCCGCTGCCGTAGTCGGCGACACCGTGGGCGATCCCTTCAAGGACACCGCTGGCCCCTCCCTGCACGTGCTTGTCAAGCTCCTGAGCACCATCACCCTGGTGCTGGCTCCCCTTTTCATCGCCTGACCTGCCAACTGCCACTTTCTTAGGCGTCCGATCGAGGGCCGTCCGCTGGGGCGGCCCTCTTCCTTGCTTGCCAGCGCGGGCCAGAAGGCCGGATCCAGGCCCTCGCTGTGGGCTCACCTCGACTCGACCGATACTTCTCCGGAGGGGGTCTCTCTCCCTCAACGGTTTGAGCAGAGGTCTCACGTTGGCTCAAGGAACCAGCCCGCGGCCGGAAAGACGGCCCCGGCGTCGCTCCGGCGGGCCTGAGGCTCTCCGGGAGCAGGTCCGGGTCGCCGCCCTGCCCGCGCTCAGCGAGGCGGAACTGGCGGCTGCCTTCAGCCGGGGCCTGGACCTCGCTGAGGGCAAGCCCCCGGGCCATGCCCAGCGGGTTTGCTACGTTGCCCTGGCCCTGGCCGACTCCCTGGCGCTCCCCTCCGAAACCAGGCTGGCGGTTTACTATGGTGCCCTCCTGCACGAGGCCGGTGCTGCGCCTGCCTCCGCGGAACTGTGTCGCCTCGCCGGCATCAACGAGGACGCCCTCTTCAGCCGCTCACCCCTTCGATCCCCGGAGGAGGTAGCCGCCGAGATCCCCCTGGCCGACATCTCGGCAGTGATCGAGGTAATGCGCCGACACTGCGAGGAAGGGGCCGGAGTGTCCACCCGGCTGGGCCTCCCGCCGGAGGTGGTCCAGACCATCCACTGCCACCACGAGCGCTGGGACGGCGGCGGCTACCCTCAGGGCCTCAGCGCTCAGAACATACCCGAGGCCGCCCGGCTGGTGGCAGTCGGCGACCTGGCCGAGTCGCTCATTGCCGCCGAAGGTAGCCCTCTGGCAGCCCGGCGCACCATCGTGCCGGCCCTCGCCCGGTTCGCCGGCGGTGCCCTGGACCCGGAACTGGTAACTCAGGCCAAGGCGCTCGTTCGCAACGATAGCTTCTGGCTGGGGCTCTACGGAAGCGCCGCGCCGCAGATGCGCCCTTCCTTCAAGCCCCCCGAAGATGACCGCCGCGGCCCTGCTACCCTGCGCCGGTTCGCCGAGGTGTTCGCTGCCCTGGCCGACGACAAGGGAGAGCATACCAGGGGGCACTCTCCGCGCACCGCCCGCTGGGCCGGGCGGCTAGCCTCGGCCCTGGGCCTCGGCCGAGAGCACGTGCAGAGGATAGAACTGGCCGCGCTCCTGCATCACGTGGGGCTGCTGGGCGTGCCCGCCCGCATCATGGCCAAGCCCGACATCCTGAGCCTAGCGGAGATGCAGGTGATGCGTCGGCACTCCAGCTACTCCCATCTGATCCTGGAGGAACTGCCCGGCCTGGAAGACGTAGCGGCCTGGGTGCACACCCACCACGAGCGGCCCGACGGCAAGGGCTACCCGGAGATGCTGGAGGGTGATGCCATCCCCCTGGAGGCCCGTATCATTGCCCTGGCCGAGACCTACGTAGCCCTGACCTCGGAGCGGCCCTATCGCCGCGCCCTGAGCTGCCAGGACGCCCAGCAGGTGCTGCTGGGCGCCGTAGGCAGCCAGCTCGATGAGGAACTGGTCCGCCTCTTCTGCACGCTTGCTCCAGATTCCGATTAGGTCTTCTCGAAGCGCTGCACGTCGATCACGAAGACGATGGCCCCGCCTGTGCGCACCTCCACGGGCTCGGCCACCACGGATCCCTCGCCGAAAAAGGGGAGGGTCTGCACCGGCAGGTACTCGGTGCGGGCGTGACACTCTGCCCGAATCATGGCGACGAGCGCGTCGATCTCACTGGCCTCCACGCCCGAGAGGAGCGTAGCGTTCCCCCGTCGCAGGAAGCCCCCGGTGCTGCTGATCTTGGTAGCCGGGTAGCCCTGCTCGACCAGGCGCTTGATAAGCCGGTCGGCGTCCGAGTCGGGCGCGATAATGATAACCAGCTTGAGACGGCTGTTCTCCAACGCTGCCCCCTAACGGCGCACCGCCGCCGGTCGGGCCCTCATGCGTAGAGAGAGGTGCGCTATCCCTGCTCTCCCTCTCTTTGGCTGGCCCGCTCCTTCACCTGCTCCCACACCCTCTGGCGGGTCTCCGTGCCCGGCTGGGGCGCGAAGGCCAGGGCGATGGAAGCGCCCAGGATGAACCCGACTAGGAACCCTAGTATGAACCGCATACTCACGACCTCTCACCTCCCTGCTTGCCTCTATAAAGAAAAGAGGCCGGACACCATACGCTTGCCTCGTAGGGTCTTGTCCTCCTTGTTGCGCCTACGAGGTCAACTGACGGGTTCGGCGTAAGAAGCACACCTATCCCGCAAACTGGGAACCCCACTGATGGCCTTCCCGCCCACCCCTCCGCCCCGTTACATGACCAAACAGGGGAGATTCGGCGGCCTTTTCGCTATTCCCTTGTGAGTCGATGCTAGCAACGGGTCCTATCCTTGTCAAGCCTGACCCCTCAGCGGCCCTCTGCGCCCCGGACTCCGCCCCTCTGACCTTCCAGCCCCCTGGCCTTGCCTCCTTCGAACAAACCTGCTAGTCTGCTGGCGACGTTCATGTGGGAGGACAGCCAAGGGGTGACAGAGCAGGGCTCCCGGCGGGTCGTGGACATGGAGAAGCTGGTCTCGCTGTGCAAACGGCGAGGCTTCATTTTTCAGGGCAGCGAGATCTACGGCGGCCTCGGCGGGTTCTGGGACTATGGCCCCCTGGGCGTCGAGCTCAAGGCGAACGTCAAGCGTGCCTGGTGGAAAGCAGTCGTCCAGGAGCGTGACGACGTGGTCGGCCTGGACGCGGGCATCGTCATGAACCCCCTCGTCTGGCAGGCCAGCGGCCATCTGGACACCTTCGCCGACCCCATGGTCGACTGCAAGGCCTGCAAGAAGCGATTTCGCGCCGACGACCTGGAGGGCCTCGCGGCGGCGAGCACGCACGGGCACGTTGCTGAGGCTCGTCGCGTCTGCCCCGAGTGCGGCGGGCCGCTCACCGAACCCCGGATGTTCAACCTCATGTTCAAGACCTACGTGGGGCCGGTGGAGGATGACGCCTCCATCGCCTACCTGCGCCCGGAGACCGCCCAGGGCATCTTCGTCAACTTCGACAACGTTCTCACGAGCACCCGCCGGAAGATCCCCTTCGGCATCGCCCAGATCGGCAAGGCCTTCCGCAACGAGATCTCCCCGGGCAACTTCATCTTCCGGGACCGTGAGTTCGAGCAGATGGAGATCGAGTACTTCGTGCGCCCCGGCACCGACGAGGAGTGGCACCAGCACTGGGTGGAGGAGCGGCGCAACTGGTACCTGCGCTACGGCATCCGCGAGGAGAACCTGCGCGTCCGTCGCCTGGAAGCCGCTGACCTGGCCCACTACGCCAAGGATACCTACGAGGTGGAGTATCTCTTCCCCATGGGCTGGTCCGAACTGGAGGGTATCGCCAACCGCACCGACTTCGACCTCAGCCAGCACGCCCGGCTCAGCGGCAAGGACCTCCGCTACTTCGACGAGGAGCTGGGGGAGCACTTCATCCCCTACGTCATCGAGCCCTCCGCGGGCGTGGACCGCAGCCTCCTGGCCTTGTTGGTGGACGCCTACCACGAGGAGACCGTGCGCGGCGAGCAGCGGGTGCTCCTGCGGCTCCATCCGGCGCTGGCGCCCATCAAGGTGGCGGTGCTCCCCCTCAGCCGGAACGAGAAGCTGGTCCCGCCCGCCCGCGAGGTCTGGTCCGTTGTCCGCCCCCACTTCATGAGCCAGTACGACGATGCCCAGAGCATCGGGAGGCGGTATAGACGGCAGGACGAGGTGGGCACCCCCCTATGCGTGACCATCGACTTCGAGACGCTGGAGGACCAGGCGGTCACGATCCGGGAGAGGGACTCGATGGAGCAGGTGCGGGTGCCGATCTCGGGGCTGGTGGAGGCGCTGCGGGAGCGGCTGCCGCCCTGGTAGGCGAGGGCCGGGCGGGTCGGTGTCGGCGTGGTTGCCGGGCTTTGATTGACCAGTTGTTTGTCGTTTTTGTTGCGGTTGGGGCCTGATCCCGAAGCTGGGCCTCGAGTTTCTCTATGATTGATGTCGCCAGGTGATGATCGTTTAGGAGCTTGGCGACGGCGACGAGCGTCCGGCGGAACTCCTCGCGGCGGAGGCGATCGTGGCGGGCGAGGTCGAGGAGGACGCGGCGGGTGTGCGGCTCGATGAGGAGGGC
>JBAUEL010000193.1:0-41168 GCA_049678585.1 Dehalococcoidia bacterium
CGGACGGGGAAGGCTGAGGGTGGAAACCTTGGGTGCTCCGCCCCCTGCACCCCCGAGTGGCGGAGTTTTTCATCATTCTGCTAGGCGCCGATGAGATTCAGGAGCTCGGCCTCCAGCTCCGGGTTGACGTGACTGGCGAGGGCCAGCATGATCTCCTGCGAGCGCCCCTCGCAGAAGGAGCGAGCCCCGGTGATGAAGATAGTGGCGAGCTTGACGTTGCCCAGGACCTCCCAGAAGTGGACGGCCTCCCGGTCTACCTTGATGCCGCTGCACTCCTCGTACTGGCGATACCAGTCCTCGCGGTCCATGAGGGCGCCAATGCGCTCGTCGCGGGCCCAGCGCCAGGCACGAAGGCAGGCCCAGGCGACATCCTCCATGGGGTCGCCCAGGTGGACCATCTCCCAGTCGAGCACCCCGTGAATGACCCCCTCCTCATCGACGAGGAAGTTGCCGGTGCGGTAGTCGGCGTGGACGAGACAGACACGCTGGGCCACGGGCTGATGCCGCTTCAGCCAGCTCAGGGCGAGCTCCAGCACCGGCTGGGGCTCCAGGGCATCCTGACGGATGATGGACTCCCACTTCCGGATCTCCACCTCGGCGCAGTGGGCAGGGCTGGGAGGCGCCCTCAGGAAGTCGAGCCCCAGCGACTGCCAGTCCAGGTTATGGATGCGGGCGAGGATCTCGACCTTCTGGCGGGCGATCCTGGGGCGGACCTGGTCGTACAGCTCCGTCACCAGTAGCTGGGGCGAGGTCTCGCCCCTGACGCGGCTCATGACGAAGAAGGGGCGCTCCAGCCAGCGGGGGTCGGTCTCCAGCCAGTACACCTCGGGCACGGGGATGCCGGTGCCCTGGAGTGCCCTGTACACCTGGAACTCCACCTGTCGCTCCGTCTCCAGCAGGCTGGCCCCAGGGTCACGACGAACGACCAGGCCGCGAGTTTCCTCGCGGCCTCCTTCGGTCCAGCGGGCGTCGAAGGACCAGGTCTCTCGAGAGGCGCCGCCGGGGATCTGGGCGAGGTTGGAGACGGTGATGCCCTGAGCCTGGGGCATCCTGTGCTGCAGGTAGGCGACGAGTTGCTCCTCCCTCACGCGGCACCTCCGCCCTTTCGAATACCCCGCCGCGCGCGGTTTGTCAACATGAGAAAGAGGGCTCTCGCCAGGCACGGTATGAACAGACACGAACGCGCCCGGAGGCGCGCAGTCGATGAAGCCGTGGTAGTGGTGGGCCCGGCAGGATTCGAACCTGCGACCAACCGGTTATGAGCCGGTCGCTCTGCCACTGAGCTACAGGCCCCGGACCCAGCATCATGATAGTGGCTGGCGGCGAGGCCTGCAAGCCGGGCTACGGGTTGAGAAACGCGAGTCAGTTGCGGCGGCCTATTCCTCCGCTTCCGCGAGGGCCTGATCCACCGCCTGCTCGAAGGCGGCAAGTGGCATCGCCCCGCTGATCAAGTGGCCGTTAACGAAGAAGGCAGGGGTACCGCTCACCCCGTAGCTGGCCCCGTCGCTATAGTCCTTCTGCACCTCTTCCAGGTACTTCTGGCTGCTGAGGCACTCGTCGAAGCTGCCGGTATCAAGCCCGACCTGAGCGGCGTAGTCCCGCAAGCTAGGCTCATCCAGTTGAGCCTGGTTTGCGAACAGCAGGTCGTGGTACTCCCAGAACTTGCCCTGCTCATGGGCGCACTCTGCGGCCAGGGCAGCGGGCAGGGCTTGAGGGTGAATCTGCGTCAGCGGGAAATCTCGGTAGACCAGCCGCACCTGCCCCTCGTACTTCTCGAGCACCTCGCGCATCACCGATGCGCCCCTAGCGCAGTATGGTCACTGGAAGTCGCTGAACTCGACGATGGTCACGGGGGCATCCTCGGCTCCCAGGACGGGGTCATCATCGATACTCACCTCGACGGGTCCCGCTGGGGTGGGCTGTGCCTGGGGCGTGGAAGGAGTGGCAACGGGGCTTGCCTGCGCCAGCGGAGCGTCTTCGTCGCAGCCTCCTCCCCGCACCGCGTCGTAGGTGAAGAAACCTGCCACGCACATCAGGGCGGTGACTCCAGCGGAGATCAGGCCTGAGATGATGTACACCCTGCTCTGGGAAGGTCCCTGGTTCGGGTCATAGGGAGAGCTGCTCATTGGCCACACATCCTGTCGATTCAGGCGGAAACGGGACTTGACCCGGCCGACCGCTCGCCGGAGGCTGCACCGCAAGAAGCGGAATGCTTTATACTACCTTAAACATACCGCCACTCGTCAACCCCCGACCGCTCGAGGGGTTCGGAGAGACTCGCCGGACGGCATTCGGCAGGCTCGCGCGGCTGCCTGGGCTAGCGGCGGTGGTAACATCTGCCGAGAACACATCGAGGGCATGTAATATATAGGGAGGGGCGTACCATGGCGCAGACGTTTTACCCGGACTTGCTGGTAGCCAACCGGAGCTACCTTGACCACGACACGCCGCCGGGCGAGGCGGCCCCCCGGGCTGTAGCCGGGGGCCTGCTAGCGGCCCTTCAGAACGCTCTGGAGCCATCCACGGAGACGCACGACGGGACGGTCTGGATCGGCGCGGCCCTGGGCAAGCACGACCGCGAGTACGTGGACGAGCAGGGACGGGAGTTGATCGCCCGCGACGGCGACTACGTGCGAGGCCATCGAGTCTTCGTGGAGCCGGAGCGGTGGGATGCCTACTATCGGCGGGTGGCCAACGGCGGCCTGTGGCCCCTCCTTCACTGCAACGAGGTCCGGCTGGATCAGCTCAAGGAGTACTTCCCCACCCCTGAACTGTCATCAGTGGAGGACTTCGAGCAGTTCAAGGCGGCGAACCGGCAATTCGGCGAGGCAGCCTTCGATGAGTTCGTCAGGCGGGAGCGGGGCCCAAAGAGCGCGTGGATCCATGACTACCATCTGCCCTTCGCAAGCGCTCACCTGCGGTCCAGGCTGCGGGAGGTAGGACGGGACGAAGAGGCAACCATCGGCTACTTCCTGCACACCCCGTTCGTTAACCTGCGGCTGTTCGACGATGATCTGCTGGCCAACCCCGACACGCGCAATTTTCTCGCCTCCCTGCTGGAGGCGCTGCTGGCGAACGACCTTCTGGGGTTCCAGAGCCGCGGCGACGCCGACCGCTGCGCGGAGGCTCTGGCCATGCTGGTGCCGGGCGTACGCATCCGGCAGCACGAGTCGGGCAGCTTCGAAGCGCAGCGGGAGGGGGACGACCGCATCACCTACGGCCGGGCGATGCCGATCAGCATCGACGTGAAGGCGGTCACGAGCTCGATTACGGCCGATGAGCCCATTGAGCACGTGCTGCCGGATGGCAAGCCCCTGCGCGAGGTCATGGAGGGGTATCGGCGCGAGGGGATACGCGTGCTGATCGGCCTGGACCGCACCGACTACACCAAGGGCATACCGGAGCGCATCCAGATCGTCGAGCACCTGCTGGAGATGGGAGAGCGGGTGGTGTACCTGGGCTTCGGAGCGCCCACCCGGCCGGGCGTACCGGCCTTCGATGCACTGGTGGACCTGGTTCGGGCGGAGGCGGAGCGGGTGAATCAGAAGTTCTCGGGCAGCCTCTCCTGGGAGCCGGTGCAGTTCCACTATGCGTTCCTGCCCCTGAGCGACATCTTCCGCATCATGAGGGATGCGGATGTCGTCCTGACCACGTCTCTCAGCGACGGGCTGAACCTCGTGCCGCTGCAGACTGCCGCCGCGCAGTCCCTCCTGCCTCCGGAGCGGCGTCACCTGGCGGTGGCGGGCAAGAACACGGGAATCGCCCGGTCCCTGGAGCGCTTCGCAGAGGGCGGCCACGGCTTTGTGACCGTGGACCCGCTGGACCCCCCGGGCGCTGCTCGACGCCTCGCCCAGAGCCTGCGGGCCGACGAGCGCATCAGCGACGCCCTGGTGGACTACGTGCGCGAGCATGACGTGCACCACTGGTCAGCGTCCTTCCTGACGGCGCTCCGCGAGCTGACGTTGGGGCGGCAGGCGGCGTAGCCGGAACGATGGCAGAGCCAGCGCCAGCTTCTCGGCTTGGCTCCCGCGTAGAAGCGTTTCTGCGGGAGGCACGCCGTGACCCTTCACATACCTTGGTCGCGCTGGACATCGACGGCACCATCAGCGAGATCGCGCCTACGCCGGATGACGCCGTGGTCAGCCCCCGCATGCGAAGCCTGCTGCTGCGCCTGGCCGAGGTCTACCCCCTGGCCTTCCTCAGCGGCAGAGATGCCGAGGTGGCCCGCCGCATGGCGGGGGTACCCAAGGCCATCTACGTGGGGGCTCACGGGCTGGAGACGCTGGACCAGAGGGGCCTTCGCAGCGCCCTGGACCGGGAGGCCTTCGTGAGGGGGGCGCAGACTATGGCAGAGGCTGTTCGCGGGGATGTGCCGGAGGTCGGGCCACATATCGAGACGAAGCGCTGGGGTGTGGGCTTTCACTACCGGCAGATCGACGAGCCCATTCTGGTCGAGCGCCTCCTGAAGAGCATCCAGCGGCACCTCTCGCCGGGCCTGCGTGTGCGTTATGGCAAGAAGGTTGCCGAGGTGGTGCCCGACGTGGCCGCCGACAAGGGCACAGCCGTGAGGGAGCTCATCGAGCGCCTTGGCCCTCGCCGGGTGCTGGCCCTGGGCGACGACCGCACCGATGTGGCCACCTTTCGCGCCCTGGAGGAAGGAACGACCCGTGGCTGGGCCTTCCTCCGCGTGGCCGTTCTGGGCAGCGATGAACCCCCACCCGAACTCCTGGCCAGCGCGGACTACGGTGTCCCGGGCGTGGAGGGAACCTACGACCTGCTATCGCAACTTCTGGATGATTGAGCGCGCGGCCCGGCAATCCCCGCTAGCCGCTGTAACAATGATGCGGCGCCACCCGTTGATGTTGGGATGGCTGAGAATTTCCCTTCCATGTCCAGGCTCGGGCTGGCCCGAGCCGCCCTCACCATGGCTGTGGTCGTTGCGCTGGCGGGGGCCTGCTCCGGTGCGTCCTCCGATGAGGGCTTCTCCGCTCCCCGCGCCCTGCTCTCAGCCCAGGATGTCCCTTCGGGATGGGCCGCCGTCTCGCCCGATGAGTTCCCTTTCTCGCTGCCAAGCCCGCTCCTGGACCTGCTCTTCGCCGAGTCCACCGTGAGCGGGGCCTTCTCGGTCTTCCGCGACTCCAGCGGCCTGCGCGGAGCCGCCACCCTGGTGGTCCTCAATGAGGCCCACCCGGTTTTCTTGACGGACAAGGTGAACACTGATCGGCTGAAGGAGGTGGCCCCGCTCATTGCGGAGCAGGAGCGGCTGGCCCGCCTGACCGCCGGCGGCGCCGGGGTGCCCATTCACTTCGCCCTGACCGACCTCCCCCGAGAAGGCTCGCTCAGGAGCCGCAGCGTACTCGAGGGGCCCTCCGGCGAGCTCATGTTCTCCGACAGCATCCTCTTCTCCGAGGGGCCGGTGTTGGCGACAGTGACGGTACAATTCCTGGAGAAGGAGGGCCCCTTCAGGCCGGTGGAGGACCTGGCGGTCATGGTCCACCAGCGCGTCCTGGAAGAGCTGGCGCGACTCCCCTAGCCTCCTGCTGCAGCGCCTGGCCCCTGTACTCCCGACGGGGGGAGCTTCTCACTACCTTGATAGGCAGTGCCGTTGCCAGACTCCTGGAGGTAGGTAAGCACCGCCTTGACCCGGGGGTGGAAGCCAGGGTCCCGACCCGAGAGGAGTTGGTTGAAGAGGGAGTTGATGTGGTTCTCGACCGACTTCCCCTCCAGGACCAGGGCGCGGGCGATGCCGATGTTGCTGAACCCCTCCGCCATGAGGGAGAGCACTTCCTGCTGTCGGGGGGTCAGGAGCTCAAGGACAGTGCCCCTGCGGGTGTGGAGGCCGTCGACGCCCTCGGGGTCCAGCACCACCAGGCCCGCTGCTGTGCCCTCGATGGCCCGCACCAGCCCGGCGACGCCGGCGACAGCCCCCCGTACCAAATAGGCCCAGCCCGCCGCCTTTATGGCCGAGAGGGCAGCCAGGTGGGCCCTGTCACCCTGAGAAGCCAGTAGAACCAGGCCGGTGTCCTGACGCTGCGAGATGATGGCGCGAGCGGTGGCCATCGCGTCGAGCCGTCCCTTCAGGTCGGCGTTCAGCAGCACGATGTGCGGGTTCAGCTCGCTCGCCATGCGCAGCGCTGCGTCGCCATCGGCCGCTGCCCCCAGCACTCTCAGCCTGGTGTGGCGGCTCAGGACGGTGCTCAACATCTCGCGCAGGAGGGCTTCGCCCTCGACGATGAGCAGCCCCAGCCTGTCTGACCGTTCTCGTTCTCCTTGCACCATTTCCTCCTGTGGGCTTATCGGTGCTGATGCTCCACCCGGCGATGCTCCCGATCCAAGCCGCTGCCCGTATTCCTAAAGGGTCATCCCCCTATCCCTTTGGGGTGTATCCCCTATCTCGCTGGGGGTAGACACCCCGGCCAACCTGGGTGCGCGTACCCTGAACTCGGCCTATCTCGGCGGCGACACTCCTGCGGGGCAAGGAATGCCCCGAATTTCTCGCCAAGGAATGAACGAGGGCGCGGACGTCGAGGGGAGGGCCCGGGATGGGCGCGCTCCCTTCGGCGGGTTGCCTGGAGAAAGGGGGTACAGGCTCGCGGGGTACAAACAACCGTTCCGCCAGGTCTTCACCTGGGAAATCATCCCATAGTAAAGGGAGGACTAAGCAATGAAGCACATTCGCAGGCTCTTAAGGGGAGCCTTCCGTCAGGAGAAAGGAATTACAGGCCTTGAGACGGCGATCATCTTGATCGCATTCGTGGTCGTAGCGACTGTGTTCGCCTTCGTCGTGTTGACCACAGGTATCTTCAGCTCCGAGCGGGGCAAAGAGACGGTGTTCGCTGGTCTGCAGAAGGCCCGGGGCACCATGGAGGTTCGGGGCGGCGTGGTCGCCTCGGCCTCTGGGTTGCCGCTGAGCGTGGATTCCATTCAGCTCAGCGTGGCCACCACCGCTGGTGGTGAGGCCATCGGCCTGGACCCGTCGGCCACCACCAACAGGACCGTCATCGCCTACCGCGATAACGCCATCATCGATGACGACCTGACCTACACGGTGACCTGGATCGTGGGCGACGCGGACACCCTGCTGGAGTCAGGGGAGCTAGCTGTCGTGACCATTACCCCGCCGGGCACCGCGACCCTCGACCCGAACGACCGCTTCACCATGGAGGTGCAGACGCCGGTGGGCGCTGTGCTGGACATTACCCGCACGCTGCCAGCCGAGATCGAGCCAGTGATGCAGCTGCACTAGGAGCGACCGCGAGCGGGGCGGTGCCTTGGAGTGAGGTTGGGCGGAACGGCGACTGGCCAAGGCACCGCCTCGGTGCGGCTAATGAGGCAGGATTGCCATGGAAATCAATGCAAAGATCGCCGCCCTTGACGAGGACATCAAGGTCCTCAAGGGCGAGGTCAAGACGATCCTGAAGGAGATCAGGACGGTCCTCTTATCGCAGGACAACCCCTTCGCGTCAGGCTCGGGAGGGCCTGTCTTCAAGCCCCAGGAGCGTCCAGTCAAGCCCAGCGCCCTCGACAGCGAGCCGGAGACGGAGGAGCCCGAGACGCCGACGGAGGCAGCCGCCCCTGTTCCAGAGGTGGCTACACCTCCGCCAGCCGTCGCTCCTGTTCCAGCGGAGGCTGCACCCCCGCCAGCCTCGCAGGTGGCGCCGCCCCAAGCCGAGCCGCCTGCCACAGCGCCCATGTCAGCGGCCCAGCCCGTGCCGGCCGAGCCTGCACCTGCCTGGAGCCTCATGACGATCGCCAGCATGGCGGCCTGGGCGGAGGACGCCGCGGCCGCGCTGGGCTCGCAGCGGCTGCAGATCATCCTGGACCTCGCGGAGTTCGCCGGACTGGTACCGGAAGAGCTCAAGGAGGCTCTCCTCAAGCTCACCAAGCTGGGGAAGTCCAAGGGCGCTGCGGGGGAGGACGGAGCGACCTCCGTCAACCAGTCCCTGGTGGTCCTGCGCCAGCTAGAGGCTATCCTCCACAACGAGGACTCCGACGAGCTCTCCGCCCGGCGAGGCGCCCGTCGGCACGGAAGGATCCGGTAGAGGTCCGCAGCCAGGCCTTCTACCAAATATCAGGCACGCAGTGTGAGGGGGTGCCGCCATCGAGAAGGCCATCGCCACCATCCTGCTCACCGTGGCCGGTGTCGTCGCCATCATGGCCGTGATCAACGCGGTCATGCCGGCGGTAGGCCGGACCAGCGGTGCGCTGGTCACCAGCTCGAGTGCGGTAGACGAGCGCATCAGCAGCCAGATCGAGATCATCCACGCCACCGGTGAGAGCGGGACGAGCACCGTGCACATCTGGGTGAAGAACGTGGGGGCTTCTACCCTGGCGCCCCTGGACAAGATCGACATGTTCTTCGGGCCCGACGGCAACTTCAGCCGCATCAGCTACGGCGGGGCGAGCTGCAGCGCGCCCTGCTGGGAGTACGAGCTGGAGAACGACACCAGTTGGGCCCGCGGCGCCACCCTCCACATCACCGTCCATTGGGACGAGACCCTACAGACAGGGGTGACCTACTACACCAAGGTGGTGAGCCCCAACGGCACCTACGATTCGAAGTTGTTCACGCTATAGTGGGACAAGAACACGCATGGAAACCAGCATTCCCGCCCTGTTCATCGCCGCCATCCTGCTCATGTCCACGGTCGTCCTCGCCCGCAGCGGCTACACTTCCTTCGACACCCTGAGCCAGTCCTGGAAGGGCATGGAGGACCGGGCCGGGGAGCAGATCCGCACCCGCCTCAGCGTGACGGACACGCAGGTGGACGGAACAGGCGCCAACGTCACCGTCATCCTGAGCAACGACGGCCAGAGCACCATCGGCGACTTCGAGCGGATGGACGTGGTGGTCCAGTACTTCTCGGAGTCCAGCACCTACTACATGCGCTGGATCCCCTACACTCCCGGAGACCTCGAGTCCAACACCTGGACGGTCCAGTCCATCAGCAACGACGTGTTCGAGCCGGGCCTGTTCAATCCCGGCGAAGAGCTGACCATGGTCATCAGGCTCAATCCTGTGGTGGGATTGTCGACTACTAACTGGGTGATCATTTCTACGGAATTGGGCGTATCCCTTTCGGCCTACTTCACCAGATAGGGAGCGAACGGCATGAAAGACGAGCCAGGGCGCACTAAGCAGGTCATCTCCACCGGGAATCCGGAGTTGGACAAGAAGATGGGCGGGGGCATCCCTGACAGCTCCCTCACCCTCATCGAGGGTCAGTCGGACGCCGGCAAGAGCGTCCTCTCACAGCAGCTCATCTGGGGAGGCCTCCAGGCGGGACGGAGCGTGGTCCTCTACACCAGCGAGAACACCACCCGCAGCCTGCTGCGTCAGATGGAGAGCCTGAGCCTGGACATATCCGACTTCTTCCTGATGGGCAGGATCAACATCTACCCCGTTCCGCCCGGCCTCACCGAGGAGCAGGCCCTGAACGCCTTCCGAATGCTGCTCCAGCACATGGGCGGGCTCCACGGCTACGACATCGTGGTGGTGGACTCCCTTACCACCTTCGTGTCCCAGGTGCCCGAGCATGAGACCCTGACGTTCTTCACTGCGTGCAAAGACTTCTGCGACGCGGGGAAGACGCTGCTGTTCACTATGCACTCCTACGCCTTCAGCGAGCAGATGTTCATCCGCATCCGGTCCATCTGCGACGCACACCTGCGCCTCCGCATGGAGGAGGTGGGCGACCAGCTGGTGAAGGTGCTGGAGGTGGCCAAGGTGCGCGGCGCCGAGAAGAGCACCGGCAACATCATCACCTTCGACGTGGAGCCCAACCTGGGCATGCGGATCATTCCCATCACCAAGGCCAAGGCATAAATGGCACTGCCGTTCGACACGGTCAACAACGCCGACAGCCATGAGGGAGGCCAAGCGACCTGCCCTCTGCACGGGCTGTTGTCCGAGCCCCTGCGGGAGCGCACCGAGCAGACGTCTCACCTGATGGACTATCTGCACATGGTGCCCATCGGCGAGGTGGGGGTGCCGGACTTCTACCCGGAACTCTCCCACAAGCTGGGCGACATCAAGCAGCCCAACCTCATCTACCCGGTGGCGGAGCATATCTTCATCCACATCTACCCGGACCCTCAGGACGTCCGCGATTACTACATCCCCGTGGAGCCCACCCTGGTAGGGGGCCTGGGCCCGCTGCTATTCAAGATGGAGCGGCGCGTGCTGGCGTACGTGGACGAGCTCTCCCAGGCCGAGACGGAGGAGGCGAAGGCGCAGGTGCTGATGACCGCGGTGGAGGAGAACTGCCGCGTGCGGGGCAACGGCGACAAGAACGGCGGGAATGGCAGGCGGGGCCTGTTCGGCCTAAGGCGCAAGCCTGCTGACGAGGATGAGGAGCAGATCACGGTTACCGCTCGCCAGCTAGCTGCCCTCAAGTACCTGATCGTGCGGGACAAGATCGGCATGGGGGTGATCGATCCTATGGTTCGGGACCCCTACATCGAGGATATCACTTGTAGCGGGCTCGGCCCCCTGTTCATAGAGCACAAGGTCTTCAAGGGGCTCAAGAGCAGCGTCTCCTTCGACACAATTGAGGAGCTGGACGAGTTCGCGCTACGGCTGGCGGAGAAGGTGAAGAAGCCGGTGACCTTCCGCAGCCCCATTGTGGACGCCGCTCTCCCCGATGGCTCACGTCTCAACATCGTGTATGGGGAGGACGTATCCAAGCGGGGCAGCAACTTCAGCATCCGCAAGTTCACCGCCGTCCCCCTGAGCGTGCTGGACCTGGTAGAGTTCGGCGCCATGGACTTCCACATGGCGGCCTACCTGTCGCTCGTCGTGGGGGAGGGCATGAACATGTTCATCTGCGGCGAGACTGCCTCTGGAAAGACCACCCTTCTCAACGCGTTCACCACCTTCATTCCCCCCGACGCCAAGATCGTCAGCATCGAGGACACCCCGGAGCTCCAGGTGCCCCACCCCAACTGGACCCGGGAGGTGATACGAGACTCCTCGACAGCGGCAGCGGAGACCTCGACCGTGACCATGTTCAACCTGCTGAAGGCGGCCCTGCGCCAGCGCCCCAACGCCATCATCGTTGGCGAGATCCGCGGCGAGGAGGGGAGCGTGGCCTTCCAGGCCATGCAGACCGGCCACCAGGTGATGAGCACCTTCCACGCCTCCACGGTGGAGAAGGTCATCCAGCGCATCACAGGGAATCCCATCAGCGTGCCCAAGGTGTACGTCGACAACGTGAACGTGGTGATCCTTTGTAGCGCGGTGCGCCTGCCCAGCGGCAAGAAGGGGCGCCGCGTGACCAGCATCAACGAGATCATCGAGTATGACCCGTCGTCGGACTCCTTCTCTTACGCGGAGATCTTTCGCTGGGAGCCGAGCCGGGACGAGTTCGAGTTCACGGGCAGGATGAACAGCTACATGCTGGAGAGCCGGATCGCCCCCCGCCGGGGCCTCCCGACAACGAACAAGCGGGCGATCTATCAGGAGCTGGACCGCCGGGCGACCCTGCTGGAGAAGCTGCAGGAGTCAGGCAGAGCTAACTTCTATGATCTCTACAAAGTTCTTGGCAAGGCGCAAAGAGAAGGCCTCTTCTAAGGCAAGCCGGGGCGGGCGTCTCAAGGGCGAGGGCCTGTTCAGCCGCGAGCCCCTGGGGTTCGATCTGATCACCCAGCTCACCCACATGTCGGCGGTGGCCACCGCTGGCATCAGCAGAGAGCAACTGTTCGAAGGGATCTCTCGCCTTGACTACAGCACGTCACGCTTCTTCCGTCACGTCCATCTGGTAGCGCGGCGACTCAACTATGACTACTCCGCGGCGTGCGAGATGGTGGCCGAGATCACCGGCCCAGAGAACGTCCGCAACGTTCTACTGCGTTTCGCCACCTCTCTCTCCTCAGGCGAGGGCGAGGCACGGTTCCTGGCCAGGGAGACGGAGGTGGAGCTGGAGCTATACGGCAAGCAGTACGAGCGGGACATGGAGTCGCTGCGCAAGTGGAGCGACGCCTACGTCGCCCTGATGGTCTCGGCCACCCTGGTGGTGGTGATCTCACTAGTGTCCATGATGATCTACAGCCTGGGGGCGGGGGTGATCGTGGGTCTGGGCGGCCTCATCATCGCTATCACCCTCGCGGGAGGCTGGATCATCTACAGCGTGGCCCCGCAGGAGACAAAGACGCACAGCCTGCGCCGGCGCTCACCGGAGCAGGAACGGGCAGCCGCTCTAGGGCGCCTGCTCATCCCCATGGCCGCCCTGGCGGCCGCAGCCGCCGGCATCACCCTGGGCCTGGGGCTGGCGCTCGTGGTCGCGGCCATCCTGATAACCCCCGTGGGCATCGTAGCCTTCAAGGACGACTGGAAGATCGACGCGCGCGACCGTGACATCGCGACCTTTCTCAGGGCGCTGGGCAGCGTGCTAGGAGCGGTGAACACAACGGTGACCGAGGGTCTCAGCCGCCTCAATCGGCGTTCGCTCGGCTCCCTGGAGCCCCACGTGCAACGGCTCTACGTGCGGCTTCGCCACAACATGTCCCCTGACCTGTGCTGGCACCGCTTCTCCGCGGAGAGCGGCAGCGAGCTGGTCCATCGCTCGGTGCGCACCTTCTGGGACGCCCTGCGCCTGGGGGGCGATGCCGGCCAAATAGGCAACCTGGCGTCCATGTACGCGCAGAAGGTATCGCTGATGCGGGCCAGCCGCCGGCTTGTCGCCAGCACCTTTGGGTGGGTGGTGGTGCCCCTCCACGCGGTCCTTCTGGGCCTGCTCCTCTTCATCACCGAGGTGATACGTATCTTTGGTGCCGAGTTGGCCAAGGTGCAGGAGGAGGCACTCACCGGAGGCGTGGCGGCGGAGGCCGGGGTGAGCACGGTGCTGATGTACGGCGCTCCCAACATGGCCTTCGTGGACATGTTCGTGGGGGCAGTGGTGGTGATGGTTACCGCAGCCAACGCCTTCGCCCCCTATGCCGCCAGCGGCGGGCATCGCTACAAGCTCTGCGCGTTCGCCGCCATCATGATGTTCATGTCCGGCGTCGCTCTCATTGTGGTGCCGGAGCTTGTTACGGCCATCTTTGAGACCGTGACCGAGGGGACTGAAATTACAGGAGGTACACCATGAGCGCCCTTGGCAAACTGTTTGGCAAGCGTGAAGACGACCTGGAGAGTGAGGAGGAGTTAACCGAGGAGGATGAGACGCCCCAGGCCTTCCCACAGGTCCAGCCGGCCGCCCAGGCACCGGAATCGGACCCTCTCGACCTGAGCACGGAGCCCGAGGGAGAGGATTCTGGCGCCCAGGAGGAGCAAGGGGAGGAGAAGGAGGAAGGGGAGGACAAGGAGCAGGGCGAGAACAAGGAAGATGAGCTGCTGGAGTTGTTCGGAACGGCCAGCCACGAGCGGAGTGATCTGGGCACCCTGGTCAGCGAGATCGAGGACGTGCCAGTCCAAGACTTGGTGACGGAGCTGCGCAGCGTCGCCGCCGCCCTCACCGGCGGGCCGCTTCCCGCGGAGGAGAAGGGCGAAGAGGCGGCCTAGCCAGGACTGATACGGGGAAGGGCTATGACTGTCCTCCTGCGGATTATCGTAGCCGCCACCGTGGCTCTGGGCTTCGGGGTCATGGGCGTATCCGTTTACGCTGCCCGCAGCCAGGTGCAGGAGGACGCCCCGGCTCTACCTGCCGGCCCTGCGACCAGTGTCAGCGGCGAGGCCCTGTCCGTCAGCCTCGAACCGTCCCCGCCCGTCCAGGTCGAGGCGAGCCCTGTCCCCACCATCGCCCCGGGGCCTGCGCGTATCGTCTATCCTGTGCCCGCCGAGGCGCTCCCCGCTACCCGCGCTCGCCCCTTCGCCCATCAGGCGCTGCCCAAGCCCCTGGCGACCCCCGTAGCGGGGGCGTCCCGACGACACGCCATCGTGCTGGATCCGGGGCACGGCCGCGGGGACCCCGGAGCGGTGCACCACGGCCCCGACGGCACAGTCGATCTGACCGAGGCCACCGTCAACTACAGCGTCGCCGTGCTGCTGCAGGGGTTCCTGGAGGAGAAGGGCTATGACGTGTACCTCAGCCGGGACGGCTGGGGGCAGGCTCCGCCTTTCCTCAACCAGGCCATCATCTGGGCCGACCTGTTCTCGCGGGTACGGCTTGCCCATGCCGTCGATGCCGACCTCTACATCTCCATCCACGCCAACGGCTCGCCGCGGCCGGAGCATCAGGGGGTGGAGATGTGGTACTGCGGGAACCACCCCTACGCCGAGGAGAACGCCTACCTGGCCCGGCTCATGCTGGACGCTGCCCTGGAGGGCCTGCGGGAGTACGGCTATGCGGCGGTGAATCGGGACGTCCAGGAGGACGTCGAGGCCCACCACCCTGAGGACTTCCAGTGCCGCTTCCTGGTGACGCGCGAGGCCCGCATGCCCGCCATCCTCACCGAGCTGCTCTTTCTGACTAACGATAGCGACGCCGCCGTCCTTGCAGACGAACGGGCCCGCGAGGCCATGGCCCGCTCCATGGCCGAGGCCATCCAGACCTTCTTCCAGGGGCGAGATGATCTCTCCCCACAGCCGTGAGTACGCCGGCGTCAGGTAGCACACTGGACACGCGCGCATAACGAACAGAAGGCCCTGCAGGGAGCAGGTAGAAGGGGGCGTCCGCGACTTGCGGCCCTGCTCACTCCATCCGCTCGATGCCCCCCGTCTCTACAGTCGCCTCGTTCAAGAGGGCCCGGGCCCGCTCAGCTTCCGTCCAGTCGAATCGGAGAGCAATCCCACAGTCGCTGGAGAACTGGCGAGGCGTAGGAATGAGCTTCACGGCCAAGCCAGCTCCCTTGAGCAGTTTCTCCGCCCGAATGGCTGCTGAGGTGGTGTAGAACAAAACGACGCCGAACACTAGCTCTCCACGATCTTCCGCACAGCGCGAAGGGCCGCCCGGACGTCATCCATCATCGTGAACACGCCCGGCACCAGCCGCACCGTGCCCTCGGGGAAAGTGCCGATCGTGCGATGTGCGGCGGGCGCGCAATGCAGTCCTACTCGGCACAGCACCCCGAACTCCTCTTCCAGACGAAGACCGAGCTCCGACACCCGGCGCCCCGCCACGGTGAACGAGACCACCGCCGTGCGCTGCGCTGTGTCCCTGGGACCGTAGACCGTCACGGCGGGAATATCGCTCAGCCCATCGATGAGCACGCTGGCCAGTGTCATTTCGTGCGCTCGGATCGCCTCGATGCCGCGCTCCATTGCGAACCGCACAGCCGCTACCAACCCAGCGATCCCCACGCCGTTGGGCGTCCCGCTCTCGTACCTATCGGGCAGGTCGGCCGGCTGTTCCTGGTGCTCCGAGTAGCTGCCCGTCCCGCCGCGCACCAGCGGCTCCAGCTCTTCCACATCGACGCCCCCGCCAATGACGAGCCCACCCGTGCCGGGCGGTCCCAGGAGCCCCTTATGGCCGGTGAAAGCCAGCAGGTCGATGCCAGCGGCCTGCACGTCAATGGGGAGGGAGCCCGCTGTCTGCGCCGCGTCCACCAGCAGCAGGGCCCCGGCTGCGTGGGCGACGCGCGCCGCGCCGGCTACGGGCAGCACGGCACCCATGACGTTGCTAGCGTGGTTGAGCACGACAAGTCGCGTACCAGGCACCACTGCACGGGAGAGCTCGGAGAGGTCAAGCGTTCCGTCGGGCGCGCACGGCACCACGGTCAGATGCACGCCCTGGCGCTCCAAGGCGCGCAACGGGCGCATCACTGAGTTGTGCTCGATGCCGCTGCACACGACCCGGCCACCCGGGCGTAACAATCCCCGTAGGACAAGGTTGAGGGCGGTGGTGCCGTTGGGTGTGAAGATAATACGTAACGGGTCGGGCGCATTGAACAGGTCAGCCAGCGCCTCGCGCGCCCCGTACATAATTCGAGCCGCTTCGACGGACAGCCGGTGGCCGGAGCGACCGGGGTTGCCCCCGGCACGCTCCAGGAAGTCCGCCATGGCACGGAGCACTTCCGGCGGCTTGGGCCAGGAGGTGGCGGCGTTGTCTAGGTAGATCACTTCTCAAGCACCACCCGGAAGCCGCCCGCGCGCTCCTCCACCGTCACCGACCAGCCCGCGTTCTGCGCGATGCGCACCACGTTGTCACGTGACGTGGAAGTGTCCACCAGCACTTCGAGGAGGCCGGACTTCTGCCTGCTGATAGCTTGCTTAGTCATCAGGGCAGGCTGCGGGCACGAGAGGCCTGTAGCGTCCACGGTTTCCATACCGGCCATGTCACACCTCCACTATACTGTCCTCGGCTCACGCATGGTCAGGCCGATGAGGACGCACACGACGAGCCCGAAGATCACGGCCGCAGGGCCGTACACCCCGTGTCCAGCCGGCGAACTGGCAAGGGTGAAGATATGGGCGAAACCGGCACCAAAGATCATTCCCAGGGCAAAGGCTGTGGCGTCGCCATCGCCTTCGCCGGAGAGGATGAGCTGCCGGCCCGGGCAGCCGCCCGCCAGTGTGAAGGCCAGGCCCGCAAGCACCATCCCGGCGAAGTTCCATAGATGCTCGGTGTGTGCAACGGGTTGACCTTCGAACCCGGCCTGGAACTGGCCGAGCGCCGCGTTGGCTACGAACGCGGCGGCGATGAGGGCGATGATCCCGCTGAGCAAGTGCGTATCGCGCATGAGCACGAAGTCTCGTAGCCCCGCGATGGTGCAGAAGCGGCTGCGCTGGGCCAGAACGCCGATCCCCAGCCCCACTAAGAGCGCGAGCGCCAGCGCAGCATGCTGGGAGCCGGGACCGGTATCGCTGAAGAAGATCGGGCCAGTTGGGTTGCCGTCGGCGTCCCGCCCCAACTCAGGCTCAAGCAAGAGCAGCACTAGCAACCCGATCATCAGGAGGGGCATCAGCCAGCCCAGCGCGGCGGGAGCCGGGCGGTTCCGGCCCAGGCTGTAGCCCATCCGCAGGAAGACGGTGCCGATAGACACCCCGGTGACCAGTCCCGCGATCCCAAGGATCGCGTTCCAATCCCCACCGCCCAGACGCAGGTATGCCCGCCACGGGCAGCCCAGGAAGACGAGCGCACCTATGACCGCGAACATCCCCAGCAGGAAGCGCAGCACTGGCGCGGAGCCTGTGCGCGGCTTGAACTCCCTGAAGATCAGCGCCGCGACCAGTGCACCGAGGACTATGCCGATGAGCTCCGGGCGGATGTATTGGACGACGGCCGCGCGGTGAAGGCCCAACGCACCCGCAATGTCCCGACTGAAGCAGGCCACACATATCCCCATGTTCCCAGGGTTGCCAGCCTTGACCAGAAGAGGGGCGAGGACACCTACGCACACGCCCGTGGCGATCACGCCCCAGCGCGAGGTGAAGAAACGGTTGAGAAGGGTCATGATGGCTCCTCTCGTCGTCGACGTGTAGCTGCACGCGGCCACGGTCGGCGGCGTCGGGAGCCTGTGGAGGCCTACGGGGGCATCACAGGGGGGACGCGGGTAGTCCGCCGCCGGGCCAGTACGGGGCTACCGATTGGTCGATGCAGCCCGTGCATCGTCCCGCTGGCGAATCAGGTCCTCGGGCGGAGCGGGCCCATTGCGTCACCCCCTTTCGCGCAGAGTCAGCGACAGATCACTGCGGCCCTATTACAGGGCAAGGCTGCCTGTGGGTGAAGTGCCGATCGTCACATCCCAGGTTGTCGACTCGGCAGTGCAGCCTTGGGACCTATGGCGGTGCCCCGGATTTGAGGGGCAGGACGTGGACTAGGCGACCGCCTTGCGGCCCGAATCCTCTGTGTCCACGAGGGGCAGTTGTTTGCCCTTATGAAGCCGCACCAGGGCTTGCACAACCCTGGGGCTGAACTGCTTGCCGGAACACGCCACGATCTCTCGCACAGCCTGGGCGACCGTTCGGCACGGCCTGTAGGGCCGGTCACTGGTCATGGCATCGAAGGCATCGGCGACTGCGACGATGGCGGCGGTCTCGGGAATGACTTCGCCTGCCAAGCCGTCAGGGTAGCCGCTGCCGTCCCAGTGCTCGTGGTGCGAGCGGGCGATGGCAGCCGCCAACTCGAAGCCCGGCCGCCCGGCCAGGAAATCCCCACCCCAGACGGTATGGCCTTTCATCAGTTCCCATTCTTCTTCGCTGAGCCGGCCCACGTTGGCCAGGAGGGAATCCGGCACGCGGATCTTGCCGATGTCGTGGAGCACAGCCGCCAGGCCCAGCCCTTTCGCATCTTCCTCGCTATAGCCGAGCTCAGCGGCCAGGGCCTCGGTGATGGCGCGGACGCTCTGGAGATGGTGGCCGCTGGTCTGGTCGTGGGCCTCGGCAGCGGCGGCGAGCAGCATCACCGTCTCGGCCTGGGCCTCAGTGAGGCGGGCCGAGGCCGACTTGAGCTCCTCGACCAGCGTCGACATGCGCACGATGGCGGTGACCTGGGTGGCAACGGTCATCAAGAACTCAGCGTCACGGGGTCCAAGGGCCCCTTCCCGCGTGCTCGTGACCGATAGGTGGCCGGCCACCCGGTTCCGCCAGATCATCGGCGCGACCAGAAGCGACTGTATTCCCGCTGCGCGCACCAGTTTCCTCTCGTTCTCAGTGAGCCGCTCGTCATTCTGCGGGTCGTCCAGGATGATCGGGCGGCGCGTACGCTCCAGGGTCGGTCGCAGCGGGTGGTCCGCGATCCGGCGGTTCTCGCGGTTCCACGCCTCAATGATCTCGTCGGGCGCTAGACCGAACGCGTTCTGCGCCGTTGGCGCCTCCGACGGAGGCCCGAACAATACCGCAAAGGCGACCCCGTCGTAGCCGGCACCGCTCGATAGGCGATGCGCCACCAGCCGCAGCTTGTCGTTGAGGTCGCCCGGGGACGTGAGGAGCGGCACCAGCTCTCCCACCATCTTCGCGGCGTGCTCGCTACCCAGGGGCCGCGGCAGAGCCCTGCCGGCCGGTCCCACGGGCCGCTGCCGTTTTGCCGCGTACATCTCACTGTCAGCCAGCTTGATCAGCTCCTCGATCCTCCCGGCCTCAGCGGGGTAGATCGCGAGCCCGACGCTGGCAACGACCGGCACGCTCGCCCCCGTCTCCGCATCAGTCAGGCGGGCGCCTGCCAGAGTGTCGAGCACAGCGTCGCGATAGCGTTCGGCCGCGTCCCGGTCGGCGCCTGGCAGGACCGCCACGAACTCGTCTCCTCCGTACCGGCCGACGATGGCGTCGTCCCTCGACAGCGTGCTCGCCACCTTTACGAGCACGGCGTCGCCGACCTGGTGGCCGTAGGTGTCGTTTATGACCTTCAGGTCGTCAACATCGATCATCGCTACGGCGTGCGAAGCGCCGTCGCCGCCGTCGGAGATCAGACCGCGTAGTTCGTCCACGATCGCTGCGTGGTTGAGCACGCCCGTGAGCGGATCGCGCCGCACCTGCTCGCGCAGCGCTTCTTCCATTCGCGTGCGCTCGGTGATATCAGTGGAAACGCCGATGACGCCGACGACTTCGCCGTTCTGGGCTCGGAGTGGCTCGTACCAGGACTCGAACGCCAAGCCCACTACTTCCGCGGTCGCTTCAAACGCTTCCCCTGAGAGCGCGCGGCGACACTCCTCCTGGACCTGCGGCACGTCGCGGAAGACGTCGAAAACCGATTTCCCGACAACCTCGCCCGGCTTGACTGAGAGAGGCTCCAAGCCTTTGCCCTCTGATAGCGTGACTATACCCTCGCGATCGAACGCCCAAAGAATGAGGGGCGCGTTGGAGACGATGGTGCGAAGGCGCTCCTCGCTCTCCCGCAGGGCTCCCTCGACCCGCTTGCGCTCGGTGATGTCTCTAAGGATACCCTCGACCCCGATAGGTGTGCCGTCGGCACCACGAAGGAGATGAGCACCTACAGAAGTGTCGACCACCCGGCCGTCCCCCGTCTTCAGGTGGATCTCATAATCGAGGACCTCTCCCTGCTCCAGCAGCGCTTGCAAGAGCGCCGAGCGCTCTTCCGGGTCCTCGTACACGTCCAGCACCTGTGTGCCGATCAACTCCTCACGGATGTATCCCCACCGCTCCACCGACGGGCTGATTTCGGTGATGATGCCCTGGGCATCTGTCTGGTAGTAGATGTCCCACACGTTCTCGAAGATCTGACGGTACTTCGCCTCGCTCTCCCGCAGCGCCTGCTCCGCCTGCTTGCGTTCAGCGACGTCGGTAGCGACGCCGATGCCGCCGGTGATCCTGCCCTCCTGGTCTCGGATCGGCGTGTAGCGGGCCTCGAAGGCTACTCCCGCCAGCTCCAGCGTAGTGGTGACGGCCTCGCCGGCGAGGGCGCGGCGCAGGTTCTCGATGACCTCCGGCACATCACGGTAGATGTCGAATGCGGAGCGGCCAACAACTTCGCCTGGCCGCAGTCCGAGGGCGCCCAGCCCCTTGCCCTCCGAGAGCGTGAACACGCCCTCCCGGTCGATGGCGAACAGGATGACAGGCGCATTCGTCACCACGGTGCGCAATCGCTCCTCGCTCACACGCAGCGCTTCTTCGGTCCGTTTGCGCGCGATGAAGGTAGAGACACTCTCCGATGCCAGCCGGAGGAGTCTCACGTCCTCCTGTCGCCAGAGGCGCGGGCCCTCCGTGTCGTCGAAACCCATGGCCCCGACCAGTTCGCCGCCCAGATTCAGCGGAACCACCAGGAGCGACCGGATGCTCTGCCTCTCCAGTCTCTTTCTCTCTGCCGCCGCTTCAGACGACATCTTCGACACGTCGGGTACCACGACCGCCTCGTTCCGCCTCAGCCTCTCCATCCACCAAGGGGAGAGCGTGGCATCCAGGTCCTGAAGCTTGTCTATCTGCGGGTCGGTGCCCGGCGCGCACCACTCGTGGGTGTTGTCCATCTTCATGTTGCCGTCCCTGAGCATGAAGATGTACGAGCGGTTCGCACCTACTGCTTGCCCCAGGATCCGAAGGCCAGCATTCAGGCCAGCGTCGAGATCCTCGGCCCCCACCATGACGGTCGAACTCTGGGCAACCGAGGACTCTACCTTGAGGCTATGGGCCAGCGCCTCCTCCGCCCACCTACGCGCGCTGACCATCTCGTTGAAGTCCCGGGCCAGAGACGCCACTTCTTCGGGGCCGGACACCTTCGCCCTCGCTTCCAGATTCCCCGACGCGACCGCTCTGGCGGTTGCCTGAAGCGAAGCGAGGGGGCGCACCACTGATACGATGAGTACCATGAGCGACGCAGCCCCTGCCAGGAAGGCAAACGCGCTGAACCCGATCAGCAGCGCTAGGGTGGTATCTGCAGCGCGATCTGCTGCGGCTCGCTCCGTCGTTAACTTGATCTGCTGTCCCCTGGCCAGTTGCTCCAGGTCGGCCATCATGACGTCGAGCCTGGGCCACAGTTGTGGCTCATACTGTAGGGCTGCCTCTACCCTCGTCTCCGGGTCGGCGGTCAGGCCAAAGGGGATAAGTGCGCCCATTTCTCGCTGGGCCTGGTCAATCTGCTCAGCCGACTTGTCGAGGGCGGCGAGTTCGTCCGTGTCGCCCATGGCAACCAGCCCAGATCGAGCCTGATCTAGGTCTTCGCTTAGCGCCGCCGCACTATGGCGGTACGAGTCGTAGAAGGGAGTCGGGTCTTCTGCAAATGTCGACAAGGCAAGTGAGGTAGTGCCGATGAAGAATTGAGCGCGGGCATCCTCTAGGGAAAAAACTACAGTGGACCTGCGCTCCAGCAATTCGTGTTGGTTTCGGTTGTTCTGGGCGCGCCAGGCTGCCACTGCCGCCACGCTGCTCAGGAGCACCAGCAGCACCAGGATTGCCAGCAGGGCTCGCTCTCGTGCTGTTCTCACTCTAAGCATTGTGTCCGGTCCGCTGTGCCTCGCCACATCGCTCTTTGCTTATGCCGAGGTCCAAGGTTCTGGGCCTTTCGACCACAAACCTATAGGGCGTGCGTTCAGCAGCCCCTCCTTAAGGTATAGTCGGATACAGGGAGTGCCTGCGTTAGCCTCCGGGTGTGGGATGCCAAGTCCGAACTGTGTCTTCCCAGGTTACGTCTGAGCCGTCAGCGCCAGCGCGACCATCGTGGGGATGAACAAGCGAGGGAGGCTGCCCCAGCGCTGCACTTCGGCGAGGGCCTACAGTCCGCTCTCGGCGCGCTGTTTGTACCAGTCGAGGACCCGCGAGATGGCGCAAAGGGCCCGCTCCACCCCCCAGTAGACGGGCAGGCCCGCCTCAGCGCAGCCACGCTGGAAATCGAGGATCCTCCCCATGATCTCCAGGGAGATGGGCGGCCAGATGACCACCGCGATGGGCTTCCCCGCAGCCTCGACGGAGTCCTTCAGGATGTCCACGCTCTGCCGCACGAACTGCGAGGAGTCCTGGCCGGGGTTCGGATTCCAGTCGATGCGCGACTGAATGAGCAGCACGTGGATGTCAGGCGAGCTGCCTACCAGGCGCACCGTCTTCAGGAAGTGATCGCGGGCCCGGATGCCCACGGTGTCCAGCGGGTTACGCACGCTGGTCCCGGCCACGGGGGTGAACTGACGCAGCTCCGCCTGGAGATCGTCAGAGAGGGCAGGCACCTCCAGGCCGAGCCGCTCCGCCATGTCGGCGGCGAGGACGCTGCTCCCCCCGCCGACGCCGATGATAGCCACTCCCCGTCCCTCCGGCCTGGGCAGGAAGCGAAAGGTCACCAGCAGGTCCTCCATCTCCTGAAGGGTTTCGACACTCAAGGCGCCGGCCTGCCGGGAGAGCGCATCCCATACCTGTGCCGAGCCGGCCAGGCTGCCTGTGTGCGAGTCGGCGGCGCGGCTCCCTGAGCGGGTCAGGCCTCCCTTCAGGAGTATGGTGGGCTTCGCAGCGGAAGCGGCGCGCACCGCCCGCAGGAAGCGCGGGCCGTCCTTCACCCCTTCAATGTAGGACACGATGATCTCGGTCTCCGGGTCGACGGTGCAGTACTCGAACAAGTCGCTTTCGTCCAAGTCGGTGGCGTTGCCGTAGCTGATAACCTTGCTGAAGCGGACGCCGCGCAGGGCGGCGTAGAGCACCAGTTCCTCCGCGTTCAGTCCACTCTGCGAGATGAAGGCGACATTGCCCGGCTCCGTGGGGGAGTCACGGTTGAAGGAGAGGTGGCCGGCGGGGCAGTAGAGGCCCATGCAGTTGGGGCCGATGAGGCGAATGCCAGCGCTGCGCGCCCGCTCCAGAACCTGGCGCTCCAGCTCGACCAGCTCCGCCTTGCCTGTCTCCCGGAATCCCGCCGTGAAGAAGTGGATGGCCCGCACGCCCTTCGCGGCGGCGTCATCCATGAGCTGGAGCACGGCCGTCGCGGGGATGCTGGAGATGACGTAGTCGACCGGCCCGGGGATCTCGCGCACGGAGGGATAGCAGGGCAGACCCATGACCTCCTGAGCGCGCGGATTGACCGGGTAGATAGGCCCGGGAAACTGCATGAACTGGAGCGCCCGGACGAACATCTCGCCGCCACCCCAGTCACGTTGTTTCCCGGAGACGCCTACGACGGCCACTGAGCGAGGGTGAAAGAGGAAGTCGAGGGAGTGAGGGTGGGATCCGGACATGGCCACGCATAGTGTAACATCTGGGCGGGTTACGCGCCTCTCCTCGCCGGGCCGGAGGCGCATGCTGGCAGGGAGGATCTGGTGAGCAGGGCCGTCTTGTGGGACCTGGACGGGGTTCTGGTGGACACTACCGCTTTTCATTTTCAGGCGTGGCGTGAGTTCATGGGGGAGCTGGGCAGGCCGCTCAGCGAACAGGATTTCCGGCGTACCTTCGGCCTTCGCAACGATGCCATCCTCAAGGAACTGCTGGGGGACCTTGCGCCAGCAGAGGTCGAACGCCTCTCCCGAAGGAAGGAGGAGCTGTTCAGAGAGAGGGCCAAGGGCCGCATCACACCTGTCCCCGGAGCTGTGGAGCTGGCGCGTCGCCTGGAGCGGCGGGGCACGAGGATGGGGCTGGTCTCCTCCACACCGCGTGAGAACATCGAACTCATTGTGGGTGAACTGGGCCTTGAGGGTTTCTTCCAGGCCATCGTCGCTGCAGAAGACACGGAGCGCGGGAAGCCCGACCCTGAAGGCTTCCTCCTGGGGGCGGAACGGCTCGGGGTCAGTCCCCAGGACTGCGTGGTCATCGAGGACGCCCCCGGCGGCGTCGAGGCCGCCAGGAGGGCGGGCATGCGCTGCGTGGGACTGGCCACCACCCGTCCCCGTGAGGCCCTGGCCGAAGCGGACCTGGTGGTGGACAGCCTGACAGAGGCGGCGCTGGCCTCGTTCCTGGAGGGATGACCGGGGCTGTGCTGGAGCGGCGGCCGCTCGGGGTTTGACAAGGCCGGCTCGCCTCATCGAAGATGTGGGCGTGTTGCTCCCGGCCCCTCAGGGCCGAAGCTGAGTCGCGGCAGCAGACTTTCCCCGGAGGACGTGAGATGACCGATCAGCCAGAAGCAGACTTCCGCACCCGCTCGTACTGGATGGAGACCGCTCCCTATGAGCCGGGCCCCCCGCTGGAGGGAGACCGCCGCGTGGACGTGATCATCGTGGGCGGCGGTTTTGCGGGGCTGTGGGCGGCCCATCACCTCAAGCAGGCAGAGCCCTCGCTTGATGTCGCTGTGGTGGAGCGCGAGGTGGTGGGCTACGGCGCCTCCGGTCGCAACGGCGGCTTTGTCATGAGCCTGGTGAGCCGCAGCCTGGCCGCCCTGCGCTCGGAGTACGGCGTCCCAGAGGCCCGGGCAGCCCACGATGCCGTTGTCCAGGCCATCGACGCCATCGGCCAGTTCTGCTCGGAGCACGGCCTGGACTGCGAGTACGAGAAGAACGGCCTCCTGACGGTCTCCACGGCACCCTGGCAGGACGGAAGCATCCATGAGGACGTGCAGGCGGCGCAGGAGATGGGCATCGAGGGAGTGCGCTTCGTGGACGGCGAGGAGTTGCGGGGGATGGTCCACAGTCCTACCTACCGCTGCGCCTTTGAGGAGCGCTCCTGCGCCATCGTCAATCCGGCCAAGCTCGCCTGGGCTATCGCTCACGTGGCCCGCGAGCAGGGCGTCACTATATACGAGCGAACCGAGGTGAAGGCGGTGCGCCAGACCGCTACGGGCGTGGAGGTGCGCACGCCCCGGGGCATTCTCAGCGCCGACAAGGTGGTGCTGGCCACCAACGCCTACTCGGTGCATTTCCCCCAGATCGCCCGCTGGGTCATCCCCATTTATACCTATATTGTGCTGACGGAGCCCCTGACGCCCTCGCAGTGGGAGGCCATCGGCTGGGCGAAGCGCCACGGGATCGAGGACCGCATGGGCGGCTTTCACTACTACCGGCCGACTATGGACGGGCGCATCGCCTGGGGCGGCGAGACCTATCCCTATCGCTCCGCCGTTAACCCCCGCTTCGACCACGATGAGCGGGTCTTCGCCGACCTTCGCGCCTCCCTGGTCAAGACCTTCCCGCCCCTGGCCGGTATCCGCTTCACCCACGAATGGGGCGGACCGGTGGGCATCACCATGCGGTTCGTCCCTACCTTCGGCACGGTTCAGGGCGGACGCATCCACTACGGCGTCGGGTACTGCGGCCATGGTGTCGGGCCCACCTACGTGGGCGGCGAGATCCTGCGGGACCTGGCTCTGGACCGCGACACGGACCGGACCAACCTCTGCTTCGTGCGCCGCCAGCCCATCGCCTATCCGCCTCAGCCGCTGCGATCGCTCCTGGTCAAATCGGCTCTGCGGATGATGAAGGAACAGGACCAAAAGGAGGGACGTGCCAGCCCTTCGCTAGTGCTGCGCGTAGCCATGCGGTTCGAACAGCGCAGGAGGGCCCGCGCGGGCGGAGACTGAGCCAGGGAGAAGTCGAACCTGGCAGGCGCCCTGGCTAGCGTAGCGGGGCGGGCCAGCCCAGCAAGGAATCGCTCAGGGATAGCCTGGGGCCTGATTTTTTTCTAGGTCTGCGGGGTCTTAGCAAGGCAGGCCACATGTGATATGCTGCTGTGCAGCATTCTGAAAGAGAGGGAGGGCCTAACCATGTCGCCAAGTCAACACGGCTACTGGCAGAAGCTCCAGCGATCTCGTCTTTCCCGTCGCCGGTTCCTGGGGGGCGCCGTCGCCACGGGGCTGGGCGCGGCCGGACTGGCGGCGGCCGGCTGTGCTGAAGAGGAGGAGGCGCCGGAAGGCACCCCGGGCGCCGAGGGACCCACGCCTGAGGCGACCGTTGCGGGTTATGTGCCGGTTACAACCCGCGGCGGGTGGAGGCGCGGCTTCGGCTACGACCCCATGGCCCTGGACACCCACGACCCCCACCAGACCCAGTTCGGGCCCATGTACAACATGCACTCGGCCGTCTTCAGCAAGGTCCTGAACTACGAGGACGAGGTCGAGGGGACCATCTTCCCAGACCTCTCCGCGGACTCCGACGGCGGCCCGGGCATGCCTGAGCAGGTGGACGAGCAGACCTACATCATCCGCGTCCGCCCCACCGCCAAGTTCCACGACACCCCCAAGATCCGCAAGGACTTCCCGGAGGTGGCAGGCCGCAGCGTCACCGCCGAGGACATCAAGTACATGATCGAGCGCCAGGTCAACCCCGAAAGCCCTCAGTCCGCCCTCTACTACCGCAAGGGGCTATGGGAGAGCGTGGACAAGATCGAGCTCATAGACGACCTCACCCTGCGCATCACCACGAAAGGCCCCATCGCGGCCTTCATCAACTATCTGGCCGACCGTAACGCCGCCATCGTCCCCAAGGAGCTCGTGGACGAGAACGACGACATGAACCATCCGGACAAGATGATCGGCAGCGGGCCCTTCATCCTGGACGAGCTGAAGGCTGTCCAGCACGTGAAGTGCAGCCGTAACCCCGAGTGGTTCGCTGCCGATGACCGGCCCGAGCTGGGCACGGGGCGTCCCTTCCTGGACGGGTACATGGTCCTGTGGCCCCCGGAGAGCGCGCAGTTGGAGGAGACCGCCTTCAAGACCAAGCAAATAGACGCCGCGGCCTTCGCCTTCGACTACGCCACCCTCGCCCGGGTGGCCCGCGAGATGGCCGACCAGACCTACATGACCGTCGGCACGGGCACCGCGGGGTCGCCTCAGACCCGCTTTCTCATCGACCGCCCGCCCTTCGACGACTTGCGCAGGCGCAAGGCCATCCACCTCGCCATCGACCGCCAGGTCTTCGGCGACCTGTTCTACCCCTCCGTGCCCGAGATCACCCACTGGCTCCCCAGCGGGCCCATCTGCTGGCCCATGAAGCGCTGGGCCCTCCCCCAGGAGGAGCTGACCACCTTTCCCGGCTACCGCTTCGGCACGGCCGAGCGGGAGGAGGACCTGCGCGAGGCCAGGGCACTCTGGGACGCCGCCGGGGGCACCGAGGCGGCCGGCAAGTTCAAGCTGCTTACTTCCAACGTGCCCGACTGGGTGACAAGCAAGGGTCAGCCCCAGATGGTGCGCATGCTCCAAGAGGTGCTGGGGGCAGAGATGGAAACGGACGTCGACCCCACCGGCTACACCATGCTGGCTTCCTGCGCCCTGGCCAACACCAGGGGCGACCCCACCGGCACCTGCGAGTTCACCCTGTACTACGACAACGGCTGGATCGACCCGGACGAGTGGCTGTACCTCACCCGCTACACCGGCGCATCCAAGAACTCCTACCGCCTCTCCGACCCCAAGCTCGACGCCTGGCTGGAGGAACAGCGAGCCGAGTTCGACTACGAGAAGCGCCATGAATTGGTCCTGGATATCCAGCGCTACCTGCTGGACGAGGTCCTGGCGCATCTCCAGTATGTCAGCGAGTGGAGCAGGACTGTCCGCTGGAACTACCAGAAGAACTCCTACGAGGCGACCTGGTTCGGGCACGCCTACAAGTTCGCGAACTGGTGGAACAACCAAGACGACCCAACCTGGCAGGGACGGCCGGCCTAGGGTGAAGAGGCGCGGCCGGGGCCCCGCCCGCGCTGACAGATGGTTTCACAGGGGTGCGCCTCCCCGGCCCTGCGGGGAATCGCTCAGGCATAGCCTGGGGCCTGATCCTTCGTAAGCCTGCTCGGCCTTAGCAGGGCAGGCCACGTGTGGTATGCTGCTGTGCAGCATCCGAAAGCGAGGGAGGCCTACCATGCAGCCAAGTCAACACGGCTACTGGCAGAAGCTCCAGCGATCTCGTCTTTCGCGCCGCCGCTTCCTGGGGGGCGCCGTCGCGACCGGCTTAGGCGCGGCCGGGCTGGGGGCGGCCGGCTGCGCTGAAGAGGAGGAGGCGCCGGAAGGCACCCCGGAGGCCGCGGGACCCACGCCCGAGGCGACCGGACGGGCTCTTGAGCCGTGTACCACCCGCGGCGCGTGGAGCCGCGTCTTCAATTATGACGCCATGGCCCTGGACACGCACGACCCCCATCAGACCCAGTTCGGGCCCATGTACAACATGCACGATGCCGTCTTCAGCAAGGTCTTGAACTATGACGATGACGTCCAGGGGATCATCTACCCGGACCTTTGCGCCGACTCCGAGGGCAATCCCGCGATGCCCGAGCAGGTGGACGATCAGACCTACATCATCCACGTCCGCCCCACCGCCAAGTTCCACGACACGCCGCAGATCCAGAAGGACTTTCCGGAGGTGGCGGGCCGCAACCTGACCGCCGAGGACATCAAGTACAGCATCGAGCGCCAGGTCAACCCCGAAAGCCCCCAGCGCGCCCTGTACTACCGCAGCGCGCTGTGGGAGACCGTGGACAAGATCGAGCTGATCGACGACCTCACCCTGCGCATCACCACCAAAGGGCCCATCGCCGCCTTCATCAACTACCTGGCCGACCGCAACGCTGCCATCATCGCCAGGGAGCTGGTGGACGAGAACGATGAGATGAATGACCCCTCGCGCATGATCGGCAGCGGCCCCTTCATCCTCGACGAGCTGAAGGCCCTCCAGCACGTGAAGTGCAGCCGCAACCCGGAGTGGTTCGCGGCCGACGACCGGCCCGAGCTGGGCAGCGGCCGCCCCTTCCTGGACGGCTACATGGTCCTGTGGCCCCCGGAAAGCCCGCAGTTGGAGGAGACCGCCTTCAAGACCAAGCAGATAGACAGCTCGGGCTTCTCCTTCGACTACGCCACCCTGGCCCGCGTGGCCGAGGAGATGGCCGATGAGACGTTCATAGTCATTGGCACGGGCACCGCGGGAGCCCCTCAGAGCCGCTTCCTGATCGACCGGCCACCCTTTGACGACTTCCGCAGGCGCAAGGCCATCCACCTGGCGGTAGACCGCCAGGTCTTCGGCGACCTGTTTTTCCCCTCCATACCCGAGATCACCCACTGGCTCCCCAGCGGCCCCATTGGCTGGCCCATGAAGCGCTGGGCGATCCCTCAGGAGGAGCTGGCCACCTTCCCCGGCTACCGCTTCGGCACGGCCGAGCGGGAAGAGGACCTCCGAGAGGCTAGGGCACTTTGGGACGCCGCCGGGGGCACCGAGGCCGCAGGCAAGTTCCTGCTGCTCGCTTCCAACGTCCCGAGCTACGTCGCTGAGAAGGGCATGCCCCAGATGGTCCGCATGCTCAATGAGGTGCTGGGGGCGGAGATGGAAACGGAAGTCGACCCCACCGGCTACACTAGGATAGCCTCCTGCCAACTGGCCAACATGAGGCGTGACCCTACCGGCACCTGCGAGTTGACGCTCCAATATGACAACGGCTGGATCGACCCGGACGAGTGGCTCTACCTCTACTATCGTACGGGGGCACCCAAGAACTCGTTCCTCCTCTCCGACCCCAAGGTGGACGAGATGCTGGACAAGCAGCGGGCCGAGTTCGACTACGAGAAGCGCCGTGAGATCGTCCTGGACTTCCAGCGCTACTTCCTTGACGAGGTCCTGGTGCACCTCCAGTATGTCCACGAGTGGGGCCGGAGCGTCCAGTGGAACTACAACAGGAACAACACCTCTTGGACCTGGTTCGGCTCCGCCCACGCGTACGCGAACGGGTGGCTGGACCACGACGATCCCACCTGGGCAGGGCGGCCAGCCTAGGGTGAAGAGCCGCGGGCGGAGCCCGGCCCTCAGTGGCAGATAGTAGCTTCACAGAGATGCGCCTCCCCACCTCTGCGACGAGGAGGCGCTTTTCCCCTTCCGTACAGCGGGTGAAAGGAGACTTCCGTGGCTACCATCAAGGCAGGCGAACTGCTCCTGAAGTGCCTGACGCAGGAGAATATCCGCGTCCTCTTCGCCGTCCCCGACGCTGCCTACAACTCCGTGCTGGGAAAGCTGAAGGACTACGGGGTGCGGCTGGTCCCTCCGCGGCACGAGGCGGCCGCCGCTCACATGGCCGACGCCTGGACCCGCGTGACCGGCGAGCCCGCCGTATGCATGGCCGGCGCTGGCCCGGGAACGGCCAACCTTCTCTCGGGGATCATCACGGCCTACTCCGAGGGGAGCCCCGTGCTCGCCATCACCGCCAATTGCCTGAGGTCCGCCATCTACCCTGACCGGGGCGGCGCCTTCCAGTACGCCGACCAGTTCCACCTCTTCCAGCCCATCACCAAGTGGAACGCCCTGGTCGAAAACCCCAGGCGCATCCCCGAGCTGGTGCAGAAGGCCTTCCGCATCGCTACCAGCGGCAAGCCCGGCCCCGTCCACCTGGACATCCCTGAGGACGTGCTGGATGCTGATGTAGAGGAGGACCTGGTGAGCGTGGAGCCGCCCCAACGCTACCGGGCCACCCGGCCTCCCAGCGCCGATGCGGGGGCGGTCCGGGAGGCGGCCGTCATGCTCACCCAAGCGACACTACCCGTCATCTACATCGGCGGCGGGGTCAGGCATTCCGGCGCCTGGGCTGAGGTGCGCCAGCTCGCGGACCATCTGCGATGCCCGGTGCTGCTCTCCCCCTCGGCGCGCGGGCTCTTCCCAGAGGATCATCCCCTCTGCTTCCTCCCTCTGTCCGCAGGGGGCATGGCCCTGCGCCGCGAGGCCGACCTGGTGCTGCTGGTGGGAACCCAGTTGGGCCAGTTGGAAGGCTACGGGCGGGCTCCCTTCTGGTCGACGCCGGACCGCCAGAAGACCATTCAGGTCGATATCGAACCGGAGATGATCGGTCGGAGCCGGCCTGTCGACCTGGGCATCGCGGGCGACGCCAAGGCCACCCTGGCCAGCCTGCTGGAGGAGGTCAAGAGCATTACCGGACCGCGGCCCGTACCGGAAAGGGTGGAGGAATTCCAGAGACAGAGCCAGGAACGGGCTGAGCTGCTCTCTGCCGCCGCCACCGACGCGGAGCCCATCCACCCGGCCAAGCTGATGTCAGAGGTTGCCCAGTTCCTCCGTCGTGATGCCATCCTGGTCATGGACGGAGGCAACACGTCTCTGTTCTGCTTCCAGTACCTCCGCGTGTACGAGCCGCGCAGCGCCCTCTGGACGTCCAAGTTCGGGCACCTGGGTACGGGGGTCCCCTACGCCCTGGGGGCCAAGCTGGCACAGCCGGACCGCTCGGTCCTGCTTGTGACCGGGGATTCGGCCTTCGGCTTCAACATCCAGGAGCTGGAGACGGCCTATCGGGAGAAACTGCCGGTCATCTGCGTAGTCTCCTGCGACTATCGCTGGGGGATGGAGGTGCCGGGCCAGATCCGCGACCTGGGGCCGGAGAACCTGGTGGGGGTGGAGCACTCGCGGGCGCGCTATGACAAGGTGGCCCAGGGGTTCAACTGCTTCGGGGCCTATGTGGAGCGGCCGGCGGACATCCGGCCCGCCCTGGAGGCTGCCCAGGACTCGGGCCTGCCCGCCGTGGTCCAGGTGGTGGTGGACCAGGAGGCCAACATCTATCCGCCCGGCCTCCTGGAGTGGGCCACCGCTCACCAAGAGATGTGAGGGGTCCTAGCGCTGCCGAGCCCGCGCTAGCAGGGCACAGGAGTTTCTCGACAGCCTGACTAGGCTTCCGTCGGGGGGCCGCTCATAGTGAGGCGAGGGCCCTGCGGCGTATCAGTGCGATCGATGGTGATGCCATCGAGGGCGGTCGATAGCTCCGCATCGATGAGCAGGACGGTCTCTTCCTGGTGGGTCACCACCTGGTCGCCCTCCTGAGCCTCATCGAAGCTCAGCTCATACTGCTCTCCCTGCTTCACCAGTCTCAGGGTTTTCTCGGGCTCATCCCTGTTCTTCTGGATCTCCCCCAGCAGTTCAGAGGCGTGTTCGGTTACTGTAAGCATCTCTCGCTCCTTTACCCCATCTGGCTAGCGACGCCGTCGACGGCGCATGCTGCGCTGCCTGCGCAAGCGGGTGGCCTCTCGGTTCGAGAGGAAATGTCGCCGGGACTTGGCTTCCCGGAGGATTCCCTCGCGCTGGACCATCTTCCGGAATCTCGCCAGCAAGTTCTCCTGTGATTCGCCGTCTCGGAGCTCCACCATAAGCACGAAGGAAATGCCCCCCATCTAGGCTGTGAACCGGCCTTCGGGCTGAGAAGGTTGGCCGGGGCCAGCAGGAGTTCTAGCGCTGCCGCTGCTCGCCCATGGCGACGTAGCACTCGCGGCAGTAGACCGGGCGGTCTCCCCTCGGTTCGAAGGGGACCTCAGTGTCCTTGCCGCAGTTGGCGCAAACCGCCGGGTACAGGGGACGGCTCTGGCCGGAACCGCCGCCGCGCTCGGCTCGCCGCGCGCCTCGGCAGGTGGGACATCGCTTGGGAGGGCTGTAGCCTCTGCGCGCGAAGAACTCCTGGTCGTCGGCGGTGAAGGTAAACTCTGAGCCGCAGTCCTGACAAACGAGGGTTTGATCCTGGAAGTTCATTCGATGACCTCCTCCGTGAGCATTCTCAGTTAGAGCCCGGTCATCGAGATGCGGCTGGGCGAGCCGGACCTGGACGGCTGAACTTTAACCCGGCTCAGGGTATCACACCACGTTTCGCTTGGCAAAAGAGCCCAGCGACTCTCAGTGGTGGTCGCCAAACCTGGCGTCGCGGGCACGCACGCGCTCGGCGACGCTCTCCCCGGGGAGGCCCTCAAATCCGCCGCCGCTCAGCTCTCGGTAGGCCGTGCTGAGCATGTGCGTCTTGAAGGCAGAGATGATAGCGTTACGTTGTCCCATCTCGTCCAGCATCCCGTTGACCGATAGCTTCGCCAGCCGCAGGACGAAGGGGTCCTGAAGAGCGATGCGCTCCGCCAGGGCCGCGGTCTCCTCTTCCAGGCGCTCCCGTGGCACCACCCGGTTCACCAGGCCCAGGCCCAGGGCCTCCTGCGCGGTGATGTAGTCGCCGGTGAAGAGATACTCTTTGGCCTTCCGGGGTCCCACGTCCCAGGGCAGGCTCAGATACTGGATGTGGGCGCCGCCCCAGCGCAGCGCCCGGTCCGCGAACCTGGCGTCCTCGGAAGCGATGATGAGGTCGCAGGTCGATGCCAGCATCAGCCCGCCCATGATGCAGTAGCCCTGTACCTGGGCGATGGTCGGCTTGGGCAGGTCCCGCCAGCGGAGGCACGCTTCCAAGTACAGCTCCCAGGAGCGCTCCCACACCCCCGGAAGGTCCGAGGGAAAGCCGCGGCGCTCACGGTCGGCCAGCTCTGCCTTGCTCCCCAGGTCGTGTCCCGAGGAGAAGTGCTGGCCCGCCCCCGCTACGATAATCACGCGCACGCCGTCATCGCGTGCGGCCTGCTGGAGGGCCGCATCCAGCTCCTCGATGGTCAGCCGGCTCAGGGCGTTGAGCACCTCAGGACGGTTGACGGTGATCCTGGCCACGGCATCTCTCTGCTCGTAGAGAATGGTTTCCCACGCCATGCTCCTGCTCCTTTCCTATGAAATGCAAACAAGCCCGGCCGACGGGCTGCGTCGCGCTCGGCTCATTCGCCCTGCCTGCCCTCTCCGTGCTCACGGCAGTACTGAGTGAAGCGGACCATGGCGCGGGCGGCCCGACCGATGCTGGGGTAGACTGCCACGCCCGCGTCGACCAGCCTCTCCCGCGCCTCCACCATAGTCTGCCACCGCCGCTCCTCCGGCGAGTCGGCGGACCCCAGCACCACTCCCAGGGGCTTGGATGCGCGCCTGCTTGCGTCGATGAACCTATCGACCACGTGAAGGACCATGGCCTCGCCGCCGGGGCGGCCCAGCGGCCAGTCCTCGCCCACGTTCGCGATGAGGAGGTCATAGTGGGGGCTTTCAGCCATCATGTCCAGGATGTCGGCCCCGCCGACGGGAAATCCCCCCAGGATGGACTGATCCACCGGGTTGCTCAGCCAATCGCACACCTCGGGAGCCTGCTCGCGCACCGCCTGGCGTATCTCCACAGGGAAGGGAAGCACGGTCAATCCGGCCTCCTCGCACAGGTCCGCAGATTGGACGGTGCGCCCTCCTCCCCCGCCAACCACACCCACCCGCAGGCCGACGCCCGGCCGCAGGAAGGCGAAGGAGACGAGCATGTCCATGGCCTCCTCCAGGTCGCTCACCTCCAGGGCCCCGGCCTGCCGTATGGCGGCGCTCCAGATCTGCCCGGCCCCGGCCAGGGCCGCCGTGTGCGAGGCGGCCGCGCGGGTGCCCGCCCCGGTGCGCCCTCCCTTCAGCACGATGACCGGCTTTCGGGCGGCCGCACACCTCAGCGCCGCCAGCGAGCGACGGCCATCGCTGACCCCCTCGATGTAGGCGGCGATGACCCGGGTCTCGGGGTCCCGGGCGAAGTAGTCGAAGAAGTCGACCTCGTTCAGGTCCAGGGCGTTGCCGTAGCTGATGACCTTGCTGAAGCGCAGCCCCCGCAGGGCCCCGTGGTAGATAAGCTCCACCGCGTTGCCGCCGCTCTGGGAGAGAAAGCCTATGCTCCCCGCCTCCCTGGGGAAGTTCGTCCTGAAGGATATACCCTCCCGGGGATAGTAGAGGCCCATGCAGTTGGGTCCGATGATGCGCACGCCAGCCTCTCGGGCGCGCCGCAGCAGCTCCTGCTCCAGGCGGGCCGCATCCTCGCGCCCGGTCTCGCTGAACCGGCCGGTAAAGAGGTGAATAGCCTTCACCCCCTTGTGGCGGCAGTCCTCCATCACGTCCAGCACGCCGGAGGCGGGAATACAGGAGATGACGTAGTCGACCGGCCCGGGCACGTCCCGGAGGCTGGGGTAGGCCTTGACGCCCAGCACCTCATCCAGGTTGGGGTTAACGGGGTAGATGGGTCCCCGATAGCCGTGGTCGAGGAGGCAGCGGACGTAGTCGTAGCCCTGGCTCTCGGGCCTGGACGAGGCTCCCACCACCGCGATGGCCCGGGGATGGAAGATCGGCTCCAGCTCGGCGAAGGTCTCCGCCCGCTCCCCTAGCATGCATCCTCACCAATGCCGCGCATCCAGCTTCCCGCCGAGTGTAGCACACCCAAACGCCGGATGAAGGGTCTGCTGATAAGCCCTTCTGTCCTGTCACCCTGAGCAAAGCGAAGGGTCTCCATGAACCAGATTCTTCGCTGCGCTCAGAATGACGAGCCGGGCGCAAGGGCATTTCTCAATAGGCCCTGAATCCGGCGGCACCGTTGACAGCGCCGCAAGCCGTAGTATCATGCCTTCGAGCCCCGAACCAGCCCTGATCCCTGTCCACTGCCCTCCAGCTTGCATCATAATGAGCGCTACAGGAGGCCACCAAGCCCGACATGCATGACTTCGAGAAGGTGGAAACCTTCGAGGCAGAGGCCATCGGACAGCCGGGGCAGCGCACCTTTCGCCTGCGCATCCGCAACCAGACCGATGCGGCCTCCATCTGGCTGGAGAAGGAGCAGTTGGCCGCCCTCAGCCTGGCCATCCGTCAGATCCTGGCCCAGCTCTCCGGGGGCGAGGTGACGGAGCCGCGCCCGCCGCCGGCCCTGTCTTCTGACTTTCCCTCTCAGCCCTCAGTGGACTTCAAGGTGGGTCGGCTGGGCCTGGGCTACGATGACAGCGAGGCCACACTTATCCTGTTCGCCTATGAAATGGAGGAAAAGGAAGATAGCCCCCCCTTCTTCATCTGTCGCGCCAGCCAGGAGCAGGCGCGGGCCTTTAGCGACATGGCCGACGCGGCCGTGGCGGCGGGCCGACCCATTTGCCCCCTATGCGATGGCTCCATCGACCCCGAGGGCCACGTCTGCCCTCGCTCCAACGGCCACGCTCGATGGGATGTCTCGCCATGATCGACGCGGCCCTCCGCATCGACCCGTACCGTCGGATCGGTCCTGTAGACCCCATGATCTACGGGCAGTTCATCGAGCACCTGGGCCGCTGCATCTACGGGGGCCTCTTCGAGCCGGGCTCGCCTCTCTCAGACGAGCGGGGCTACCGGCGGGACGTACTGGAGGCGGCGCGACGGCTGCGGCCTCCTATCCTGCGCTGGCCCGGCGGCAATTTTGTCTCCGGCTACCACTGGCAGGACGGCGTCGGCCCTGCTGAGGAGCGTCCGGCGACGTTCGACCGGGCCTGGCGCAAGCCGGAGAGCAACCGCTTCGGCACGGACGAGTTCATCGAGTACTGCCGGCTGCTGGGCACCGAGCCCTACATCTGCGTCAACACGGGCACCGGCAGCATGGACGAGGCCGCCGCCTGGGTCGAGTACTGCAACGGTCAGGGCGAAAGCCGCTACGCCGAGCTCCGCCGCCGCCACGGATACGCCGACCCCCATAACGTCACCTACTGGAGCCTGGGCAACGAGGTGTACGGCTTCTGGCAGATCGGCCAGAAGCCCGCCGCCGACTATGCCGAGCAGGCCCGCGAGTTCGCCAAGCTCATGAGCTGGACGGACGGCCGCATCAAGCTGGTGGCCTGCGGCGCCCACGACCCGGAGTGGGACTGGGAGGTTCTGAAGGCAGCAGGCCGCCACATCGACTACATCTCCGTCCACGCCTACTTCCGGCCACAGCCGGACGACCCGTACTACTCGCTGCTGGCCTGGCCCGCCCGGGAGGAGCGATACGTCCGCGACCTCTGGCACCTCATCGATGCGGCGCGGCGGCGCTACCGTATCCAGCGCCCCATCCGCATCGCCTTCGACGAGTGGAACTCGTGGCACCGCACCTTCCCGGCGGCGGTTCGAGAGGATCCCCTGCTGGACGAGCAGTACGACCTCACCGACGCCCTCTGCGTCGCCGCCTTCCTGAACATGCTCCAGCGCAACTGCCAAGCCATCGGCATCGCTAACATGGCCCAGATGGTCAACGTCCTGGCGCCGATCGTCACCAAGCCCGACGGGTTGCTCCTCCAGACGATCTACTATCCGCTGGTCATGCAGCGGGAGCACAGCGGACCGGTGGCCCTGGACGTCTGGGTCGAGTCCGATACCTTCGAGACGGCGGTCCTCGAGGGAGAGGGCGTGGGCTACCTCGACGCCTCGGCGACCATCGATGAGGCGGCGCGGCGCCTGTACGTCTCCTGCGTCAACCTCCACCGCGAGGAGGGGTTGCGCCTGGCCCTGCACGTCGCTGAGGCGCGCGTGGCCGCCGAGGGTACCCGCTACACGGTCGACGGGCCGGATGTGACGGCCACGAACACCTTCGAGAAGCCAGATACGGTCACCATGACGGAGCAGCCGCTGAGCGGGCTGAGCGGGCAGTGCACGGTCGATCTGCCGCCGCACTCGGCGCACGTGGTGGAGCTGTCGTTGGGGTAGGGCAGAGACTTGGGTCATATCGTCAGCCCGAGCGGATATTGAGAAGGTTGACTTAGACTCTTTCAGACTCCGAGGTCGGAGAGATGAAAAGGAAACGCCACACTATTGCACCACTCAGGTACCTCGGGACCAACAACATCGCCGGGATGAAGTGGTGCCATCAGAAGTTCATCTTCAGGGCCCGCGCCAACGAGGAAATGTTTCGGCAAGTCTACCAGGAGGACTGTAGGCGCCTGGGTGAGGGACTGACCGTGGAGGAGTTGAACAGCCGCTTGCGGCAGGTAGATCGTGCCGTGGTGAGGCTGTCTGGTGGCAAAGCGGCCGTAGTGAGGAAGGAGAACGGCAAGCTCACCCCTGAGGAGCTACAGGAAATCACGAACAGCTTTGAAGACGCAATAAGGCATGAGCCGAAGATCAGCGCACACTTCGATGCCGTCGAGGGCATCGGCATCGAGCTGCTGGATGCATTCGTAACTACGCCGCAGGGACAAAGAGGTCTGCTTGCCCAATACGAGCACGGCGAACAGCTACCCATCTTGAGATACCACTTCCCGTGGAAGGAGTATGTCATCGAGGCCCAGCCCGACGGCATAGCCCCCGCCTACTGCTACGAGTTCAAACTTATTGGGGAGCGGTTCTGGTATAGATTCGAGAAGCCGGTGGCTGTCGCTCAAGCCTGCCTGTACTCCTACTTCTTCCAGAGGAAACGGTACAAAGCAGACATCTATATCGAGGATGAGGCTCGGACGGAGACGGAGGAAGGCGAGCTTGAGCCGAAGTGGGTAGAAGACCTGCTGAACACGATGAGCGGCTTACTACAGGGCTTGGTGAAACCGATACCGCCAAATCGCGTGAAGTGTCCTTCCTGCGAGTTCTCTGAGGAATGCCCGATCCGGCAGATGTAGCGGTTTCGCAACTGCCTGCCAGTGCCGTACAGTCTCCCCCGGCCCTGTGCTATGATCTGAACGCGATTCCGCAGGCGTCAGCGCCTTTCACGTTTGCCGTCGCTACTCGATGATGACCGATTCCTGCACCGTCCTCCGCCTGGGTCTGGTCGATTACCTGGAGGCCTGGGAGCTTCAGAAGCGCCTGGCTCGAGAGGTCGGCGAGGGGCGCTCCGGGGGCTGGCTGCTCCTGCTGGAGCACCCGCCCACCTACACCCTGGGCGTGCGCGCCCGGGAGGAGCACCTGCTGCTGGCCCGGGAGTCGCTCGGCCGGCTGGGGGCGAAAGTGCATCGGGCCGACCGGGGCGGCGACGTCACCTATCACGGCCCCGGCCAGCTGGTCGGCTACCCTATCTTGAACCTCAAATGCTGGGGCACCGGCCCTCTCTGGTACGTGCGGACGCTGGAGTCCGCCCTCATCGACGCCCTGGCCGCCCTGGGCGTGGAGGCCGGACGGGTGGAGGGTCGGACCGGCGTCTGGGTGGGCAACGAGAAGATCGCCGCCATCGGCGTGCACGTATCGCGGGGCGTGACCACACACGGCTTCGCCCTCAACGTGGACCCCGACCTGGCCTACTTCCGCCACATCGTCCCCTGCGGCCTGGCCGACGCCAGCGTCACATCGGTGCGGCGAGTGCTCGAACGCCCGGTGAGCATGGAGCAGGCCGCCGACGCCGTCGTCTGCGCCTTCGCCAGCCGCTTCGGGCTATCGATGGTGGAGGCAGACCCCGGCCGGGTGCTGGCAGGAGCACCCTCGTGAGTCGGCGAGCCCGCCTGCCGCCCTGGCTCAAGGTGCGCTTCCCCGCCGGCGAGCGCTACCAGCACATCAAGGGGCTCCTGCGGGCGCATCAGCTCCACACCGTCTGCGAGGAGGCCCGCTGCCCCAACATCGGCGAGTGCTTCAACGCGGGCACCGCCACCTTCATGATCCTGGGCGACGTCTGCACCCGTAGCTGCGCCTTCTGCGCGGTGACCTCGGGGCAGCCCGGCGGCGTGGACTACCTCGAACCGTATCGCCTGGCGCGAAGCGTGGAGCTGCTCGGGCTGGACTACGTGGTCATCACCTCGGTCAACCGCGACGACCTGGCCGACGGCGGCGCGGGCATCTTCGCGGCGTGCGTCGGGGCTATCCGACGCAACAATTCCGGCTGCCGGGTAGAAGTGCTCGTCCCCGACTTCCTGGGCGACTGGAACGCTCTGGCCACGGTGGTGGAGGCCGGGCCCTTCGTCCTCGGCCACAACCTCGAGACCATGCCCAGGCTCTACCGGCGCGTCCGACCCAAGGCCCGCTATCGGCGCTCGCTGGACCTGCTGGCCAGGGCCAAGGAGCTGGATCCGGGCATGCTCACCAAGTCGGGCCTGATGGTAGGCCTGGGCGAGAGCCGGGAGGAGATCCTCCAGGTCATGGCGGACCTGCGCGCCGTCCGCTGCGACATCCTGACCATCGGTCAGTATCTGCGCCCTTCGCAGAAGCACCTGCCGGTAGAGCGCTTCTACCCGCCCGAGGAGTTCGAGTCGTTGGCAGCGCAAGGTCGCGAGCTGGGCTTCCGACACGTGGAGGCGGGGCCGCTGGTGCGCAGCTCCTATCACGCCCAGCGGCAGGTCCGCCTCTCCCATGGACAGGCAGGGGCGGCCTCCGCATCCGGCTAGGAAGTAGGGAGACAGCCAATGCCAAGGTACGACGTGGCGATTATCGGCGGGGGGCCCGGCGGCTACGTGGCCGCCATCCGTGCGGCCCAGCTCGGCCTGAAGGTCGCTTTGGTGGAGAAGGAGCGCCTCGGCGGGCTCTGCCTGAACTGGGGCTGCATCCCCAGCAAGGCCCTCCTCTTCAACGCCGAGCTGGTCCGCCTCTTCCAGCGCGCCGCTGAGTTCGGCATCACCTACGACAACCTGAGGCTCGACGTCGGCCAGGCGGTCGACCGCAGCCGCCAGATAGCGGACCGGATGGTCAAGGGAGTGGAGTTCCTGCTGGAGAAGAACAAGGTCAAGGTGGTCAAGGGCGCGGGGCGGCTCAAGAGCGGGAACGAGGTGGCCGTGGAGCCCACGGGCGAGGTGGTCGAGGCGGACCACATCATCCTGGCCACGGGCGGGGTGGCCCGCTCGCTGCCCGGCGTGGAGATCGACGGCAAGACCGTCATCACCAGCCGCCAGGCCCTGGAGCTGCGAGAGATCCCCGAGTCCATCGCCATCGTGGGGGCAGGGCCCGTGGGAGCCGAGTTCGCCTACTTCTACCGCGCCTACGGCTCGCAGGTCACGCTCATCGAGATGCTGGACCACCTGCTGCCCCTGGAGGACGAGGAGATCAGCCGACAGCTCGAGCGCTCCTTCAGACAGCAGGGCATCAAGTACCTGACCGGCGCCCGCGTCGAGGGGCTGCGCAAGGGCCGCGGCAAGCCCCGGCTAGCCGTCTCCATGGGCGGGAGCGGGCAGGAGGTGGCCGCCGACAGGGTCCTCATGGGCATCGGCATGGCTCCCAACAGCGCGGGCCTGGGCCTGGAGGAGCTGGGAGTCGAGCTAGACGACGGCTTCGTCAAGATCGACGGGCAGATGCGCACCAGCCTCCCCGGCCTCTACGCCGTGGGCGATGTCACCGGCAAGCTCATGCTGGCCCATGTGGCCTCCGCTCAGGGCGTGGCCGCGGTAGAGAGCATCGCCGGCCTCAACCCGCCCGAGCTGAACTACGAGAAGATGCCCCGCTGCACCTACTGCCAGCCACAGGTGGCCAGCCTCGGCCTCAGCGAGGCGCAGGCCCGCGAGCGGGGTCACCAGGTC
>JBAUEL010000194.1:0-15711 GCA_049678585.1 Dehalococcoidia bacterium
AGGAGGCGGGATCTAGCACAACGGTAGCAAGGAAGCTCCGCTCGTCTGTAGCGGGTAGCTAGCTCGGAGTCAGCCTGTCGGTTGTCAGGGCGGGGTGGGGTTGACGGGCTGGGGAAGAGAGCAGGAGCTGAAACGTAGGCCGACAGAGTCCCTGTCGGCTTATTTTTGTTGGTGTGGCACGGCTCTCCCAGGGGCGGCACAGATGTAACTTTTTTGGCGTTCAGGCGTATGAATAAGAGGAGCCCCGGGTGGCCGACACCCACCGGGGCCTGGAGGCAAGAGGCAGCGGGCCGCTACCCTTGCCGTGTTCATTATGGTAGGAGCGGTGACTTGTCTGCAACGTCGACCGGTCAGCAACAAGCAGCCACCAGTCATTGCGGGTGAGCGGAGCATCGCTGCAAGGGGCTTCAAGCTAGGGAGGTACGGCATGTTCAGTCTATCACCAAGATTCGCGTTCCTAACCGTAGTCGCCATGATTGCCGTCCTGGCCACCTTCGCTCTCTCTTCGGGCTCGGCTGCGCAGGATGCGCCCACTCCCGATCGCGTAGCGAGTCTTTCGTGGGGTCTGGGTTCCCCATGGGCGCCCGGGCCAGTGGCCTGGGCTCAGGACCCGCCACCGTATCCTCCGCCGCCTCCGCCACCGTACCCTCCGCCGCTTCCGCCACCGTATCCTACGCCTACCCAGGAAGTGGTGCCTTGTTGTCTGCCGCCTACGGGCGATGGCGGCTTCCAGAGTGCAGGCGACGTGTTCATGCCGACCGTCCTGCTGGCTATCTTCGGCGGCTTCCTAACGGCGGGCGCGCTAGCCAGGCTGGCGACGGCGCGCCGCAGAAACTAGAGGCAAGGTGGCTACGGACATGTCAATGAAACCACGATGGTTGCGGGAGCCTCTGTCCTTCTTCGCCGTGGGGCGATAGATGGAATTGGCGGCCCTGTGGCCGGGTGCCGATCGCTAGCGAGTTCTGAGCATCTGCCCTCGGAACTGTTCCCCGCCCAAGCCTAGCGAGACTGGACAAGATAGGAGGCTCGCCTGCAAGCGGCGCTCGACCGCTTCGCGCCTGAGCCGGTAAAGGCGAGAGCTGCGGCGCCAGGCGGGTACGATCTTGGCCTTACCGAGGTTGATCAACGGAAGGACGATAGCAGCTGTTACGCTGATCGCGGTCCTAGTTCTCGCGGGCCTGGCCGTTGTTCGGTACCTGCGTATCTACGGCGACCTGAGCGATGGAAGGGCGTTACTGGTTCGGGCGGCTGAGCTGATGGAGGAAGAAGATCTGGACATCGAGACGTACCAGCTAGACGAAGCCGAGCGCAAGCTCGAGGCTGCTCGCGGAAAGCTGAGAAGGGGTTCAGACCGCCTGGACTCAGACCCGCTGGTGTGGACTGTCGGCCACTTGCCCTGGATTGGCGGCCAGGTCCACGCCGCGCAGGACCTGGCATGCATCAGCGTGCACGGAACGGAGGTCGGCCTGCAAGCCGTCGAAGCGGTGCGCAGGTTCGGAACGATACGGGACGCCGGGGTCGGGACCCTGTCTGAGAAGGTGACGCCGATCCTTGATGCTGTCGAACCCAATGTGGCGGCCATCGAGCAGGAACTAGCGGAGATTCAAGCCCGGCGTAACGGCATGGGAGCAAGGAGCCTGGTGGCCCCTCTGGATTCGGCCAGGCAAACACTCGACCACCACCTGGCTGAGCTGGAGAGCCGCGTCACCGACTACCGACGGTTCGCTAGCGTAGCCCCGAAGGCACTAGGCTATGAAGCTCCCCAGACATATCTGATCTTGGCCCACGACAACACGGAGATCTTAGGCACGGGCGGGTTCATCCTAGTCTACGGGTTTGCCGTCTTCAACGAAGGGAAGCTGGAGAGCCTTGCCTTCAGCACGGGCGCCACGATCAAGGACTGGCCCCCAACGACAGGGGAGTACATCGAGCCGCCCCGGCCCCTGAAGACCTACCTCCTGCGCGACTGGCCCATGGGCCTGGCCGAGGCGAGCTGGTGGCCTGACTTCCCCACGGCGGCCCAGAACGCCATCGCAATCTATCGAACCACTACCGGCAGCGAGGAACGTATCGATGGTGTTATTGGTGTCAACTTCCTGACGCTAGAGAAGCTCCTAGACGTGGTCGGCCGCGTGACCGTGGAGGAATACGAGGTCACTGTCAGTAGTGAGGACGTTGTCGAAAAGGCTTTGATACTAACCCACCCGAAAGAGCCGAGGGCGTGGGAGACAGGACGGTATCAGTTCGTCGGGTATCTCGCGGAGGACGTGATCCAGAGGGCGCTGAGCTCTGAGCCGTCGGAGTGGGCATCAATGCTCAGCGCTCTGCGCTCACTCAGCAAGGAGAAGAACCTTCTTCTCTGGCACAGGGACCCCGAGGTTCAAGGCGCCATCTCGGACCTAGGCTACGACGGCGGGGTAAGACCTACGGAGGCTGACTACCTGATGGTCGTCGACTCCAGCCTCAGGAGCACCAAGCTGAATCTCGTAGTCCAGCCCGCCATCACCCTGGACGTGAACATTGACGAAGAGGGGGATGCGAGAAACGTGGTTACCGTCAACTACGCCAATGACTACTCGGCCTGGGCTGAGCGGGCGAATCCTGACCTCGTGAGAATTGCCACAGGCGGTGGCAAGCTGACCTTGTACGGAAACTATCTTCGCGTTCTGGTTCCCGACGGTGCGGCACTCGAAGAGGTTACCGTAGAAGGACTCCCGGTCGGACCAGAGGACGTATGGCATGAGAATGGTAGGACGGTATTGGCGCGGTATTTCACCCTGCCCTTGGACGCAGAGAGAGAGATCGCGTTCACCTATGCGGTCCCCTCCGTCTCGGATATGGCGACGAACCCCTATACCTACCGGCTCCTGGTGCAAAAGCAACCTGGGACCCGGGCGATTCCTCTCACCATCACGATTCATCCACCAGCCGGTCTGAAGATTGTCTCCACTGAACTCGATGGAGAGGAATTGGAGGGCAAGCCAAACCGAATCGTGACAGACCTGCAGGAGGACCGGGAGGTAGCAGTTAGATACCAACCGGGTCGCTGAGGCGTGAGCAATGCAGATAGTAATCCTGGCAGGCGGATTGGGGACGAGGCTTAAGCCTCTGACCGACCATACGCCGAAGTCGTTGATTCCGGTCAACGGCCGGCCCTTCCTCGAGTATCAACTGGACCTTTTCAAGAGAAACGAAATCCGCGACATCGTCCTCTGTGTGGGCCACCTGGGTGACCAGATCAAGGAATACTTCGGCGACGGCGGTCGGTTGGGCGTAAGCATTCGCTACGGCGAAGAACGTGATGAACTTCTGGGCACGGCCGGCGCCATCCGGAACGCGGAGAGGTTACTTGCCGACGAATTCTTTCTGATGTACGGCGACTCCTACCTGCTCCTCGACTATCAAGCCGTTATGGGTTGGTTCCGGCAGCGTGACAGCCTGGCGCTAATGGTCGTCTACCGCAACCGCGATCAGCTTGACAAGAGCAACGTCGTCGTGGAAGGCGATTTGGTCAGGGTGTACGACAAGGAGCGGCACACGTCGGCGATGGAATACATCAACTACGGTGTTTCCGTGCTGCGCAAGAAGGCCCTTGGCCTCATCCCGCCTGATAGACCGTTCACGCAGGAGGAGTTCTATCAACTGCTCATTGAGCAACAGCAGCTACTAGCCTTTGAGACACATCAGCGCTTCTACGAGATTGGCTCGCCGCACGCGCTAGACGAGTTCCGGCGATTGGTGGCAACCGGAGGTATCGGACCATGATCGTCACCCGTACGCCGACACGAATCTCGCTGGGTGGCGGCGGCAGCGACATCCGTTCCTATGCTTCCAGATACGGCGGCTTCCTCATCAGCGCCGCCATCGACAAGTACGTCTACATCACCGTCAACAAGCGCTTCGGGGACAGCATCCGGGTGAGCTATTCGAAGACGGAAATGGCCGAGAAGGCAGAGGACATTCAGCATCCTATCGTTAGGGAAGCATTGCGTCTCCTGGATGTGGGGCCGGGCCTGGAGATAGTTTCGATAGCAGATGTGCCCGCCAGGACCGGCCTGGGCAGCTCTGGCAGCTTCACTGTTGGCCTGCTCAACGCCTTGCACACCTTCAAGCGGGAGGTCCTTTCTCCCAAGCTGTTAGCCGAAGAGGCATCGACGCTCCTTATGGACGTTCTAGGAGAGCCCATCGGCAAGCATGACCAGTATCTTGCCGCCTTCGGAGGCATCACCTGCCTGGAGATCGCCCGTGATGGCGGCGTTGAGGTGGGTTCCCTTGCTACCCATGATGGGGTGGTCCAGGGGCTGGAGAACCGCGTCTTGTTGTTCTACACAGGGATGAAGAGGATGGCCTCCGACGTGCTGGCAGACGAGAGCCGGGCTATCTCTGAGGGCGATGAGGACGTGACCAGGGCGCTGCACTCAGTCAAGGAGATCGGTTTGCAAGTTCGAGAGGCCCTTGAGCAGGGCAACTTCCGCCGCTTTGGGGGGCTCTTGGACCGTCACTGGGAGTCGAAGAAGCGGCTTTCCAGGAAGGTAAGCTCCGGTCAGGTTGACCGCTGGTATGAATTGGCCAGAAGGAATGGCGCTCTTGGCGGCAAACTCGTCGGTGCAGGCGGCGGCGGCTTCTTCATGTTCTGCTGCGAAGACAATAACAAGGCTGGTCTAAGGGAAGCGATGGCTGCTGAGGGGCTGCGAGAGGTGCGGTTCGCTATTGACTTCGAAGGGTCGAAGGTGCTGGTGAACTTCTGATGGCGCGGACGGAAAGGCTGAGGCCCGTGAGGAGTCCGAATGTCGTCGACGCCTATTTCGAGGCTGTCGAGGAGCTAGCGCAGCTGTTGCCTCGCCAGGACATTCAGCTAGTCGTGGACATCCTTCACGAGGCTTGGCAGCGAGGCAGGACCGTCTTCACCATGGGCAACGGTGGCTCGGCCTCCACCGCCAGCCACCTCGCCTGCGATCTAGCCAAGTGCACCATAGTGCCCGGCCGGCAGCGCCTGAAGGCGCTGGCCCTGGTGGACAACATCCCCCTGGTGAGCGCGTGGACCAACGACTCCGGCTTTGGCAGCATTTTCGCCGAGCAGCTCGAACCCTGGCTTGAGGAAGGGGATGTCCTTATCAGCCTGTCGGTCCATGGCGGCTCCGGCGCCGGCGACGCTGGCCCCTGGTCCCAGAACCTGGTGCGAGCCATTGCGCTGGCCAAGGGGCGGCGGGCCAAGGTCATCGGATTCAGCGGATTCGATGGCGGTGCTCTCAAGGAGATGGCCGATGTGTGCGTCGTGATCCCCGTCGACGAGGAGCCTCTGGCTACCCCCCTGGTGGAGTCTTATCATGTGCTCCTTCATCACCTGATCTGTACGGCGCTCAGACTGCGCATCGAGGAGAATCCAGAGTGAATAGAGCGGTATTCCTAGATCGGGACGGGGTCATCAACGCCGCCGTGTGGAATCCGCTGGAGGGTAAACTGGATACGCCTTACAGGCTGGAGGACTTCAGGCTCCTGCCCGGCGTCGCCCAGGCCATGCGGGCCGTTAGCGAGATGGGCTTCTTGGCCGTGGTGGTGTCCAACCAGCCAGGGGTGGCCAAGGGCAAGTGTGGGCCCGAGTTGCTGGACGCGATTAGCTGCCGGATGTTGGCTTCCTTAACCGAGGAAGGAGTGCGTCTCAGCGGCATCTATTACTGCCTCCATCATCCGGAAGCCCTCGTGCCTGCCCTCCGTGCGCATTGCGATTGTCGCAAGCCCAAGCCGGGGCTACTGCTACGGGCCGCCAGGGAGCTAGATATCGATTTGACCCGCTCCTACATGGTTGGCGACCAGCCAACGGACATCGAAGCCGGTCTGGCGGCCGGATGCAGCACAGTGCTGCTGGATGGGTACCGGTCCCTCGGCGCGAGTGCTCAAAGCCCCCGTGTGCATCCTGACTGGATCGCAAAAGACCTCCCCGCGGTCGTTGAGGCAATCCGCCAGGTGGAAGGAGGACCCGGATGGAGATCTTCATAGATACGGCAAACCTGGAGGAGATCTACCGCTGGCTCGAGTACGGAGTGGTGGACGGAGTGACCACCAACCCTAGCATTCTGCTCAAAGACGGCGGCCATGACATGGAGGCGCGGGCTAGGGAGATCGCCGAACTTGTGTTTCCGCGCCCGGTCTCCGTCGAAGTGACCACGAATGAGCAGCGCGAGATGGTGGAACAAGCACGCGAGCTTGCCAGCTGGGCACCGAATATCGTCGTCAAGATACCGGTGGTCAACGAATACGGAGAACCGTCACTCGGGGTGGTAAGAACACTCGTCCAGGAAGGCATAAAGGTCAACATGACCGCCTGTCTCTCTTTCGGCCAAGTGATGCTTGGGGCCAAGGCCGGGGCCACCTACGTTAGCATTTTTGGCGGTCGGGTAGCCGATGAGGGGCACGATGCTCCCAGGCTGATCCGTCAAGCGGTGGGATGGCTCAAAGACTGGAGCTATCCTAGCAAGATCATCTTGGGCAGCATACGGGAAGTGATAAACGTCCAAGACGCCGCACTCGCGGGCGCTCACGTCATCACGGTCCCCCCCCAGTTCATGGGAAAGCTGATCGACCACTATTACAGCCGGGCCACGGTCAGCCAGTTCAATGCTGACGCCGCAAGGGCTTTGGCGAAGATCCAAGAACTCAAAGCCAAAGAGACAGTCTATACGAGGCCAGGAAGCTAAACGATCAAGGAAGCTCCCGCTAGCGAACATCAGATATCTGGGTGAGAAAGAGGATCTGCTGCAAGAGCTGTGAAGAGCACTTATCTCTGTTGGACAAGGTACGCATCTCCGCCTCGGTTCCCAGCAAGGTGACATCATGACCAGCCGAGTTGCAGTGGTGAGGTCGGACTATATCGACGCCCGTCAGAACCTCGACCAGGCCATCCATCTGCTTGACCGGCGGCACCTTACCAGTCATAGTTCGGTGGGCATCCAGATGAACCTATGCGGTACTCATATGCCCGGAACAGAGGCGAGCACGCGTTCTGTGCTGCTAGACACGCCCCTCCGCTATTCGCAACGACGCTACTAAGGCTTGAGGATCCTCGTCCTGTTGAGCTACGCTACCGTGGTTCAACCCGACATGTCTATCAAATGGCTAGGGTACCGTTGGTAGTGTGTGCAGGGGTCAGTGTACCCGTCTCGCCCTCCGCCTGCTGCCGACTTTTCGGGGTCCGGCGTGCGTCATGAGGACCGTCAGCAGTGTGAGGGAAGCGGTTGTCAAGCTCGGCGATGAGTCAGCTTCAGCACTCCTCACTACTGTAGCCATAGCGTTATGGGTTCATTCTCTGCTCCAAGCCGAACTTACCATAGGATTCTTCGGCCTGATTCACAGCTTTCCCGTAACGTTCTGGCTGGCAATAGGTCTCCTTACCCTAGCCTCGTTTGGCCTGTGGGCGAGAGGCACTCAGAGTAAGCTTCCTCTTCTTCAACTGCTCCTCCTCATCTTCATGATTAAGCTGACGCCCTTTGCCGTCGGGGGAGTGAGCGCATCGCAACCACTCTTTGATAGTCCGCTTCGGGATTACGGTTTTGTTGAATCCATAGTGCGCGAGGGTCGGATCAACTCTGAAGCTATCTGGTACCATGAATGGCCTGGCGGCTGGATTCTGTGGACGGCCATACTTGAAATCTGCGGCCTCACTCAAACTGCTCCGGCCTTCTTGAGTGCTTTCATCCCTTTGCTGTGGAACCTGTTGCTCATTCTCCCGCTATACGCGTTTTTCAAGCGTGTCAGTGGCCTATCGGGAAACCCATCGGTTGCCCTCCCCTGGGTCGCGCTATGGATCTTCTACTTGGGAAACTGGCTGGCAACAGAAAACATAGGTGCTCAGGCAGCAGGGCATTTCCTTTACTTCAGCGTTCTAGTTACAGTCCTTATGGCTCTGCAGAGGGGTTCCTATTCCCCCGGCACAGTATTGGTCCTCATCATCCTTATGGGGGCACTGACCACGATCCACTTGCCATCAGCTCTCGCGGCTTTGCTCCCAATCCTTGTCGTGGGTATTTTCCGGAAGCCACGTAACATAGGGCTGTTCTTGATAGGAGTGGTTTTCGTAGCTTCGTGGCTAACATATGCGTCTGTCGGTGCTCTCCAAGATCGGTTGCCAGAGGTTGTAGACAACGCCTTCAGGTTTGACGTCCTAGCACGAATATCGGTAGCTTCTCGGATTTCAGGCAGCGAGGAACACGCAGCAGTGGCGCAAGTAAGACTACTTCATGTGCTACTTATCGTCGCGCTCGCTGCTGTGGGGATTGCTCTTCGGTTTTCCTCTCAACAAAGGGGTCCAGATAAGGTTGTGCTAGGCATATTGGGCGGAATCATTCTCCTCTTCGGTGGGGTCAGTGGGGGTCTTGACTTTGAAGCCCCTTACCGTGCTTTCTTCTATAGCCTTCCACTCATTGCATACTTTGGGGCAGTCGTACTGGACAAGGAGAGCCTGAACTCAGCATTCAGGAAGGCCCGAGGCGCGTTGCTTTTCTCCCGTGTGCCCCTAAGGGGATTCCTGACCCTAGTGGGCGCTGCCCTCTTGTTGGCCGTTCTGTTATTCTTGCCGTTTTCGCATTTCGTCGCCTCTTTTGGAAACAGTGAGGGCGATTATCTTGATTCTGTAGAGCTGGAAATAGTCGATTTCTTTGCTGAGCATGCCGAAAGGGGGACGGTCGTAAGCGAGTTGCCTCTCGGCCATCAGAAGAATATTGAATATCTCCAGAAGATACGTGCAAGCAAGAGCATGCCTCAAGAGTTCGACCCCGCACGAGTTCTTTCAGGCCAGACGGTTGATCCCACATATGTGACCGTCAGTTCGCACGATTTCGCTTTCTTCCAATTCTACTTCGACGATACCGCCAGCCTGGAACAGCTTGAAGCGTATGTTCTTCAGCCGAACAACCAGTTTAGCATCATCTATACAGCCCGAGGGATTGATCTTTTCGCGCGGGTGGACTAGAGCAGCGGTTCAGGCCTCACCAAAGATTGTCGTTCACGATGTCTATGAATTGCTCTGGTCGTTCGGAGCACGCCAGGTAACAAGGCGCGTTGTCCACCAAGTTCCTCAAAAGCCGGTGTTCTTCCGCTTCCAGTCGGGGAATGTCCATTTCAGTGTTCAGGAACGAGTATGCATAGAGGAGTTTGTTGGTGCTGTATGAAAACTCCGTTTTGTTAAGTATCAGAGCTCTTCTAAAGGCTTCATCCTTGCAGAGGCTCTCGAATCTCGTGCTCCCTCTCTGCAGAAAAACGACAGCTGAGACTTTGGCCTTGGGGACGATCTCTACGGGGCGAGCCAAACAACCGATATCGGGCTCGGGGAAAGGAAGGAAGTATTTGAGGAAGGGAAGATCTGTGTGAGAGAGGGTTACGAGCTTCAACTTGAACTGATCGATCTTGTTCTTTGCCTTCACCCCTTTGACGCCGTGAGCAAAGCTTGGTGTCGAAGGAAAAGCAAATACGTGATCACCGTCCGTAGCAGCCACATCCTCCGCCAAGTATCCGATCCCTCTTTCTATTCCTAAGATAGTGGTCAGGCTCTTGCCCGTGTTGGCAGGGCCAAGCAGCACTACACCTTTGCCGTCCTTCGAGAGCGCTGCCGAGTGAACGAGAGTGTATCCTCTACTGAGTAGCGCGATCATGCATACGTCCCGGAGGTGCACTCCTGGCGGGAGGACTTCTCCTATCGCGGCCCTGACAAACCTATGGTAACCGCGACCCACAAAGATTTGGGGCTCCTCAAGTAGGTTGAGCATCTGAGCTCGGAAGATCAGCCTCGGTATCCCAGTTGGCCGTTCAAACGTTATCGCGCGGGCCCGCGGCTCGCCTCTTGCGAATTCATAGGAAGTCGGCCCGCCGGAATGCTCGGAAGCCAGAGAGCCCACCACCCGGAAATGTACCGTTGTCCCTTGCCAATTCTCAGCGGCTGAATTGTCGTAGAGCCTTGCCTGGAAGAAAACCGGGATATGCGGAACGTTGCTAACGATGCGCAAGAGCGATGGGATGACTTCACATGTGATTAGCTTCTCGCTCATGGGATTAGCACCGCCGAACTCCCATCCTCGCGGCCACCCAGCGATAGGTCCGACTCAAGCCCTCATCCAGACTGACCTCAGGCTCCCAGCCCAAGAGGGCCTTGGCCCTGCTTATGGCCGCCGTCCTGCTCAGGGGACCCACAGGCTTCGTGGGATCGTAAGAGGGCTCTATGGCCTTGCCCGAAATCTCGACTATCTTGTTGGCCAACGCCCTGACAGGCAAGGCCTCGCCGGAGCCGATGTTGACAACCACCGGAGGGGATGAAGTTTTGCCTTCAAGCGTCAGGAGCGCTTCCACGGCATCGGCGACGTAGAGAAGGTCCCTGGTCTGGTTTCCATCCCCCCAGACCAGGAACTCTTCTTGGGGATAGAGGATGCCTTTGCGCATGAGAGCCGGGACGACATGGGCATTTTCGTCGGGCTCCTCGTTTTCGCCATAGATATTGAAGATACGGGCTATGCCTCTGTTCAAGCCCCGCATCCACTGGACCTGGATTTCGCCCAGGAGCTTGGCCCAGCCGTAGCCGCCCTCAGGGTTGATGTAACGCACGTCGTCTTCCGTGAAAAGGACATCGTAGCGTTGCTGTGTGTCTATGGGATAGACGGAGACGCTGGAAGCGTAGACCAGCGTCTTGACGCCCGTTTCCAGGCAAGCCTTGAGGACGTTCGCATCGATCGTCAGGTTAGCTTGCAGGGCCAGAAGCTCCGCCATGTCGCTTCCGTGCAGGAATTCGACGCTGCCCACTCGGGCGGCTAGGTGGAAGACGTTCTCGGCCCCATCCAGGGACTCTAACGCCTGCTGGTAGTCCCTCAGATCAATGGGATGCGGGTCGAGCCGAATCCCCAGGTCCAGAAGGTTCTGCGCCTTCCCCCTGGAAAAGTCATCGGCTACTACGACTTCCCTCCCCTGCTCGACCAAGCGCTTTACCAGGTGGCTGCCGATGAAGCCAGCGCCGCCGGTAACTACCGTCTTCAATTCCCACCTCCAGAGTCGCTGTACGCTGACATTCGCCTCAGGGTGTAGAGTTCGGGCGTCATGACCTTCTCCGGGCGAGAGGCAAGGACAAGATAGGCCCCTTCCTGGGCGAAGGTTGAGGGGATAGCCTTGCCAATGCCACGCCCGGCGCCGGTGACAATGGCTACCTTACCTCGTGGCTTCATCGAGCCTGTCTCGCCAGTAGTCCAACATGTCGGCCAGGGTCCTCTCGAAAGGTATCCGGGGCTCCCAGCCCAAGGCCCGCAGCTTCGAGTTGTCGCCCACGTAGAGGGGCTCGTCGTAGGGCCGCATCTTCTCTCTCACAACCCGGTACTGGATCTTGTCCCCGGACAAAGTCATGAGCCTTTGCAGGACGTCGCGTATCCCGTAGGATGTGCCGGAGCAGAGGTTATAGACGTCGCCCGGCAGCCCCCTCTCCGCTAGGAGCCAGAGAGCCTTCGCCGCGTCCCTGCCGTCGATGATGTCCCGGGCCGCCTCCAGGTTCCCCACCTCCAGCACCTGGCGCAGTCCCTTCTCTACTTCCGCAATCCCTCTGGCGAAGTCCGAGCAGGCATCAAAGGTCTTGCGAGGGCCTGTCATGTTGAAGGGACGGACCCGGATGACCTTCATCCCATAGACCCGCCAGTAGTAGTAGCCCAGCATCTCCTCGGCCACTTTGCTGACGGCGTACACGCTTGCGGGCCGGAACTCTTCGCCCTCTTCCAGCGGCATCTCCGCCTCGGCACCTGGCCCGTAGACGCCACTGGACCCCACGACTAATACGGTCGGGGCGAGGCCGGCTTTTCTGAGAGCCTCTAGGAGATAGAAGGTGCCCAGGACGTTGGTCTCTAGGGTCTCTTCCGGGCTCTCCCAGGAGACAGTGGGGAAGCTCTGGGCCGCCAGGTGGAAGACAGTATCAGGGGTTGTCTGGCCGATGATCGCTTCTACCCGCTCCCTATCTCTCAGGTCTCCTTCAAGGATGGCGATGTGTCCCCCTAGGTGCTCAATGTTGGCCGTATCGGCGTACACCATGCCATGGACCTCGAGGTCCTTGGCCACCAAGAGATCTGCCAGATGCGAGCCGATGAATCCCTCGCAGCCGGTGATCAAGCACTTCATAGCTCGCCCCCCTTGGAATCCCTAAGGGGCACGGGTGTGTTTCGGCCGGGCAGCAGGTGCGCGTAATACCCGAGCGCAACGAAAATGAGAGCCCAAAGGGTGATCGACAAACGCTTCCAGGCAGTAGATGGGGTTCTCAGGAGGCCTGCCAGGTCCCTTGGGATGCGCCGGGTGACGATTCGGCCGAGCAGGTCTCGTTCGGGGCTGAGCAGGTCTCCTCCCCTGTTCTCAGCCGCGTAGAAACGCAAGAGGTTACGCCGAGAGCGTCCTATCCAGTAGGCCCTCTCCCTAACAAAGGACCAGCGTAGCCTGTATTGGTGGACCTTGTGCCAGACCTTTGCGCCGGGGACATAGAGGATGGGCTTCCCTGTCTCCGAGCGGACACGTTGCGAGAACTCGTTGTCCTCGGCGAAGGGTCCCAGATGGTAGCCGGTAGCACTGTCAAACAGGCCAGCGACAGCGAAACCCTCCCTCCGGAAGGCCATGTTCATCCCCCAGGCGTTCCGCACCTCCCGCACCTGATCCCACCCGCTCCAAGCGGTGCAGGACAGGAGCCAGTACAGCTCTTCGGGGAACCAGGCCATGCCCGGGTCATCCCATAGCGGCAGAGCAGGTCCCGTTACACCGATGGCGTCCGTCTCAGCGAAGACATCCATTATCGCCTCCGCCCAGTCGGGAAACGCAACTACGTCGTCGTCCACAAAGGCGATGATCTCCCCATTCGACTTCGGTACTGCCATGCTTCGGGCCACCGCCACGCCCGGCTCGCCATCGTTGAACAGGACGGTGACATTCGCCACGCCATGCTGATCTGCATACTCCCTCACCCGCTCGCAAAGCTCCGGCTTCCGCTCGCCCACGAACACGATCTCGATATGGCGATAGGTCTGGGTCTTCAGGCTCCCCAGCAAGTCGAATACGTCTGGCAGCCGGCTCTTGGTATAGCCGGTGATGACCACCGAGAGCAGCGGACCCGCGTCAGCCACGGAAACGCTCCCGCACTATGGTCTTGATAGCGCCGAAGCCCTGTCGCCAGCTAGGCGCCTTACTCTCGCCGCCGACCCTTCCCCGGTCGATATGCCCCACTTCCTTAACCTTCAGCCCAGCTTTGCGCACTCTCACGTTGACCAGGGGCTCGTCCTCGAACTGGCCACCGCTCAGGTCCACCTTGTCCAGGTGCTTCTTCCAAAAGGCGTTGTAACCGGAGCACAGGTCGGTATACGTTCGGAAAAAGAGAAGGTCAAAGGTCATGGCAATCATCCAATTCCCAAAGATGCGGTGGCGGGGCTTGTCAGCGGGGAGGCCCCGCCTGAAGCGGGAACCTTTGACAAAGTCATAACCGTGAAGCAAGGGCTCGACGAACCTCGGGATATCCTTGGGATCGGTGGTGCCATCAGCATCGAGCGTCACGATGATGTCGCCACTGGCCTGCTCGAACCCGTACTTCAAAGCATCGCCTTTGCCCGTCCCCGGTTGATGCACAGTTCTCACGTCAGGGCGTAGCCTCTTGGCAAGCGTGACAGTGTTATCCGTGGAATGACCGTCCACCAACAACACCTCATCGATCCAGTCCGGAATTCTCGGCAAAACGTGGGGCAGGCTCTCCTCCTCGTTGAGTGTGCATATTAGAGCTGTGATACTCAGCCTTCTTTCCGCTTTGGCCTTCAGGACAGCGTCCTCGGTCTGGTCTCCAGATCCTGCTCCCCTGCAGCCTTGCTCTTGCATTGTCGTTACCTCGTCCCGACCCATGCCCCTCAACCTAGGACCGCCCGGCCAGAGTCACCAAGAGCCGGCGCATCCTTTGCGGCACTGTCCCCTCGAAGGTCGTTAGCAGCCTGCTCAGTACGATCGCCAAGCCAAGCCCCTGCCCGACGCTGTGGCCAACGCCTGCTCCCGTCAACCCCATCACCGGCAGAAGGGCAGAACTCAGCGTCACCGTCGTCACCGCCACGATCCCCGCAATAACTACCAACTCCTTGAGTCGCCTCGTAACTCTCAAGACCCCCACATAGACGTTCACCACAGCGGCGGGCACAGCGGCGAGGGCCACGATGCGGAGAAGTGTCGCGCCCTCGATAGCGTAATCACGGCCAAAGACCAGAAGGACCTTGTCTCCCAGCAACAACAGGAACGCGGCGCCGACGATAGCTACTGCGAGACCGCCGGCGACGGCGTTGCGGGAGAGAACGCGTAACGCCCTTGGGTCGTAGGAACCCTCCGCAAATAGGGACAGGCCCAGCTGCACCGATGCCGATGTGAGGAGGTATCCCAAGAACCAGGCCATATAGAAGTACGCTGCTTCTGTCGCGCCTAGCACACCTACCACTATGAGCGGTAGAATCAGGCCGGGCGTCAGAAGCAGCGAATCAGCAACGTAGTTCGCGACGGAAAAGGGGAAAACTTTGAGCAGCGGGCTCAGGTCGAGCACCGCCCCGGGCCGATAACCACTGAACCCCCTTGCCAGCAGGGCAAACCCAACCACCGCTCCCAGTGCTGCCGCGATGCCTGCCGACGCGACTATGCCGAAGGCTCCGAAGAAGGCCGCCATGACCACTAGCAAGGCGAGGCGGCTGAGCTGGACGAATGCGATCTGGACCACAATGTACTTCGCGTTCCTTATCGCGACAAAAGCGTACCTCTGCACAGCGGACAGAGTGGATACAACGATGAAAGAGCTGAAGGCCAGGGTATACAATGGCTGCTCCCGCAGGAAGTCGAGGCGGGGCGCCCACAAGGGCACACCTGCAAGAAACACGGCTGACAAGACCACGGCAGCAGCAGCGCTAGCTGTGAACACGGCGTTCGCGAGCCGTGGCCCCTGCGCCCCGGACTCCGGCAGGAACCGGATAAGCCCAAGGCCCAGGCCCAGGTGGGAGAACATGGCCAGCAGGGTTAGAGTCGAAAGGGCCGCTGAGCCGAGCCCGACGTCGTGGGCGTCGTACAGGCGGGCAACCAACGCCCAGAAGGCAAAGCCGCCCAGTGCTGTGCCTGCCGCGTTCACCCAAAGGTAGAAAGCGTTGGTGTACAGGGGTGTTCGTAGGAGAGCGGCGATCCGCGTCGGAGCAAGAGCGACGCGTATTGGCCCAAGAGTTGGCTCGGTAGCAGCTTCTTCTTGCACGTCCGGACCGATCCTGACGTCGTCCACCAGCTTCACCATCGACCAGACGACCCTTTCAGCTCCTCAAGAGCTCCGGGAAACGATTCGCAGGTCAGACCAGACGCGAAAGCCGTCGGCCTGCATTGCAGAGACCCACCGCTCCTGCCATAATGAATATGGCAAGGGTAGCAGCCCGCCGCTTCTTACCTCTAGGCCCCGGTGGGTGTCGGCCACCCGGGGCTCCTCTTATTCATACGCCAGAACGCCAAGAAAATTACATCTGTGCCGCCCCTGGGAGAGACGTGCTACAGGGATAAAAATAAGCCGACAGGGACTCTGTCGGCCTACGTTTCAACTCCTGCTCTCTTCCCCAGCCCGTCAACCCCACCCCGCCCTGACAACCGACAGGCTGACTCCGAGCTAGCTACCCGCTACAGACGAGCGGAGCTTCCTTGCTACCGTTGTGCTAGATCCCGCCTCCT
>JBAUEL010000195.1:0-13248 GCA_049678585.1 Dehalococcoidia bacterium
TGCTTGCCCCGCGACAGCAGGCGGCTGTAGTAGGTGCTGAACGACATCCCTGTACCCTTCTCTAGACGTCCTTAACGGACGGGAATTGGCCCCCCTGCCCTTCTTGCCTTAGCGCTTAGCGCGGCAGGGGTTAGAGCGCTTTTCATGGTTATTATAAGGGAAAGCTCCCTGCACGTCAACCTGTCGAGGGACTTGGGGTGAATTGTATAGGCCGAGCCAGGGGCAGCGGGGGCAGGCTAGGCGTCGGCCGGGACGCCCACGAGGTCGTAGGGGAGGGCCTGGGTAATGCGCACGCGGCGCCAGGTGCCCGGCTCCGCCCGGCCCGCGCAAAGCACCAGCCCGTCCACCTCCGGGGCGTCGCGGAAGGAGCGACCCGCGAAGAGGGCTTCATCCCCGGCCACGCGCCCCCGCGAGGGCTTCGATTCCACCAGCACCTCCAGCTCGCGGTCCAACCACTCCCGATTGCGCTGGAGCGAGACCTCCTGGGCCGTCTCCATCAGCCGCCGGTAGCGCCGGCGTTTGATCTGCTCGGGCACTTGGTTGCGCTGGCGGGCGGCGGATGTCCCCGCCTGCGCTGAGAAGGTGAAGGCGCCCACGTGGTCGAAGCGCAGCTCCCGCACCAGGGCCAGCAGCTCCTCGAACTCCTCCTCAGTCTCCCCGGGGTAGCCCACGACGAAGGTGGTGCGCAGGGCGATGTCGGGCATGGCCTCGCGCAGGGTTTCGAACATCTCCCGCACCCGGCGAGGGCTGCTGGGGCGGCGCATCCTGCGCAGGACCGAGGGGCTGCCGTGCTGAAGAGGGACGTCCAGGTAGTGGCACACCTGCGGCAGCGAGGCCATGGTGCGGGCCAGCCTCCTGCTCACGTGGCCGGGATAGGCGTACATGACCCGGAGCCAGGGCACCTCGGGTACGGCCTGGGCCAGGCGCTCCAGCAGTTGGGGCAGGCCGTCGCGCTGGCCCAGGTCGCGGCCGTAGGCGGTACTGTCCTGAGCCACGAGTACGAGTTCCTGGACCCCCTGGGCGGCCAGACGGCGCGCCTCCGCCACCAGTTGGTCAGGGGGAGCGCTGTGCGCGGGGCCCTTGATAGCGGGGATGATGCAGAAGGTGCAGGGGGCATCGCAGCCGTCGGCGATCTTCAGGTAGGCGCTGGGCCGCGGCGCGGAGGGCGAGGCCTCGGGGATGTCGAAGGGGGCCTCGGCGACTTTCCCGTCCAGACCGGCCGCGTAGGCGGCGATCTCCTCCCAGGCCTCCACGCCGAACACCGCGTCCACCTCGGGCAGGTCGCGCAACAGCTCATCGGCCCAGAGCTGGCTCAGGCAACCCGTCACCAGCAGCCGCTGGCCCCGCCGCTTGCGGGAGGCCAGCCGCAGGATGGCAGCGAGGGATTCCTCCGTGGCCGCATCGATGAAGCCGCAGGTGTTGACGATGAGCAGGTCGGCCTGGGAGGGCCGGGCCACGGCCCGATGACGCCCCCCGCCCAGGACGCGCTCGATGCGCTCCGAGTCCACCACGTTCTTGGGGCAGCCCAGGGTGACAATGTGGTATCGCACTACAAGCCAGTTTAGCGAAAACCGGCGGAAGGGGTCGAGAAAAACCTGTTGCGTCGACGGACACCGGTATTGTCCAATGGTCGAAACGTTCTTACGCCGCAAGGAGGTGTCTCATGGTTCACTCTATCGTTCACTTCGAGATCCCCGCCGACGACGTGGAGCGGGCTAAGAAGTTCTATCAGCAGCTCTTCGGCTGGGCGTTCCAGGCTCCTCAAGAGGACTATCATCTCATTCAGACCGGAGAGGGCGGCATCGGCGGCGGCATGATGAAGCGCGCGGTGCCGGAACACCGCATTACCATCTACATCGGCGTCGAGTCCGTCGACGAGCACCTGGCGAAGGTGCAGTCGCTGGGCGGGACCATCATCATGCCGAAGACGGCGGTGCCCACCATGGGCTACTTTTCCCAGATCCTTGACACTGAGGGCAACGCCCTGGCCATCTTCGAGGAGAACCCCGAAGCTCGGTAGAGGCGCTCTACCCTCCGCGGCTGACCACGAGGGTGACGGGGGTGCGGGGATCGGCCTTGCTGCCGGGGGCAGGACTCTGCTGGAACACCAGGCCCCTGGGGACCTGGTCGTTCTTGACCTCAATGACCACGTAGTTGATATCGGCCTCCTGCAGGGCGGCCAGCGCGCTCTCGATATCCACCGACTGGAGGTCGGGCACGCGGCCGGGGATCACCGGCCCCACCGGCCGAGCGATGGCCGGCAACGGGGTGGGCTCGACAACGGCGGGCGTTGCCTCCTCGCTGGCACCCTCCACCTCGCTCGCTGCGGGCACGCTGCTGGCGGCCTCCTCACCGCCCGAGCCGGAGCGATACAGCAGCAGGCCGGCCCCCAGCAGGAGGAGCACCACTGCCCCGGCCACTACCCAATTGATGGAGAAGGTGGGAGCAGCGGGCTTGCCGAGCTCCGGCAACGGTCCCAGTTCGGGCTCCAGCGGCTGCTGAGGGAACAGGCGGAGCAGCTCCTGGGCGTCCAGCCCCAGGTACTGGGCATAGGTGCGGAAGAAAGCGCGACTATAGACCGTGGCGGGAAAGACGCCGAAGTCTTCCGCTTCCAGCGCCTCCAGATAGCGGCGCGAGATGCGGGTGTCCCGCTCTACGTCTTGGAGGCTGAGGCCGCGGGCTACCCGCGCCTGTATCAGGGCATTGCCCAGCTCACCCATCGTTATCGCCACCAGTGAAAGATCGCCCTGACTATAGCGAGGGTCGGCGCTGTGATCAACCCCGACCGATGCGCGGCATCTGCTGGCTTGCTTGACACACCGGGGGGCCGAAGATAAGCTCAGCCTCGGTGTCTGAGCAGGCTTCGCCGAGCTATCGCAGACCAAGGTCTTCGAGTGGATTGGGGCAACGGCTGCTGGTGGGTGCGGCGGTCGTCGTCTTGGCTGCTGTTGCCTCCTATCTGGCGTTGGTCATCATCACCCGGGTGGATGCCCTCTTCCTGCCGGGCAACGAGATCCGGCTGGGCGGCCTGGGTGGGCTCCCCGGCGTAGATGCGGGCGGGGCAGACGAAGGCGGCCTCTCCGAAGGCCGCATCAACATCCTGGTGATGGGCCTGGACCGGAGGCCCCGCGAGGGAGAAGCCCCCGCCCGCACCGACACCCTCTTCGTCCTCACCATCGACCCCCACAGGAAGACCGCGGGCATCCTGGGCATCCCCCGCGACCTGTGGGTGGAGATCCCCGGAAAGCACGGTGGTACCTTTGAAGAGCGCATCAACTCCGCCTACGTCATCGGCACCGTTAATAACTACGATGGCGGCGGCCCCGGCCTGGCCATGGAGGTGGTGGAGCACACCCTGGACATCCCCATCCACCACTATATGGTCATCGACTTCGAGGGATTCCTGGAGGTCATCGACGGCCTGGGCGGGATCGAGGTGGAGGTGCCCGAGGAGATATACGACCCCTACTACTCCTGGACGGAGCTGCCCGGCGACTACGACCCGCAGTCCTTCGAGGCAGGCCTCCAGCACATGGATGGCCGTACCGCCCTGGCCTACGCCCGCATCCGTCGCAGCTCCGATGACCTCGACCGCATCCAGCGCCAGCAGCGCATAATGTTCGCGGTCATGGACAAGGCCCTCAGCCTGGACGTGCTGGCCCACGCCGTGGACCTCTGGAGGGAGTACAAGGACGCCGTTGATACCGACTTCAACGACCTCCAGATCCCCGGCCTGGCCGCCCTGGCCGCACAGATCCCTCCTGACCGCGTCTCCGCCCTCTCCCTGGGCCCGGCCACCGTGGCCTACATTACGCCCGAGGGCGCCGCCATCCTCCTGGCCGATGACCAGGGGATCCAGCGTCTCGTCCAGGCCCTCTTCTCCGACCAGCAGCTTCTGGAGGAGGAGGCCCTGGTGGAGGTGCAGAACGGAACGGGGGAGGAGGGGCTGGCCTCTGAGGCGGTGAGCTACTTCGTGGAGATGGGGTTCCCGGCCAGCGGCCTGGTGGCCGCCAACGCCGCCGGCGGCCTCCTCCACACCACCACCGAGATCGTGGACTTCACCGGCAAGACCTACACCGCGCAGCGCCTGGCCGACTGGCTGGGGCTCCCCTCCGAACGTATCCGAGCCGCCCGGACCGAGGACAGCGACCTTACCACTATCAGCGCCGACATCGTGGTCATCCTGGGTGATGACGCCAACATCGATGCCATCCGGTCCAGCTCCGAGGAACGCTAGCGTCGGCTCCTCTCACCCCTCGAATACCACTACCGACTTCAGCCCCTGGCCCGCCAGGCGCGTTTCGTAGGCTTTGCTGGCCTCCTGAATGGCGAAGCGATGCGTGATCAGCCCGTCCATCTCCGGGATGATAGTCAGGAGATGAAGGGCGCGGGGGTAGCACTCCGGGGGAGCGCTCTGAGCGCCGGTGAGGTGCAGCTCGTCGTAGTGGATCAGGTTGGGGTCCAGGGGTACGCTGCTGTCGGGCGGGAAACCGCCGAAGAGCACCACGTAGCCCTGGCGGCGCACCAGGCGAATAGTCTCGGGCACAAGCTCGGCGGCGCCGATGGTGAGGATGGCCGCGTCCAGGCCCAGGCCGTCGCTCAGCTCCAGGGCGGCCCGGCACAGGTCCTCGCTGGCGGGGTCGACCACCCGGCTGGCGCCCCAGCGGCGGGCGTACTCGCGCCGCTCCGCTACCGGCTCGCTCACCAGGATGCGGCTGACACCCATGGTTCGGGCCAGCAGCAGGTGTGTGAGTCCCATGGGGCCGGCGCCGATGATGCCCAGGGAGCCGCCCGCCCCCGCCCGGCACGTCTCCAGCGAGTTGAGGGTGCAGGCCGTCGGCTCCGTCAGGCAGGCGCGCTCCAGCGGCAGGCCCTCGGGCACAGGGAACAGGTGGCCCAGCTCCACGAGCCGTCGCGGCAGCACCACGAGCTCGGCGAGCCCGCCGTCCTCTTGGTAGCCCAGGGTGCGACGGTCCAGGCAGCGATTGCGCTTGCCCTGGAGACAGTAGTAGCACTCGCCACAGGCCAGGATGGGACACACCACCAGCCGCTGACCCTCCCTGAAGGCCTCCACACCGGGCCCCACGGCGGCTACCACCCCGGCGATCTCGTGGCCGGGGATGACCCCAGGACGGGCCTTCTTCAACCCCTTGTACACGCGGATGTCCGAGTAGCAGATGGAGGCGGCACCTACCTTCAGCAGTACCTCGCCCGGTCCGGGCCGGGGGTCGGGCACCTCCTCCACGCTGATGCGGCCGGGTTCATGGAATATGCAGGCCTTCATGGGGACCTCCAGAAGAACACCGGTTGGGGTCGCGTCCAATTGTAGCACCGGGCCGAGTGCAAAGAACGCGAGGTGATCGAGGCGGGCGGCTTTGTGGGTGCGGGAGAGGCGGAGCTATTCGCTCTTGCGGCTGCGGGTAGTGCCCTTGGTCGTGCGAGCAGTGCCCTTGGTGGTGCGGGTGGTGGTCTTCCGGGCCTTCGTAGTCTTCGCAGCCTTCGCAGCCTTCGCAGGCGCCCGCCGGCGCCGCTTCGGGGGCTCCTCCTTCTTCTCCTCGGCTGGCGCGGGGGCAAGAAAGGCCTGATACTTCTTCATCAGGCGGGACTTGCGGCGGGCGGCATTGTTAGGATGGATGATACCCTTCTGAGCCGCCTTATCGAGGGCGCGCACGGCCTGCTGCAGGGCGGCTGCCGCCTCCTCCTGGGGGCCGCTCTTGGCGATGAGGGCGGTGGCCTTGCTGACGTGGGTGCGGGCGGCGCTGCGGATGGGCCGGTTGCGCTCGCGACGCTTGATGGAGGCGCGCCACCGTTTCGCTGCAGAAAGGGAATGAGTCAAGCTAATCCTCCACGCCGAGTGGATGCACAGTCTAGGGTATGGTAGCGGACGGCGTCTCCACTGTCCAGCGCGACCCCGAAGCCGTGCTATAATGGCCGCACTTTCCCAAGGGCAGGCTGAGCCTTGCAGGAAAAGGAATCCGGCACCCTAGGCCCCAGCCTGGCGGGGGCGGCTGCCATCGTGGCTGTGGGCTTCCTGGGCAGCCGCGTCCTGGGCCTGTTGCGCAGCGTGGTCATCGCCGATGCCTTCGGCACCGGCCCGGATCTCGGCGCCTACTGGGTGGCCTTCCGCCTGCCCGACCTCATCTTCCAGCTCCTGGCCGGGGCTACCCTCGGTGCGGCCTTCATCCCGGTATTCGCCCGTCACTTCGGCCAGCGCGGCCCCGCCGAGGCCTGGCGGCTGGCCAGCTCCGTCCTGAACCTGGTGGCTGTGGCCACCATCGGCTTCGCCGTGCTGGGGCTCATCCTGGCCCCCTGGCTGGTGCCAGCCATGGCCCCCGGCCTGGAGGAGCGCTCCCTGGCGGTGCAGCTGACCCGCATCATGATGGTCTCGCCCATCCTCTTCGCCGTGAGCGGCATGTTGATGGGCATCCTCAACGCGCGCCACCACTTCCTCTTCCCGGCCATCGCCCCCTGGTTCTACAACCTATCCATCATCGTGGCTGCCCTGGTCTCCGATGACGTGCACGGGCTGGCCGTGGGCGTGGTAGTGGGCGCGCTGCTGCACCTGGCGACGCAACTCCCCGCCCTGCGCGCCGTAGGGATGAGCTATAGCCTGGTGATGGGGTGGCGCGAGACCGCCGTCCGCGAGGTGGGCCGGCTCATGGCCCCTCGGGTGCTGGGGCTGGCCGCCTTCCAGTTCAACTTCCTGGTCACGATCTTCTTCGCCTCCCGCGTCAGCGACGAGGCCATCTCCGCCGTCAACTACGGCTGGCTCATCATGATGACGCCCCTGGGCCTCTTCGGCATGGCCATCTCCACGGCCGTCTTTCCTACCCTGGCCGAGCAGGCCAGCCGCGACCGGGGGGAGCTGCGCCGCACCCTGGCCCAGAGCCTGCGGCTCATCCTCTTCCTCAGCATTCCCGCCAGCGTAGGGCTGATGATCCTATCGGAGCCCCTCATCTCCTTCCTGTTCGAACGGGGGGCCTTCAGCGCAGCCTCCACTGACATCACCGAGGCGGTCGTCCTCTTCTATGCCATCGCCGTGTTCGCCCACAGCGGCATCGAGATCCTGAGCAGGGGCTTCTACTCCCTGGGCGATACCCGCACACCCGTGCTGTTCGCGGTAGTGTCGCTGGTCACCAACCTCATCCTGTGTCTCATCTTCGTGGGGCCCTTCGGGGTGCGCGGGCTGGCCCTGGCCATGTCTCTGGCTACCATCCTGGAGTTCGTGCTGCTGTTGTGGGCGCTGGACAGGCGCCTGGAGGGCCTGGAGCTGGACCACCTGGTCTACTCGGTCACCCGCACGGTGGGAGCGACCATCCTCATGGCCGAGGTGATGGGCGTGCTGATGGTCCTGCTGAGCGCCGCCGGGCGCCTGAACACGGGCGACCTGGTGGACTCCTTCCTGGCCCTGGCTGGCGGCACCATCGTGGGCAGCGCCGCCTTCTTCCTCACAGCCTACCTGCTGCGTAGCGAGGAGGCGGGCGCTCTCCTCCGCCGTATACCCGTGCTGCGGCCGGCTTAAGGGTTCGATGGGGGGCCCCGGGGGCAGGCGGCCCGGTTGCGCCTGGGGCCTGTGCGCCCGTATAATAAAGATGCTGGCAGTTGGTCGGGATGCAGGCGGCCTGACCGGGCCGCTCGTTTATACCCGGAACGAGGAGAGATAAACCATCGTGAGCTTCGTGGACAAGACCCTGATATGCCGTGACTGCGGCGGCAGCTTCACCTTTACTGCCGGCGAGCAGGAATTCTACGCAAGCAAGGGCCTCCAGAACGAGCCCGTGCGCTGCCCTACCTGCCGCTCGGCCCGCAAGTCTAACCGCGGCGCCGAGCCTGAGGAGGGCTACGTTCGTTACGGCGTATTTGCCAGCTTCGGCGGCCGTACCCCTCGCCAGATGCATCCCGCCACCTGCGCCGAGTGCGGCATGATGACTGAGGTGCCCTTCCTGCCCCGCGGCGACCGCCCCGTCTATTGCAGCGCCTGCTACAACAAGATCCGCGCGGAGACCGCCTCCGAAGACCAGAACCGGACAGGATAATGCGAGGGGTCGCCTCACCGGGGCGGCCCTCGTTCTTGGCCCACAGGTGGGGAGCAAGGACTCACCTGCCACGGGGAAGCGGCTCCCGGGTGGGCACAGAGGTTGACAGTCGCTCGGTGATTGGCTACACTTCGAGATTGACGCATCAGCGTCCGGAAGCCAGATCACGCTAGGTCGAAAGACCCGAAAGTGACTACGGCCGGCACATAGTGGGGCGGCCGGGAAACAGGACTCAAGGGTAGCCCCACGCCGGACTGGCTCAGTAATACGGCTTTCGGCTTTTTGCTGTGTCTGAATAGGGCTAAGAGGAGCAGGTTCGTTGCCGACGATCAGTCAGTTGGTTCGTAAAGGGCGGAAGAAGCAGGTCAAGAAGACCAAGGCTCCAGCGCTTCGCTTTTCCTACAACGCGCTGAAGAATCGCCTCTCCCGAGGTGAGGGGGCACCCCAGAAGCGCGGCGTGTGCACGCAGGTGCGCACCATGACCCCCAAGAAGCCGAACTCCGCCCTGCGCAAGGTCGCCCGGGTGCGGCTGACCAACGGGATCGAGGTCACCGCCTACATCCCTGGCGAAGGGCACAGCCTCCAGGAGCACTCCGTGGTGCTCATCCGAGGAGGCCGTGTAAAGGACCTGCCTGGAGTTCGTTATCACATCATCCGCGGCGCCCTGGATTCGCAGGGCGTCGCTGGGCGCAAGCGGGGGCGCAGCAAGTACGGCACGCGCAGAGTGACTGGCCCCAGTACCGCCGCTCCTGCCTAGCCATGTGCTCGCCGCGTCCCAGAACGGGGCGGCGCCGAAGCGTCGGCCCCGTATTGTGCTAAGGGTGGGATTTTATGCCCAGAAGAGCACGCGTCATCAAGCGGGAGGTCCCGCCCGACGCAAAGTATCGCAGCCAGATGCTGGCCGCGTTCATCAACAAGGTCATGCAGCGGGGCAAGAAGGGCGTCGCCGAGCGGATCGTCTATGGCGCCCTGGACCGCATCGAGACGCAGACCCGCCGCAACCCTCTGGAAACCTTCGAGATGGCCGTGCGTAACGCCACCCCGATGCTGGAGGTGAAGCCGCGCCGGGTGGGTGGGGCCACCTATCAGGTCCCCGTGGACATCCGGGCGGAGCGGCGCCTCGCCCTGGCGGTGCGCTGGCTGCTGCGTTCGGCCCGGGCCCGAAGGGGTCGCTGCATGGCCGAACGGCTGGCCGCCGAGTTCATGGACGCCGCCAGCAACCAGGGCGCCACCATCAAGCGGAAGGAGGACACTCACCGCATGGCGGAGGCCAACCGGGCCTTCGTCCATTATCGCTGGTAGAGAGTTGGCCGCCGCCTGCGAGGATCGCACCGGCGGCCCTTCGTGTCATGACACGAGAAGTACCCATCGAAGGGGTTCGCGACATCGGCATTATCGCCCACATCGACGCCGGAAAGACCACCGTCACCGAGCGGGTGCTCTTCTATACCGGTCGCACCTACAAGATAGGCGAGGTACACGAGGGCACCGCGGTTATGGACTGGATGGAGCAGGAGCGGGAGCGGGGCATCACCATCACTGCGGCCGCCACTACCTGCTTCTGGCGCGACCACCAGATCAATATCATCGATACCCCGGGCCACGTGGACTTCACCGTGGAGGTAGAGCGCAGCCTGCGCGTCCTGGACGGTGGGGTGGTGGTCTTCGACGCTGTGCACGGCGTGGAGCCCCAGTCGGAGACGGTATGGCGTCAGGCCGACCGCTACCACGTGCCCCGCATCTGCTTCGTGAACAAGATGGACCGGGTGGGCGCCGACCTGTGGCGCACCGTGGAGATGATCCACGACCGCCTGGAGACCCGCCCCATCGTGGTCGAGCTGCCCATCGGCGCGGAGGCCGCCTTCGAGGGAGTCATCGACCTCATCGAGCAGCAGGCCTGGTACTTCCCCGCTGACCGTCATGAGAATCCCATCGTCAGGGAGGTGCCCCCGGAGTATGCCGAGGCCGTGGCCCGCCACCGGGAGCAGATGATCGAGCGGCTGGCCGAGGCGGATGACCAGCTCATGATTAGCTACGTGGAAGGGCGCGAGATGTCGGCGATCGAGCTGAAGAAGGCCCTCCGACGGGCCACCCTGGCCAACGCCGCTACCCCCGTCCTCTGCGGCGCCGCCCTGCGCAACAAGGGCATCCAGCCCCTGCTGGATGCGGTGGTGGACTACCTGCCCGCCCCGCCCGACGTGCCCCCCGTGCAGGGCATCCATCCCAAGACCGGCGAGACCCTGGAGCGCCCCGCCGACGATAGCGCCCCCTTCTCGGCCCTGGCCTTCAAGATCGTGGCCGACCCTTACGTCGGCCGCCTGGCTTACCTCCGCGTGTACTCCGGTCAGGTGAAGACCGGCGATACCGTGTACAACCCGGTCCGGGGAGAGCGGGATCGCATCGGCAGGCTGCTACGCATGCACGCCAATCACCGGGAGGAGGTTTCGGAGGTCTACGCCGGAAGCATCGTGGCCGCGGTGGGCCTCAAGCGCGCCGTGACCGGGGACACCCTGTGCAACGTAGGCCATCCTATCATCCTGGAGACCATCCGCTTCCCCGAGCCGGTCGTGTCCGTGGCCATTGAGCCCAGGACCAAGGAGGACCAGGACCGCCTGGGGGTGACCCTCAACCGCCTGGCCGAGGAGGACCCCACCTTCCACATCCGCTACGACCCCGACACCGGCCAGACCATCATCTCCGGGATGGGCGAGCTCCACCTGGAGGTCATCGTGGACCGCATGCTGCGGGAGTTCGCGGTGGAGGCTAACGTGGGCCGGCCGGAGGTGGCCTTCAAGGAGACTATCACCCGATCCGTCCGCACGGAGGGCCGCTTCGTCCGCCAGACCGGCGGCCGCGGGCAGTACGGCCACGTGTGGCTCGAGGTGGAGCCGCGGGAACGCGGCCAGGGCTTCCAGTTCGTCAAAAGGATAGCGGGCGCGGCCCTCCCCAGGGAGTTCATCCCCGCCGTCGAGGCCGGGGTCAAGGAGGCCCTGGAGAGCGGGAGCCTGGCCGGCTATCCCATGGTCGATGTCTCCGTGACCCTGGTGGACGGCAGCTATCACCAGGTGGACTCATCGGAGCTGGCCTTCCGCATGGCCGGGAGTATGGCCGCGCGAGAGGCCCTGGAGCAGGGCGAGCCGGTGCTCCTGGAGCCCATCATGAGGCTGGAGGCGAACACGCCGGAGCAGTTCTTCGGCGATGTGGTGGCCGATATCAACGGGCGGCGCGGCCACGTCACCGGGACGGAGCCCCGCGCTGGCCTCCAGGTGGTGCGCGTCCTGGTGCCCCTGGCCGAGATCTTCGGCTATGCCACCGATCTGCGCTCCCTCACCCAGGGTCGCGCCACCTACACTATGGAGTTCGACCACTACGAGGAGGTGCCGCCCGCCGTGGCCGAACGCCTCACCGGTGCTCGCATGAAGAAGCCGGCCAGAGCCAGGTAGGAAGGAGCGCGCAGGGGCGCAGACCATGCCTAGACAGAAGATCCGCATCCGGCTGAAGGCCTACGACCACCGCATTCTGGACCAATCCGCCGGCCAGATCGTGGAGGCGGCGGAGCGTACCGGCGCAGCGGTGGCCGGGCCCGTGCCTTTGCCCACCGAGATAAGGAAGTTCTGCGTCATCCGCTCGCCCTTCATCGACAAGGACTCGCGGGAGCAGTTCGAGATCCGCACCCACAAGCGGCTCATCGACATCCTGGAGCCTACCTCCAAGACGGTGGACACGCTGATGCGGCTCCAGCTTCCCTCGGGCGTGGATATTGAGATCAAGCTGTAGACGAAGATGATCGAGGGTATTCTCGGACGCAAGCTGGGCATGACCCAGGTCTTCGACAAGAGCGGCGGGGCCCATGCGGTCACCCTGATCGAGGCCGGGCCGTGCGTGGTCATCCAGGTCAAGACCTCGGAGAGCGACGGCTACGCCGCCGTGCAGCTCGGCTACGGCACGGCCAAGCGGGTCAACCAGCCCATGCGGGGCCACCTCAAGAAGCTGGGCGACTTCCGCTACCTGCGGGAGTTCCCGGTGGATGACCCCGGGGAGCACAAGGTGGGCGAGAAGGTGGGCGTGGAGCTCTTCCAGGAAGGCGATTACGTTGACGTCGCCGCCACCTCCAAGGGCCGGGGGTTCGCCGGAGGTGTGAGGCGCTACGGCTTTCGCGGCGGCCCCAAGACCCATGGCCAGTCCGACAGGCATCGCGCGCCCGGCTCTATCGGCGCGGGCAGCACCCCCGGCCGGGTGCGGAAGGGGCTGCACATGGCCGGCCACATGGGCGCCGAGCGGGTCACCGTCCGTCACCTGCGGGTCATGGAGAGCGACCCGGGCCGGGGGCTCCTCTTCCTGAAAGGGGCGGTGCCCGGGGCCCGCAACGGGCTGGTGTACATCCGTCACTCCGCCAAGACCATCGCCCAGGTGAGGGCGCGCCGGGCCGCTCGGCCCGCCGATCGGCGCGAGGAAGCGCCTCCGGAGGAAGCGCCAGTGGAGGCAGCGCCCCCGGAGGAAGCGCCGGTGGAGGCAGCGCCCCCGAAGGAAGCGCCGGCTGCCGAGGAGCAGGCATGAAGCTGACCGTTCGCAACGCCGAGGGCCGCGAAATCCGCACCATCGAAGCCGACGACCGGGTGTTCGGCCTGGAGCCGCACCGGGATGTCGTGCATCAGGCCATGCTGGCCCATCTGGCCAATCGCCGCAGGGGCACGGCCAAGACCAAGACCCGCGGCGAGGTACGCGGCAGTACCGCCAAGCTGTACCGGCAGAAGGGGACGGGTCGGGCCCGTGCGGGCTCCGCCCGCTCTCCCATCAGGCGCGGTGGCGGCCGGGCCTTCGGCCCGCGCCCCCGCGACTTCAGCCAGCGGCTGCCCAAGCGCATGCGGCGCCTGGCCATCCGCTCGGTGCTCTCGGCCAAGGCCGCCGACGGCTCCCTCCAGGTGCTGGATGCCCTCCCCATAGAGCAGCCCCGCACCAGGGAGATGGTCACCGTCCTGCACAAGCTGGGCCTGGACCGCTCCACACTGGTGGTGACGGCCCAACCGGACCCCTCCGTGAGGCTGAGCGCCCGTAACCTCTCGCGGGTCACCTGTCTGCCCGCCAACTACCTCAACGTGGGCGACCTGCTCTCCCATCGCGGCCTGCTGATGACGGTGGAGGCGGTGCGGGTGGCGGAGGCCCTGTGGGGCGGCGAGCGCGCCACCAGGCGGCGGGCGCCCCTGGTGGAGCC
>JBAUEL010000196.1:0-22387 GCA_049678585.1 Dehalococcoidia bacterium
GGGGGGTTTCGCTGGCGGTGCGGACGCCGGCGGAGACGGTATTGGCGACGCCGCTGGTGACGGGGTTGCCGTCGATGAAGAGCGGGAAGTCACCTACGACCAGCGTACCGCCGTCGTCGTTGACGACGTTCTTGACCAGGGTGAGGGTGGGAGCGATGGCGGTGTTGGTGATGGTGCAGGTCACGTCCTCGGCCGTGTCGAGGTCGATCGTGACCTGGGTGTCACCGGGGTCGAAGTCGCCATCGGAGCCGATTAGGACATCGGGGTCGCCCGAGCAGATAATGTTCGTCAGATCCCAGCCACCGGGCACCGTCTCCGAAATGCTGTAGGACGTATCATCATCTAGGTTGGAGAATAGCTTGCAGTTGGGGAGTGTGCCGTCAGAGTCGTCATCCAAAGAGAAGGTGTCGAGGTCGCCGGTGAAGGAGAAATCTTGTGCATCGTCGGGATCGGCATCCTTACAAATGGTGATAGAGGGAACACGCTCGCCGCAGTCGAACGATGTCAGCGCGGCGATCTCTAGGCCTGCAGTGAGAGGCGGATCGAAGTCATCCGATGTATCTGCTGAGAATGGGCCGTCGGCGAAACCATCGCCGTCCGCGCCGTAGATAAACCCAACACCGATTGGAGCCGAGCAAGAGGTGTGGATCGGGATTTCGATTGTGGTGCTGCCGTTATCCAACTCCAGCTTGGTCATAGGGCCGAGGCGGGGGTTGCCGGACGGGAAGGGGTCATCCACCTCGACGGTAAAGGCACCGTCCGCCGCCACGCCGGAGAGCTTGTGCTCATTGTTCGGGGGGGGCACGGGGTCGTGTGGGTTTAGGTGCGCGTACTGTGTCTTCTGAGTCAGCGTGACATCTACTGTGGAGCCGAACGTGAAGTTTCTATACTTCAGCGTCAGGCTGGTGATCCTCCCGTCGAGGAATGTGGTGCTAGCGAGGAGCGTCAGATGGCCGGTATCGCTATTGTCGTAGACCTCAACCGTGTAGATGCCAGAGGCATAGCCGGCGAGCTGGTAGTAGTAGGTGAAATCGCCAGCGGCATCGGCGATGACGGTGTCAAAGCCAGGCGTATCTGTACCATCGCCGGTGACGATGGTGTCGTCAGGCCGGACCACCGGCACATCGAGGATCTGACCTGAGCCAAAACCGGTGCCGGTAATGGTGACGAGCTCGTCGGCCCCGTACGAGGACTTATCGGTGGTTACTTGTGGGTCGCCTTCCCCGGCGACGATGACAATCCATCCCATCGCCGCGCCAGCGAGGGCGGCTAGGAGTAAGATGGCTATTACTGTTATAGCGACAGGCCAGCGCGCCGCCAGGATTCTGCTCATGCCGCACCCCCGAGCTGGACACCCAGCGAACGCCCCAATCCGCTCGATTCGAGAAGCTTCCGCCTCAGGCCCAATACCTGCCCCTTAGGCGCGCACTCTCGCTACCACGCGCACCCAGCGCGCGGCTACGCGCGGACTAGGTTTCCTGCAGCGTAGCACGCGTTGGCCGACTTGTCAACATAAATTGGAGATGAATATGAGGAATTCTCGGGAATGAAAGAAGTGATGTAGGGAGATGACACAGGATGAACGGCGCGAGACGGTGGGTTTACAGGTTCCGGCAAATCGCCACTGGCGAACGCGGTTTCTAATTGGGCGCATGCCTAGGTAGGGCGTACCTAAGGCGCCAAGGGCGTCGTCTTGGCGCTCAACGGCCGCTACGCTAGGGCCGGACCTGTATTGCTGTGCTTGCGCCTCAGAAGCGGGGACATAGAGAAACAGATCCCCAGGCTGGCAGTCGAAGAAGGCACAGAGGCGGTCCATGGTGCTCTTGCCTATGAGTTCCGGCTTGGCGTTGGCCAAAGGTTGGGCGGCCAGTGCGTTGTCCTTCTTCCGGCGCCAGGGCCGCTGGCCCCGCTCGCTACGGCGACCAATCGGGGCGGTCGTCGTCCGCCCGGTTGTCTGTGAGGTTAGTCTGGCTCGTCCCGTCGGGGTTGATCACATAGATCTCGAGGTTGCCGTCACGTTCGGAGACGAAGACGATCTGGGAGCCGTCGGGAGACCAGGCGTAGTCGCCGTCCCAGGCCGGGTCGTTGGTCAGGTTGGCCTGGCCTGTCGCATCCGCGTTGATCATGTAGACCTCCCAGTCGCCGGCATGAAACGACCAGAAGACGATCTGGGAGCCGTCAGGCGACCACAGGGGGTCGCCGTCTAGGGCTGGGTCGTCTGTGAGCCTAGTCTCGTCCGTCCCGTCGGCGTTCATAACGTAGATCTCCGGGTTGCCGTCACGGTAGGAAAAGAAGGCGATCTGGGAACCGTCAGGCGACCAGGCGGGAGCGCCGTCGCTTACGGGGTTCTTGGTGAGGTTGGTCTTACCGGTCCCGTCCGTGTTCATCACGTGGATCTCGCGGTTGCCGTCGCGGTCCGACTCGAAGACGATCTGCAAACCGTCGGGCGACCAGGCCGCCGCATAGTCGTTCGCCGGACTGTTGGTGAGGTTAGTCTCACCCGTCCCGTCGGCGTTTATCAGGTAGATCTCGCGGTTGCCGTCGCGGTCCGACTCGAAGGCGATCTTGGAGCCGTCGGGCGACCAGGCATGGTCGCCGTCCGAGGCTGGGTTGTTTGTGAGCCTAGTCTGGCTCGTCCCGTTGGCGTTCATCACGTAGATGTCCTCGTTGCCGTCGCGGTCGGAGGCGAAGGCGATCTTGGCGCCGTCAGGCGACCAAGAGGGGTCTCTGTCCCAGGCTGGGTTGCTGGTGAGGTTAGTCTGGCCCGTGCCGTCGATGTTCATCACGTAGATCTCGCCGTTGCCGTCGCGGTCGGAGACGAACGCAATAGGCGCCGTTGATGGTGGAGCAGCCGCTGTGCCATGGGCGATCACCCCCTGCATGTTGTTCAACGTCGGCAGGTTGCTGATCTCGGCGCGCCCCAGGAAGTGGCGTAGCCATTGCTGGCTGTCCGGGTTTATGTAGTAGGCGAAGTCAACGGACCCTTCGCCGCAGGTGGCCAGCGCCTCGGGCGTGTCTGTGCTGTCATCACCGCTCCAGACGGATATGGCCCACTTGCCCGGCGGCGGGCAGTCATGCATCTGTTGGGCGCCTTGGGTCGCCCTCACAGAACCCGCTGACGTGACCTCCCCGGCAGCAGCCGTAGCTCCACCGAAGGCAAGAACGCCCTGCATCTCGTCCAAGGTGGTGAGGTTGCTGATCTCGGTACGGCCGACGAAGTAGCGCAGCCAGTTCTGGCTGTCAGGGTCGATGTAGTACGCAGCGGCTACTCCTCCCTCCCCGCAAGTGGCCAGCGCTTGGCCGGTGTCCGTGCCGTCATCGCCATCCCAAACGGCTATGGCCCACGTGGCTTGCAGGGGGCAGTTGTGCATAGCACCCTGCTGCGCCTCAGAAGGGCTCGAACCATTGGCCCAGAAGGTGGCGAGCAAAGCCAGGGCGGCAAGTGCAACTGCAGCGATGAGGGAGAACCTGATCCGTATCCTAGACATGCCGCACTCCTTTTGGCCATCGTTGGTGCCATCCCTATCCTACCCGCAGGCGCGAGGGCTGGCAATGGTGAAAGCTACCCCAGCCCATCGCCACCACGAACTACACGCTGTCCCTGGCCGGAAGAGGCGAGACCTGGGTGGACGGCAACATGTTCACCGCGGTTCGGTTTGACCTTAGGTAGCAGCCGGTTCTGGCGTGGGCACGTAGATTAGGAGGTCACCAGGTTGGCACTCGAAGAACGCACAGAGGCGGTCCATGGTGCTCTTTCCTATGAGTTCCGCCTTGTCGTTGGCCAGCCTCGTCAAAGTGGTATTGTAGATTCCCGTCGCTCGGGTTATATGCAAATACGTGATGCGGCGGCTCTCCTTGCGAGCCTTGATCGCCATGAGTTCGCGTAGACGACACTGAATCATCATGCTCTCCCCACAGGGCTAGGCGCCTCAGCTACTGTCTGCACAATATCAGCCCTCAAAGGGGCTTGACAAGCTACCGCCCTTGTGCTAACATAGTAGCTAGGATGCCTAATCTGATGGCGGCTCAGCACTTTTCGGTAGGGCCTGTTGGATCGAAGGATGCTCAAATGCACTGCCAGATCTGCGGCGATACTCGCAATCTAGACCAGCATCACATTCAGCCAAAGGGCATGGGCGGAAGCGGGGATCCGGCCATCGAGGCGGCCGAGAACAAGATCACGCTGTGTCGCATCTGTCATCGCAACATCCACGAAGGGGGTTGGCTGCTGCAGCGCTCGGAAGATGAACTCAGGGTCGTCGACCTACGGACTGGAGAGCTTATCATGCGCCGGCTCTACGACAGGAGCTTCGATGCCTCGGCCTTCCTCCACCAGCTCACCAGGGCCGAAAGCTCTCTGGAGCAGCTGGTCAAGGACGTGCCCTTCCTAACCGACGACCAGCTGGTGGAAGCCTTCGCGTCCGCCCACTCCCTGGGCAAGCGGGCCTGGGTCATCCAGGCAGCCATCCTCTACGAGGCCCAAGAGAGGAGCGTCTACGGCGACCACAGCCTGGAGGCCATCGCCCGCCGTTTCGACATCAGCATCCGCCAGGCCCAGAAGTACGCCCTGGTCTGGAAGCTGTACTTCGGAGATGGCGTCAACGTTGACGCAATTTTGCTAAACGAACCCAGTTGGTATGTGGTGGCGGCCAGCGAGAGCTCCGACCCCGAGTTCTGGCTGGGCCACGCCCAGGACCGCAAGGCCCAGGACTCCCGCTACAGCATCGCCGAGTTCCGGGAGGACATCTGCTTGGGTAGGGAGGCCATCGAGGCAGGCGTCGAAACGCCCGTACCGCCCTGCCCCTGGCAGACAACCTACTGCGAGAAGGTCCTCGAGCTCATCACCTCCGTCCCCCGCTGCCGGGACTGCAGTGTGGGCCAGCGGCTCCTGGGAATAGCCAAGCAAGAACAACTCACAGCTTCGAATCCGATTCCATGACTGGGGGTGCATCATGGCAGAGAGCTATCAAGACAAGCTGGACAACTTCTCCCGGGGCAAGAGCTTCGTGAAGCTGCGGGGCGGCGTCCGCAATTCCACGAGCGAGCCCTGTGAGGCCTGCGGCTCCGGCCAGCCGGGAACCCTCTTCGGCATCCGGGAGCTTCTGACTGGCCTGGATCATTTCGTGGGCTACAACTGCCTCCGGGAGCTCATGCGGAAGAAGGCCGTTCTCCAGGGCCGGGTCAGGGGGACCACAGAGGAGGCCTTCAGCCGAGCCCAGAAGAGCAAGGAGAGGAGCGGCAACGGGCAGTTCGGCCAGGGCCATAACGGAAAGCCAGCAGGCGAGAGCAGAATCTCACCCCAACTGGCGGGGGGAGAGGCGGTGCCAATCCTCCCCACACTCAGCGAAGGGAATCGCTGTGCGCTGCCCGGGGACGTTCCCGTCATCGCCACTCCGACCCTCGTGGTGTGGGAGACCGAGGACGCATTCAGGGCAGCGGTTCAAGTACAGGGCCGCAATGGTTTGGCCGGCCTGTGGGGTGCGGCTGAGCAGCCCAAGTGCCGCCAGCTGCTGACACTTCAACCCGATAACGGGTTCCTGCTCACCAAAGAAGAGCGATACGACCGGGCCGCCCTGGCCCGCTGCGTTCGGTTGGCCACCCAGAACGCTCATCTCACCCTGCAGTCCCAGCAGGCCAAGCCCAGGGGCGACGAAAGCAATGTGGCCATGGCCGGAGGAACTAGCAGTGGATAGGCTGGAGCAGCTAGAGCGAGCTCGGGCCAGGTCCCGCGGCGTGAGGGTGGTGAAGCTGGCTGGCCAGGACCGCTACCTGGCCAGGAGCCGAACCTACGAGCCCGGGAGCTACTTCGAGCTCTCCGTCAGCCCCTGGGGCCATGTGCGCTGCACCTGCCCTGGGTTCACCTATCGCGGCATCTGCAAGCACGTTGAGGCACTGCGGGACAAGCTCAAAGCCCGTGTGCCCGATACCCGATGAACAATAGGAGCACTCCCCCAAACGGCGGTCCTCCCGGTTCCCTAGAAGCCGCCAATGCCTACCGCGGCTACACCGCCTGAGCATCGGCCAGACCCCCCGGCGAAGGAGACAACAATGGTGCTAGACACGACTAACGAGCGGACCAGCGGGATGAACGTGGCGCCCGCCCTCGTGGACGAATACCTGGACCTCAAAGAGAAGCTGGAACCCCTGGAGAGGCGGCTGGCACAGGTGAAGAACCTTCTCAAGGACCTGGTAACCGAGGAGGGCCCCTTCGTGGACGAGCTCCGGGGCGTCACCGTCTACCTCCAGCCACGCTTCCGCAAGGAGTACGATGCCGAGCGACTCCTCGCCACCTTCCCCGACCTCGCTGGCTGCGTCAGGCCCGCCGTGGACGCAAGCCAGCTAGAGACCTGCCTGCGTTCGGGCATGGCCACCGAGGGACAACTGGAACGCGCTGGCGTCATCATACGGGCACTCCACTCCCGGGCCCTCATCGTCAAGCCCCTCGAGGGGCGGCGACCGTAGCCTCAACCAGTCAGAGCCCCCAAGGCATCGGCACCCCAGCGGTAGACCCGGCCTGGAAGTGACAATAGAGTTCGACGTACGTTGCGTGTTGATACTCTAGGCTTCATGGTGTATACTATTTGTGCAAAAGTTATACGAAGGAGAGTCTGGTGTCTACCGCGAAGGTCTCCCAAAAAGGTTGGGTGGTCATCCCTCGGGACATCCGCGAACGCCACGGGATCCGGCCCGGCGACACGGTGCACATCGTGGATTACGCTGGGCGCATCGCCATCATCCCGGCCCTCAAGGACCCCATTAGTCAAGGCAGAGGCCTCTTGAGGGGCGGCCCATCGCTGACCGAAGCCCTGCTGGAGGAGCGGCGGCGAGACGTGGAGCGGGACGAGCGCAAGGTCCAGAGGTGGGCCAAGCGCAACGGAACTCCCTAGCCCAATGGTGGATCGCTTCGTGCTGGATTCCTTCGCCCTGCTGGCGCTGTTGCAGGACGAGCAGGGGGCGCGGAAGGTGCAGGACCTGTTTGAACGGGCCGACAAAGAGGCATGCCAGTTATTCTTCCCTGTGGTGAACTTGGGCGAGGTGCTATACACGGTGGAGAACCGCCACAGCCTCGAGGCCGCCCAGGAGGCGCTGGCTGCCATCGATCAATTCCCTATCGAAATCGTCGAAGTTGACCGACCGTTGGCCTTGTCGGCCGCCCGCCTGAAGGCCGCTACCGGCATCGGTTATGCCGATTGCTTCGTGGCTGCCCTAGCCCAGCGTTTGAGCGGCGCCGTCGTCACCGGTGATCCAGACTTCCTCCAGATGAAGGATATCGTCCCCATCGAATGGGTACCGGTTGCCGAGCCTCAATAGCGCTGCGACTGCAATCTTCCCCTCACCAGACACCCGGTACATCCCTGCACATGCCGAGTTCCGCCTTTGCCACCTATCCCCTGTCCTTGGCATCACCCCAGGGTGAGATCGAGGAAGCAAGTGGCGTAGTATCGCTTATCCTGTGCCAGCGGTCGGTCGGCGTGGACCAGGGCCTTCATCCGCAAGCCGTACCCGCAAAGGCTCGTCATTGCGCTTGCGGGTGGGCAAAGACCGCAGGGGATCCCGCTCGGTAGGTGACCGTGGCTTGACCATTTATGGTGAATGGTGTACACTGGTGACTAATAAACCCGCCCCTCCAGGGTGGCCTCGGTGATGGTGAGGGGCACGTGGACAAAGTACAAGTTTAGGTGGTGTATAAGATGGCGAAACCGGGACCGAAAACAGAGGCTGGGAAGGCAGTCGTACGTCTGAACGCTGTCGAGCACGGCGTGCTCTCTACTACGCCTGTGATCCCCGGCCTGGAACGAGAAGAAGACTGGGAGGAACACCGCGCGGGAGTGCTGGCGAGCCTGGCCCCGGAGGGGCACATGGAGATGGCTCTGGCGGAGCGGGTCGCCCTCCAGCTGTGGCGGCTGCAGCGGGTGGTCAGGTACGAACGGGAGGTCGTCGCCGTGGCTCAGGAGGAGGTGGACGATGATCTGGCGCAAGAGCGCCGGTACCGCGTTGGGGAACCGGAGTCCGTTGAGCAGGCGCGTAACGATCTGTCAGCGGCACAGGACCACCTGCGGAGTTTGGAGAGCCTGGCCAAGATGCCTGACGGGGCCTCGCTGTCTGGGGACGACGCCACGACGATACTCGACTCTCTGGCTGACTCCGTTGGTGTAGATCTGGACGAGGATGACGTCCCGCTACCTGATGTCCTCCAGGAGGCCGATTGGGATGCCTTCGATAGCTGGACAGCCGGCCTGGTGCGAGAGGTTATCGACGGCATCGCCGCCCATGCCGAGACGGAGGACTTGTTGGCGGCTGCTGTCGAGCAGGCCCGCACGTCGGTGCCGATCAAGAAGGATCAGCTAAACCGATTGGTTGCTGAGCTGGATCGGATGCGCCGGCAGCGGTTGCTGCCGGATGGGGAGACGCTCCAGAAGCTGGTGCGTTATGAGGCCCACCTGAACCGGCAGCTCTATCAGGCTCTGCACGAACTGGAAGCGCTGCAAGCCCGGCGTCAGGGTGAGCCGGCCCCATTGGCTAGAGTGGACGTGCAAGGGATCGTGGAAAGCTGAAAACTGCGAAACAAATCCCTTTAGCCCAATTGAGCAAGATAGCGCGGAGCCTCGCCGGTTGCTATGCAGCATGGTCTGGGCACAATGACGCTTGTGCCGTCGCTGTCACTGTTGGTCAGGGTGGTGAAGCTGGCTGGCCAGGAGTCGAATCTACGAGCCCGGGAGCTACTTCGAGCTGTGGGTGAGTGTTCGCCGGAAACCTGCCGGGCATGGTGCGCTCGCTGGAGAACACGTACTGTCACAACTGCAATGAGCCGTTGGTGGAGCGGGTCGGCTTTCAGGTGAGGCAGTATCGTGTGGATGAGGGACCAGGGGCGCTATCTTTCTTGTGGCGGTAGGGCCGTTGGCCCCGCTCGCTACGGAGACCAGGCGGGGCCGCCGTCAACGGCCGGGTAGTCGGTGAGGCGGCTCTGGCCGGAGCCATCCGCGTTCATCACGTGTACCTCCCAGTTCCCGTCGTGGTCACGCTTAGTCCGGCGGAGGCTCAGGCTGCGTCGGCTCGGCACGCGAGCCGGACCCCACCTCTCAACAGCCGGGCTCGCAGGGGTGGCCGCAGCACGTGCTGCGTGTGCGAATCTTCGTCCAGTTGTTGACCAGGAGCCGCTGCAGCTTGCGACCCAGCGGCATGGGAGCCCTTAGGTTCGAGAACATCGCTCGCAAGTTGGGCATGACCAGGCCCCCTTGAGTTACCGGCGCTGCCGCGCAAACGCAAACGCGGGAGGGGGAACTCACCCCTCCCGCGTCTGTTGGCCCTACTCTGTTCGCCCTACACAGTAGGGTTCCCGTCCGCTGCTGCTATTCGATCAGCAACGACTTCACCCTGGTCTGGCAGTCGTTAGCAGCGTTGGTGTCGTCACCGCTGGGCGGGGAATGCTCGAGGTGGTCGATGCAGAGTTCGATGTCGAGCGGGTAGATCCCAGGAGTGCCGGTGGGGCACTCGTAGCGAACGCGGTAAAGCACCCACTTCTGCTCCAACGCTAGGAGAGTGAAGGGGTTGTGGCCGGGGAGGATAAGCTGGGCGTCCTCGGTGCAACCGGCGGGTGGTGACGTGATGGTGAGGATGAGCTGGACGGTGTCGTCGTGGTCCGTGAGGTTACCAATCTCTCCGATGATCCACATGTAGCGACCCATGGTGTCGGAGATGTTGATAGGAGCGGGACCGAAGACCATCAAGCTCTTCACCGTGTCGTCGTGGAAAGGCACGGGGTCGCAGACGTCGCCGAGGCCGTCGCCGTCGGTGTCCAACTGGTCAGGGTTGTAGTCGTCCTGGCAGTTGTCGTCGCAGCAATCGTTGACGCCCTCGCCGGTGGCGCAGGGCTCGTCGTCGGGGTCGCCGCTGGCGTCGCCGTCGTCTGCCACGCCGTCGTTGTCGGTGTCGCGCCAGAAGTAGACGTGGACATCGTCGGTGGAGGAGCCGTCCGGGTCATCGACGTGGGTCACGTCCGTGTCGATGTCCTTCGTGAACACGACCTCGCACCAGAACGGCGGCTTCGTGTCGTCCACCCAGGTGATGGTGAAGTCCTCGGAGTCCGTGAAGTTCACGCCGACGTCGACCGATGTCAGGAAGTCGACGACCTCCGGCGAGACACTGCAGACGCCCGGCTGCATCGAGGTGGCGGTCTTGACGATGGCCACTTCAGCCGGGTCGCGAGGACCAGCGTTGCTGACTTCCTCCTCGAGGGTGACGACCACGCTACTGAGCGAACCGACTGGCGGGAGCGGGCCGACCAGCACCTGGGTGCCACTGTGGCACGAGATGGCGTCGGTGCCATCCGCAACATCGAAGCTCTCGATCTCGATGTCGGCGGCGTCCCAGACGCTGATGCTGCCGCTCTTGTTCTTGGAGTTGTTCAGCAGGTTGGTGTCCTCGACGTGGACCTCGTCCATCGCCAGGCTGACGTCACACTCGAACACGTGGGTGCTGGGGTCGCTGCAGGTGACGCTCCAGGTCACGCTCTCGTAGAACGAGCCAGCCGAGACGTCGGTCACGCTCTGGCTGCCAACGTCCGGGTCGCAGTCGTCCGGAACGGTGAGATCGAAGGTGAGGTCAACATCGACCGGGGCGTACCAGCCGTTGTTGTCACCGCTCACCGCGCAGTTCACGTTGAACGGCGTGTCCACGTCTGGGTCTGTTCCCGGAAGGTTCACGGACACCCCGCCCACGAATGGGTCGGTCTGGGCGATGGCGTGTACCGTCAGCGTCGTCGACTTCGAGTCGTTGCTGTCGTCCGGGTCACGCACGTGCTCGCTGCTAATGGTGTTAATCTGGATGGAGTTGTCCAGCTCGAACTCGTGCAAGCTCGGCTCCGCGCAGAAGATGTCGCAGTCCACCTCGTAGACCTGGTCTACGCTGACTGGACAGCTCGGGTACCAGTTGAAGGTAACCGGGTCACCCAGGTTACCCATGCCTGCACCGCAGTCAACCGAACAGTCGGCCGGAGGGTCCACAACGAGCGTGTCTATCGCCTCGACCGCTACCGTTCCGTTGTTGTGGACAACCTGGCGCACGGTCATGGGCGTGGTCTGCTGGGCGTTGATGTTACCGCCGTCAGCCGGAGTGAGGACTTCGAGGCTGACCTTCTTGAGGTCGGCCTTGTCCCACGCGGTGACGTCCGGGTAGTTCTTGAGGATGTTGTTGGCCGGGTTGTCATCCCACACAGGCGGTAGCGGGGCCGCGCCAGCAGCCAGCTCGAAGGCGTCGACGTGGTCGCAGCGCTCGAAGCAGTGGATGTAGGCGGTGAGCTCGAGCTCCTTTACCTCGTCGGCAGCCATGGAGATGGTGCCGGACAACAGGCTGTGGAGTCTCGTTTCGAGGACTTCCTCGACGAAGTCCAGACCGAGCTGGGCGTCACCCCAGGAGACCGTGCAGCCAGCTATATCGGCCGGGTCCGCGGACATCAGCAGCAGGTCAACGTCTACCTCGGCAGCGTCATTGCCGTTGTTGACGGTGACGGTGATGTCGTAAGGCGTCGACACGCTGACGTCAACGTCCACAAGCTCGACCTTGTCGACGTCGATGTCCACGTCGCTCATCGGACAGCCGTTGTTCGGGTGGGCACCCGCGTCGCCGGGCACCGTCGGGCAGTCATCCTCATCTGGGTCGTTGGGGATGCCGTCGCCGTCGATGTCGTCGTCGCAGGCGTCGCCGATGCCGTCCTGGTCGATGTCACTCTGGTCGTTGGGGACGTACGGGCAGTTGTCGTCGGCGTTGTCGACACCGTCGCTGTCCCAGTCCTCGATCGAGGTCACGCTGACGTGGTTCTCAGCAGTGTTGTCGAGCGGGTCAAGCTCGGTCATCTCCGTCGGATCCACGTCGATCACGAACTGCTCGAGGTTCTCGAAGTAGCCCTCCTCGAAGCAGTCGATGTGGTACCAGCGCTCGAGCACGCGCACCTCGCTAGGGGCGAACATCGGCTCTGTCCAGGTCAGCTTGCTGTAGTACTGGTTGCCGACGGTGAACTCGTGCAGGACATCGCTGCCCACAGGCTCCAGGTGCGAGACGCACTTGTTCCTGTCGGTCGACACTTGCACCAGCTCGACGTCAGCGGGAGTGGGGCCGATACCGTTGGTGATTGTGATGGTAACCTTCTGGTGGTCGATGTCATCCACGTACTTGAACAAGGGGTTCTGGTCGTTGGGTACGTCGATGTCCTCTTCCTTGACCATGTCCACCGACATGTCGGTCTCGGCGGTGATGCAGCTAACCACGTCCCACGCCGCTCGCTTCTCGAGGGTGTCCTCGCGACCGAAGATGCCCATGGCCGTGTGCACGCCGTACTCATCGCAGTACATCTTGGTGTACACGCCCTCTACCTCGGGGTCGGTGGCCGGGTTGTCCATGCTCTCACCGAGGATCAGCATGTTGGCCTTCAGTTCCGAGCAGGTCTCGACTCCGGCCGGCTCGCTGGGGTGTTTGTAACCGGGAACCGCTATGATGAGCCAACCCTCGTACGTCTCGTAGCCCGTGGGCATGTCCCTGGCGTCGAAGATCAGAACGTTGATCGCCTGATCCAGTTGGGTCAGATAACCAACCTCGCGCTCCCACAGCATGGGGTAGCCGTTGAACGGCACACCATCCATCCCGTCGATCGTGTTCACGACGCTGTCCAGGTCGCTGGACCAGTCGCTGTAGGCGCATCCGCTCCCTAGGTAGTCGGGGTCCATTGCGCCGTGCCTGTCCGGCGTGGCGCAGTAGCCTGAGGTGTCCAGCGACCCGTCAACGCCCATGGCGTTGTCGCGGCAGTGGGCCGGGTTCACGCCGCTCCACAGCACGCCGCCCACGTGGTTGTACGTCGGGACGGCGCTCAACGTCACCAGGTCGACGCCCGAGCCACAACCGTCGGTGGTCACACTGACGATGCTGACTGCCTCGTCAGTGCTGACCGCTGCCGCCGGTGGGCTGATCGGCAAGTTGCCGGCCAGGCCGAGTAGCGCGTCCTGCGCTCCGGTGAAGGCAGGGGCGCCCATGTAGCCGTTTTGCACGCAAAGGGTGTTGGCGGTCTGGGCACCCACGCCGGCCAGCTTGAAGTTCGCCGCGTAGGTGTACGGGCACATGGCCGCGTCGGCCAGGTCGCTGCCGTCGGATATCAGCGTGCCGTTCGGGCAGGTTCCGCCAAAGAGCGTGGCCTCGGTCGTGAACACGACCTTGCCCAGCTTGGCCGGCTCGGGGATGTCCTCACCGGCGGTGTAGACGAAGGCACTCGGCAGGATACCCGCCATGAAGGAAACGTACGGCTGGTTGTTGGGCACACCCAGGTAGACCTGCCCCTTGCAGGGCAGACCCAGGATGCAGACGTCGTCGAAGCGGGTGTCGCACTCGCCCTCGGCGTCAGCCAGATCCGCGCCGTCGGCCTCGCCGTTGTCGATGGTGTCGAGGCAGGTCTGCGGGTTTGTGCTGTCGTCCTCCCCAGGGGACAGGGCCGAGCTGGCGGTGTCCTCGTCGATGGTCAGGGAGAACTCCGGCGTGAACGGGTCCACGCACACCACGTCCAGAATGTACTGGGCGCTGTCGCCGCAATTGCCTACACCCGCGGCACAATCCACGTGGTAGTTGTCGAACTCCACGTTGTTGTCGAACGTGAACTGGGCCGCGCCCGCCGCGTTGCAGATGATGTAGAAGTCTTCGTCGTGGTCCTGGGCGGCGTCACCCACGCTCTCATCCGGGAAGGGATGGGTTGCCGACCCGCCCCAAGTCATGGTGTCGACGCTGATGATCGCGCTGCCACCCGTCACCGTCCCCGTCTTGGTGATATCAACCAGCATGGGGTCGACGAAGGCAGTCAAGTGGCCCGTGACGGGGTCCAGCTCCAGATTCTTGCGCAGGTTGACAACGATGGGGGTGCCGGTGTCGATGTACCAGGTGGTCGTGCCGGTATCGTAGTAGGCGCCGTAGAAGAGCCCGGCCGGCGGTGGACCTACGGTACCGTGCAACGACGCCACCCCGTAGAGAGGGAGAGGGTACATTGCCGGACCCAAGCCGAAGGTATTGATCACCAGCTCGTCCCACGCCCAGACCTCAACGGAGACCGTCTCGTCGTCCGTTTCGGGGTGAGGGTCTACGTAGTCGATGCCCGTGGTCAGGCCCTCCACCTTGTTCTCGACGTCGAACGTGTGATAGGAGGGCTCCGTGCAACGCAAGGTGAAGTCGGTGTCCAGGTCGAAGCTCGCGTCCTTGGCCAGGATCTGGGTGTCGGTGTCGGACGCCTCGGTAAGCCCGTTGACGGTACAGCCGCTGGGTGCCGTCACCTTGTGGCTGCACTTGGTGCTCACGGCGTCGACGTCAGGCCCCTCATGGCTGCACGTGCTCTTGACGTGAAGCGTGTAATCCACGTTCGCGTCCATGTTGGGGTCCGTGACGGGGTCACCGGTAACTTCAGAGATAACGTCCAGGTCCACCTCTGGCTCCGGGCAGATCTGGTCGATGGCCAGCTTCACCCTGTGGGTGTTGTCGTCCATCCCGTCGACGGGGATGACATTGGGGTCTGGACCTTCATCGTCACCAATGTCGGTATCAGACAGCCAGAACTCGACGATCTGGGCCCCTGGGGAGGCGGTGATGTCGATCTCGAAGCGGGTGACGACCTGGGGTCCGTTCCAGCTCTGCTGACCCTCGACCAGCAGGCCATCGCCGCCGGAAAGCGGGGAAGTCGCGATCCAGCCCGTCGGCCACCCCATACCGCTGGGGTTGAGGGCAGTACCGGGGTTGATGTTGGCGCTGCAGTTCGGGCTACAGCTCGGGGTGTCGTCATAGTACCCGTACAACAGCATGCCCTCAGTGGAGAACTTCGCGCTGATGGAACCCGTTCCGGGGCTCCAGTTGAGGACCATGTCGTAGCCGTACGACTCCTCGTCGACAGGGATTTCATCGGCGTATACGTCGATGAAGATGTTCGGGTCGTCGTAGGCTACCGAGATGCACCGCTCCGGCGTGGCGTCTATCGTGCCCTCATCCGTAACATTGGGCAGGACGTTGCCGGAGGGGTCCATATCTATGCCAAGGTAGGTGATATGGCCTCCCTCAGCGGCGCGGGTCGACCCGCTATCTAACAGCGGACTACCAGCCACCACGGCAAGGGCCAGAATTATCGCCCCTGCCAGGCCGGTCCGCAAAATGCTTTTCATGGCCGCACCCCCTTATGAATACTCGCTACATGTCTTCGCTGTATTCGTCACTCCTTGCCTCTCACCTCCTTGCCTCTCTTGTGTTCGATTCGGATATGCTGGTCTTCTAGGCGTTATTCGACGCAGGTGTCTCCAACGTGCCCCCGGTACTTGAGCACGTCCTTAAGGATGGAGATCTTGCCGTCAGCGTTGACGTCCAGCGGCCTGGCGATCTCCGGGTACTCAGCCACCGTCTTGCCGATGTTGCCGCGGTACTTCAGGACGTCCTTCAGAATAGAGAGCTTCTTGTCCTGGTTCATGTCCAGCGGCCAGGCCGCGTGCTCGCTAGAGCAGTCGTCCAGGGAGTCATTCTGAGTCCACCACTCAACGGCGTCGCTGAAGCCGTCGTCGTCGTCGTCGGTGTCGCAGGCGTCGCCCTGGCTGTCGCCGTCGGTGTTGGTCTGCGTGGGGTTCCAGTCGGTCGGGCAGTTGTCGGAGCCGTCCGGCACGCCGTCCCTGTCGTCGTCGTCCGTGCCGTAGGTGCTCTCGTCACAGCCCTTGGCGGTGTTGTCAGCGCCGTCCAGCAGGTCGTCGCCGTCGTTGTCCACGCCGTCGTCGCAGGTCTGGGGGACCTTGGTCGGCGCCTGGGCCATCGGAGCGTTGATGTACTTATCGATCACCAGGCTCTCGGGCACCCCGATCACCGGGCAGCCGTCGTTGACGCAGCCGCCTGCCCCGCAGCCTACGGCAACCATAATGCTCTCCTCGAGAATGTCGGCGGGCCGCGACGGACCGTGGTCGGTGCTTACGGCGTCGCCCTTGGCGCACTCCGTGGCGCTCTCGATCTTGAACCCTATCATCGGGCAACCGTCGTTGATCCACCCGTCGCTGTCGTCGTCGATGGCGTTGAGGCAGTTCGCCCCGCCGTACGTCGATCCGTCGCTCTCGCTGCCGTCGTTCGGGTTGGAGCCGAGGGCGTTCTCCAGGGCGTCGCTGTAGCCGTCGCCGTCACTGTCGTTGGTCCCGGGGTCGGGGCCGACGTAGGCTGCGGACCAGGGCATCCGGTGGCTCCAGGCGCCATCCTGCGGGTAGTCGCCCCAGATCTCCGCGGGAGTGTGCGCGTCCGCTATCTCTCCCTTGTCCATGTAGGGCTTGCAGTCGTCGTCGTTGCCGTCGATCTTGCCGTCGCCGTCGTTGTCGGCGCCGTCGTTGCAGTTCCCGCTGCCCGGGGTGGTGCCGCCGCCAGTGCCGAAGTCCTCCAGGCCGTCATCGTCGCTGTCGTCACAGGCGTCGCCGATGGCGTCCGGGCCGGGACCCTGGTCGGGGGCCTCGACCGGCTCGCTGTCGGCCTGATTGTCCTGTCCCGTAGCCAGCCCGTTCTTCACCAGCGGGCAGTTGTCCTGGCGGTTGCTGTAACCGTCGTAGTCCTCGTCTGCGTTCACGGTCCCGTCATCAGGGTCGCAGCTGTCGGGCAGGCCGTCCCCGTCGGCGTCGCCTGTCTGGGGCGGGTTTAGGCGGGCGTCCCAGCCCGCGTCGACCGTGAAGGGACAGGGGTCGAGGTCGTTCTCGAAGCCGTCACCGTCGGCGTCGCGCTCGGTTCTGCTGTAGTTGCGGTACATGTGCGTCCCCGAGTTCAGAACGCCCGTGGCGTCAGGCGCGTTGGTGCCGCGGGTGTAGCCAGCGCCCACGCCTACCCCGAGCAGCCCGTCCGTGGTCAACCCGTACAGATCAATACTGGTTTCCAGGGGGGTGCAGAAGTCGTGGATCGCGCCCGGCGAGGCATCCTCGTCGAACGGGTTATCCAGGACGATAAAGGTGGGGATACCGAGCTCAGAGCCCATCTGGCTGTAGACGCTGCCGGCCGTTGTGAACTGGCCTGGGCTGAAGACGAGGAACTGGATGATGACGGCGTTCCCCGCCACCATGCTATCGCCGGCGTAGCGTGCTATTGGCTGCAGCGCTGGCAAGGGACCGTCGCCGTCCGGGTCAAGCATGTCGTTGAGGAAGAAAGGATACCGGTCCAGATAGTCCGGAAGGCCGTTGGCCGGGTTGACGTCGGGGGGTGGGGTCGTCGTGAGGATCCAGGTGCACTCCCCTTGGGATAGCTCGTCATAAATGTCTACCGAGGCGTTGTGCAGGGCGAAGCTTGTCTCAGGTGGTGTCAGCCTCTGGTTACAGCTGGTACCGGCCACAGAGATGTTAACGATGGCGTCAAGGACGCCCACCCCTGCCCCGATCGGTATCGTTACCCCAGGCGCCGTCGTGAAGTCCTCGGGGTAGAAGGAAAGCATCGACGAGTCTTCGTAGTTGTAGTCGTTGCCAGCGATGCCGACGCTGGCGTTGCTGTCCGACGTGGCACCCCCCGTGCTACTGGTCAGCGAGAAGTTGGTAAAGGGCTTAAAGGTACCAGCGTGGGTGCCACTAGAAGCGAATAACGCGAGGGCTAGTCCTACTAAGGCCAAGAGACTGAATACGGCAATGCGCTTGCCGGCCATGTGGCTCCTCCTCTTCTGAACGGCGGCTATCGTCGTGCGACGAGCCGCTTTCCCCTCCATTCGGGCCAACAGCAGGGCGGCTACCACCGCCCTTCTGTAGGCCTAAGGAGCATTATTCAGGTGCAGTGATGCATAGGCATCCCCTGCCCCGCCTGCCCCCGGCCGGCTGGGAGCAGCGCTTATGTCCTCTGGTTATGGTAACACTCATTGTATACACCCGCTGGATAGTCTTGTCAAGACCCGATCGATCGATCTTAGGGGAAAACGAAGTAAATTAGTGGACTTTTGGTTCCTGAAACACATCTCTATCTTGATCTACACCCGCCGGTCGGTTTTGTCAAGTGGGTAAACACTCAGATCAGGGGAAAACGAAATAAATTAGTGAACTTGTGACTCTTGAATTTCATCTCTATTGATGGGGCTCAAGAGAGCTAGTCCTGGCCGAGTAAGACGCATCTTCTGCGCCGCGCTGGCGACCAGCTCGCGCACGCTGGCGCCCAGGCGCTTCAGGTGGGGAGAGACCTTCGCGCGGAAGGCCTCTCCCCCTTTACTCTAAGCATCTGCACCTGATGTGCAAATTCATCGCTGCCTTAGGTGCAGGTGTCCCCGATGTGCCCCCGGTACTTGAGCACGTCCTTCAGAATAGAGAGCTTGCCGTCAGCGTTGAGGTCCAGCCGCCTGACGTCCGGGTACGCAGCCACCGTCTTGCCGATGTTGCCGCGGTACTTCAGGACGTCCTTCAGAATAGAGAGCTTCTTGTCCATGTTGATGTCCAGCGGCCAGGCGTCGTCGGCGCCGATAACATCGGGGCAGTCGTCCAGGCGGTCGGTGCCCACGTAGCACTCAACGTCGTCGTCGAACCCATCGAAGTCAGTGTCCACACCCGCAGGGCACTCGTGCCCCCAGAGCCGGAACGCCAGGTCGATCGACTGGCCTGCCAGAGGGTGTGGAGGCGGTCCAAACGGGTACCGTAGCTCGGACCAGCTGAGCGGGGGGATCTCCGGTTCCGCGCCTGTCGCCCAGACGCCGTCGTCATTCCAGTGGACGGGCGAGGTCTTCCAGCCGAACTGGCCGGGACCCCCTGGGAACGCTTGGATGTCCAGCCAGTAGATGGTGTCCTCGACCTGCTGGAACGAGTCGAGCGGGTCGGGAATGGGGCAGCTGTACAACCAGATCATGTGGTCCGCGTCGGGTATGTATATCTCAGGAGGCTCGAGCCAGCCTTCGAGGGGCACCCCGGCCCAGTCCTGAACGGTACAATCGCCCGCAGCGAAGTGATGCATCCAGAGCGTTTCGCCCGGGTGGCTCCAGTCCTGGTCTACGCCCGCCGGAACGTCCGAGTGGAGGCTCAGGATGAATGCCACGTTGTTGGGGTTCATCTCAGGCGGCTCATCATGGTACCACGACGCCCAGAAGTCGATCTTCGTGATCAGACCGCTCTCAGTGCATGGGAAGTCATCGGCCAGGACGAAGGGCTCGTAGGCACTGACGTCCAACCCGAATTCGCTCTCATCGGGCGTCTGCACCCACTTGATTTCGTCCGGGATGGCCTCACACGCGTCGTCGATACCGTTCGCCGGGTTGGTGTCGCCCAGACACATCGGGCCACCGGGTGTGCCGCCCTCATCATCGCAGCACAACACGTCGCAATCCGTGCAGCTTGCTCCACCGTTGATACAGCAAGCCTGGCTCACAGTGCAGGCTGATCCTGGGCCTTGCGGTGTGTCACCCAGGTACGAGCAGCACGCGGCATCGGCGTCTGTGCAGGCGCCAGCGCCCGAACAACAACCCTCGATGCCAAGGCACTGTGAGCCTTGGCCTAGGGCTGTGCCTCCCTGGTCTGCGCAGCACAGGGGATCGAGCAGTGCGCAGGTGCCATCACCGAAACAACAGGCCTCAGGCGCAGTGCAGACTGTCCCTGGTCCCTGAGGAGTGCCGCCGCAGGTCTGCGGATCCTCGTTTGCGCAGGAGCCGTCCGGGTAGCAACATGCCTCTACAGTCGAAGCCTCCTCGCAGATGATGGTCAGGTCTATTAACCCTACGTTGTTTTCTGTCCCGTCGATGTCGATGTCGTCGGCCCCCAGCGGCAGCTCGATGTTCTGGAACGTGATGTCGAACGAGTCCCCATCCGTCCCCTCCTTGCAGTGGAGCTGCACCTCTCTATCGACACTTTTCGAGGTGTCCCAGTCGAGATCGATCTCGAAGTGGACGTCATAGATGTCGACGCAGTCCGGGTCGGGGTCAGGGAAGAGAGGGCAGCCGTCTATGTCGCAGCCGCCCCCTGTGGGGCCGTCGTTGTCGTTGTCGATGTCGTCCTTGCAGGTGTCGACGCCCGCCGGAGGCGGGAAGGGCAGATTCTGGGGGGCCCAGGGGACGCCGACGATGCCGCCCTCGCCGCACGGCACGGGCGCGCCGGTATCGTCGGTGCAGATATCGCCCGCGTGCGCGTTGAAGCGCACGTTGAGCTGGCCGGGGTAATATCCGAGCACGGCCCACCCGACCTGGGAGGTCACCGAGCCTGGGCTCAGCTCCTCGTTGATCCCGGTGTAGAGCTTCTCCTCAAACATGAGGAAGTCGGACCACTCGCAGATGGACAGCGTCACCTCGGTTTCTGGTGGCGCGGTACTCTCGTCGGGCAAGGTGATGGTGAATTCCTCTATGCTGATGTCCACCAGCCCCTTGACGCACTTCATGGCGTCCACGTCGTCTGTGTTGTCGTCCAGCAGGCCGAGGGCGGTGGCCAGGTCAACGGGCACGGCCACGCCCGGCGCCGGCACGTACATGATCGTCGCCGCGTCGGGCACGACCGCCGGTATGCTGGGCGAGCTCTTCTCCACCGTGTAGAAGAGGTAGTCCGGCGAGCCGGTAAGGCTTCCGTCCGGGTCGAAAAACAGCCTGTCAGAGTGACCGGGGGGCCAGACGGTTTCGGCCAGGCAGAGGCCGTTCACGTCGTCGCCCTGCACGAGGCCGAGCTGCGCCGCTAGCGCGTAGACTGATGGCGCCCCGCCACCGATGGTCACCAGGATATCGGCCCCTGAGGGGGTCGCCCCTGGGATCGTAGGCAGCGTAGGTGACCCGGGGGTGAGCGAGAAGTACACCTCGCGGTCGGGGACACCGTCCCCCGGCTGGTAGTCGATCTCCGAGCAGTCCTTGTTGTCAATCGCGTCCAGGTCGTCGCCGTCGGGTGGCCCGCCCGGCTCCACCAGGCCGAGGGGCGCCCCGGCGTTGGCCCCACAGGCCGTGCCGTCGCCGTCGAAGAACTGGAAGTTGTTGCCGTCGAGCTGGGTGGTGAACTCGTCCGCCTCCGGCTCGGCGGGCTGGCAGCCGCTCTCCACGTTCACGGCGGTGCCGGCCTGGCCGGATGAGCCCGTGTCCACGGAGAAGCCGAGGTAGCCGGTCGCGCTGCTGTAGGCCCCGAAATCGGCGCCGTAGGTCAGGGCGTCCAGGTCATCGTAGGGTGGTACATCAGGGCTGCCAGCGCACCCGGACAGGCCCAGATTGGCGCAGGGGATGCAGACTAGGGGCGCCCCACCAGGGTTGTACTGCAGGATGTCCGCCGGGTCAAGCAGGCCGCCGCCGCTCGGCGTCGACGGCCCGCCGTCCTCAATGGAGAAGGTAGGATATTGCGAGGTGGGCTGTGCGCTCACCCAGCTGTCAAGGCCACGCAGCATAACCAGAACGAGGAGGGGGGCTGCTACCGCCAAGACTATTGCACTGCATACTACACCGATCTGCTTGCTGGTCATAGCAGGCTCCTTTCCGGGGAAAACCTGCTATCGCAAGCCGGCAATGCAATAGCGGCCCCAGGCGTATCGCTGCTGGTTAGGTTACACTGAAGTAACAGACTCATGATACCCTTTTCCTGTAATCTGTCAACCCTCCAGGAGCCCGACTCAGAGCGATTCCCGAATTCTTTTCCTGGCAATGCAGATAGTCTGTCTACAGCGACTAGCGCATTGGCCTCTGTCCTTCGCTCGCTCTGGCCGTCAATGCCGACACCAAGCGCGTCTACGTCGCCAGTCAGTACATCGACACCATCTCAGTCATAGATATCGAACCCAGCCTGACCAAGCAACTACTCAGCCTCGGCACTATGGAGTCAGGGCAGGATCAAGATCTCAAGAGGCTTAGGTGCACGTGTCCCCGATCCTGCCTCTGTACATCAGCGCGTCGCCGAGCACGCTGATCGTCCCGTCCATGTTGAGGTCCAGGCGCTGCCACCAGTTGGCGTCGCCGGGCTCGGCGCCGATCCGGCCGCGCAGATTCAAGAAATCCCCCAGAACGGTGATTGTCTTGTCCATGTCGATGTCCAGAGGCCAGGCGTCGTCGTTGTCATCGTCGGGGCAGGCGTCCAGAGGATCCGTCTCCAGGTAAATCTCCGTCTCGTCAGTGAACCCGTCGCCGTCGCTGTCGTCCGTCTCGCAGGCGTCACCTAGGCCGTCGCCGTCGGTATCGGTCTGGTCTGGGTTGTCGATGAGTGGGCAGTTGTCGGAGGCGTCGGGGACGGTGTCGTCGTCATCATCGTCATCGCAGGCGTCGCCAAGGCCGTCGGAGTCCGCGTCCTCTTGGCCAGCATTGGCCACTAGTGGGCAGTTGTCGGTGGTGTCGAGGACGGTGTCGTCATCATCATCGTCATCGCAGGCGTCGCCGGTGCCGTCAGCGTCCGTGTCTTCCTGGCCTGGGTTGGGTGTGCTGGGGCAGTTGTCGGAGCCAGAGCAGGCGGAGGGGCCGTTGCTG
>JBAUEL010000197.1:0-2040 GCA_049678585.1 Dehalococcoidia bacterium
CATCTACCCTCAACTACACTCCAAGCGCCGCCCGCAAGAAAACCTGCGCGATCGACACCCGGCCGGGCAACAAAACCTGCGCGCGTTTTAATGCCGTTTTAACGCCATTTTGATATCCATGTGCTAAGCTGAGGGCGCAACAGCGCCCGACAGAACCGAAAGGAGGCCACCCATGACGACCGCTCTCCGCTCCCTCGCCGCTTCCCTCCTCCTACGCCTGGCCGATCCTCTCTGGCGGTCCTCCTGCCGCCGCAGCCAACGCGACTCCCGAACCCGCGCCCTGTGGCGCCGCTTCTGGCGCGCCGCCGCCTGGCTCGCGCCCCACCTTGAAAAGGAGATCCCAATGAACGGCAACTCGCGCCCCGATCAGTTCTACCACACGCCCGAGCAGCTCGCTCTCCAACACGACCTGGACCACATCGCCCCCACCCTCGGCCTACTCCACGCTTCCGACCAGGTCCACTGGCTTGCCTACCTCCTCCAAGCCCTTGAAGCCACCTACTCCACCGACGAGTTCACCCTCATCGCCCCCGTCCTCTGGGCCTTGCTCAAAGCCATCGCCGACCGTCTCGAGCAGGGATCCTGGTAGCCCGGGCCCCTCGCCCCTCCCCAGGCCTGCATCCACCGCCCAGGTGGGTGCAGGCCCCCCTCACTTGACACCACGCAAACCCCTCGTATACTACCCTTGCAATGAAGAACGACATCATCGCCCTCTGGAAATCGTCAGCCCTCATCCAGGGCACTATGGCCCTCATGGGCTTCGGCACCATCTGCTACCTTGAACTCACCAGCCGGTCCAGCTCACAGATCCTCGCCGCCCTGGTCGGCACCATCATAGGCTACTACTTCGGCACCAAGGAACGAACAAAGGAGTGATCACCCAATGGCACGCCTAACCGCACCGCTTCTCTCTCTCGGGGCCTCCGGATCCATCGCCAAGTCGCTGGTCTACAGCACCTGGAAGGGCATTCCCTACGCGCGGGTCCACGTCATTCCCGCCAACCCCAAAAGCACCGACCAGCAAGAGGTCCGCGGCGCCTTTGCCACTCTCACCGCAATGTGGACGCGCATGCCGCAGCTCGCCCGCGATCCCTTCGTCTACGCAGTCCGCGGGCTCCCCCTGACCGCTCGCAACAAGCACATCCAGCTCAACATCGCCGCCCTACAAGGCCAGTCCGATCTCAACGCCCTGGTTATGGGGGTCTCTTCCGGCAGTGCCATTCCCTTCCTCACCGCCCCCGGCGTTGACGGAGCCGACGGCACAATCACTTGCACCGCCACGGAGAGCGTCGCACCCGAGGGCCTGACCCTAACACAAGCCATCGGTGCCGCCTGCCTCGACGGCGATCCCAGCCCGGTGCTCACCGTCGTCACCACCACCGGCGACAAGAGCAGCTCGCCCTACTCATTCGTCGTCACCGTGGCCACCGATGACACCTACCAGTTTGCCTGCTGGCCCATCTACACGCGCGACAGCGACGGCGTCAAATTCGCTGGCGCGCCCATCCGCTCTCAGGTCGTCGTAACCGGCCACTAATGGCCCGTCTCAAAGCCCTTCCGGCCATCGACATCATTCGAGGCTTCAAGGGCACCATAGACTTCTACCTGTGGAGGGGTCTGCCATGCGCCCGCAAATGGCCGCGCCGTGCCCCTGGCCGCCGCACCGACGCGGAAATAGCTTCCTCCGCGCTTTTCGGCATCATCAGCAGCAACTACCGCCTACTCGCTCCGCTAGTCCTCGCCGCCTTCCGCGAGGCCGCCAAGGATCAGCCCCGCACGGCCCGGGATCTCTACATCTCGGCCGTGTACGGGCACTTGCACGAGGCCAGCATGACTGATTTCTTGACCCTGCTAACCGAATGCCGCGACTTCCTTGAGGCTCTTACAGCCATCCTGGATGCTCTCGGCTCCGTGAACACTGACGACCTGCAAGTGGATGTCAAGACCAGCGCCTTGCCCGCAGGCGCAAGCACTCTCGCCGAGCAACAGACCCAAACCACCGCCCTGCAGGCCATCGATGACCTACGCAACGCCCTGGCC
>JBAUEL010000198.1:0-10993 GCA_049678585.1 Dehalococcoidia bacterium
GAACACCCCAGCATGTCCGACCCTGGCGAGCCGGCACTGAAAGGAAAAGGCATCGCCGGGGGCCGTCCCGCCTCCGGAGAAAGCCAGGAAGATTGGGGATGCGGCGAAGGGCAGCGGGCCCTTCGCCGCTAAGCTTCTACCACCAACCCCAGCGGATACCCAAGATGATGGGCACCTGGTAAGCTGCGGTCACCGCCGCTACCAGTAGAGCCGCCAGGGCTATTCCCGCAAGTCTCCGCATAATTCTCCTCCCTCTAGGCCAGGGGAGACCTCACTGTTCTGAGACGCGTCCCCTCTGCCTGCGCTCCGCATATACATACCGACTCGTCGGTATGTTTTAGCCCCTGGCCTCCCCCTCTGTCAAGCTCCCCTAAGGGGAATTCCCTACTCAGAGGTGGTTTGTGTTTCGGATAGGGCCTCCTCGCTAAAGTCCTCGCCAATGCGGACGAATATCTTCTCGGGAGCGCCCATGGATGCCGTGCAGGCAACAAACCGCCCCCAGCGTGTGTCGGCTCGGCCGCGATTGCTCCGGGCGGCCTTCGGCTGCCTAGCCTTGAAGGGCTACGCCGACACCTCCGTCGAGGATATCTGCCTGGCGGCGGGATGCTCCAAGGGCGCCTTCTACTTCCATTTCCCCTCCAGGGAGGCGCTGTTGGTGGCGCTGGTGGAGGAGCAACTGGTGATGTCGCCTGAGGCCAGTGGACGTCCTGAAGAGGCGAGCACGCGCCGTGTGCTGCTGGAAACCTGGATCCAGGCCGTCCGCTATCGCCCCCTGCGCCGGCTCCTGGCCCAGCGCTTCCGGAGCTGGTGGGTCGGCAGCGGTAGGAGCAGGAGGAAGCCTACGGTAGCCCTGGCCTCCGCATTGCGCACTGGGCTCGTAGTTCAGCAGGTAATTCGCCCGGGGACCATGGAAGGGGTCAGCGAACCCACCCTGGTCCGTCTGGGCGTGGAAGCTCCGGCAGCCTAGCCCCGCGGGGGCCGCTCTCGGAGCCGGCATGGTACAGAGGAAAGGAGCGCTAGACCCATGAGTAAACGAACAGCATGGCTTCGGACAGGATTGCTGGCGATGGTAGCCCTGGCCGCCCTGGCCCTGGCAGCCTGTGGAGGCGCAGAGGAACCACAGGCCAGAGAAGAGCTGGCGCCCGTCCAGGAGCTGAAGGTGAACCTGCCGGGCGAGCCCGACAGCATCGACCCCCAGCGGGCTTCCATGCTGCATCTCTCCGTGGTGCGGCAGCTCTTCCGGCCGCTGCTCTGGTTCGATGAGAACCTGGAGGTGACCCCAGGAGTGGCCCGCGAAGTGCCCACGGTTGGAAACGACGGCATCTCCGAGGACGGCCTGGTCTACACGTTCCGGCTACGCGACGACGCTACCTGGAGCGACGGCCAGCCCCTCACCGCGGCCGACTTCGAGTACGCCATAAAGAGGCTCTTCGACCCGGCCCTGGCCTCGCCCTACGCGCCCTTCTACTTCGATATCGAGGGCAGTCTTGAGCTGTACACCTCCGAGGAGGCAGATCCCGGCGCGCTGGCGGCCCTGCAGGACGCCATTGGCGTCGAGGCGGTGGACGACACCACCCTGGTCATCCGACTGCGACAGCCCAAACCCTCTTTCCCGGAGCTGGCGGCCCTCTGGCCCGTCTCACCCGTCCGCCAGGATGTCATCGAGCGCTACGCTGACCGCTGGACCGAGGCGGGCAACCTGATCGGCAACGGCCCCTTCGTCCTCAGCGAGTGGGTCCACGGCGATCACATGACACTGGAGGCCAACCCCCACTGGTACGGCCAGACGCCTTACCTGGAGCGCATCGTGGTGCGCATGATCGAGGACAACAACGCTGCCCTGGCGGCCTACCGAAACAACGAGCTGGACATAGTCAATCCGCCTGTACCCGCCTATCGGGCCATCCTAGGCGATTCCGCCTACGCTGAGGAGGTTCACTGCTTCCCGGACCTCTCCACATTCGCCCTGGTCCTCAACTTGCGCGGTGCGCCCTTCGACGACCCCCAGGTACGCAAGGCCTTCGCCATGGCCATCGATAGGGAGTCCTTCGTGGAGAAGGTACGTAGCGGCGTGGGCAAGCCCGCCTACACCTGGGTGCCCCCGGGCATGCCCGCCCACCAGTCGGCGCTGGGCCACGACTACGCCTTCGACGCTGCAGGGGCTCGCCAGGCCCTGGCCCAGGCCGGCTACGACGGCAGCGACGGCTTCCCTGAGGTCAGCTTCAGCTTCGCTGACACGCCCAACGCCCGCCTGCTGGGCGAGTTCGTACAGGCGCAGATCAAGGAGCACCTGGGTATTGACATTAACCTGGAGCCCATGGAGCCTCGCGCCTTCCAGGGGCAGGTGATAGCCGGCGAATTCCAGATGAGCCTGCTGGGATGGCGCGCCGATTATCCGGACGCCGAGAACTGGCTGCCCGATGTCTTCGGCACCGAGGGCGGCGCCAACTTCAGCGGCTACAGCAATCCGGACTTCGACGTCTCCCTGGCAAAGGCCCTGAGCGAGCTGGACCCCCAGGAACGCCTCCTCACCTGGCAGGAAGCCGAGCGCATCGTCGTGGAGGACCAGCCCTTCATCTTCCTGGCCTTCGATGAGCGGCTGCGCCTGGTGAAGCCCTGGGTGAAGGACCTCATTGTCACCGGACTGGACGGCGACATCGAGGGAGACCTGTTCTTCGTCGAGGCGAAGATCCTGGCCCACTAGGCCATGCAGGCGACCAGGGGCCCCATGGGCGACCGTCCTCCAGCCGACGGCGCCGCTAGTGGGGCCCCTTTTCTATCTGGAAGGAGCACCCCTGAAGCATGAGCGCATATGTGGCCCGGCGCCTCCTCTGGCTCATCCCGGTGCTCCTGGGGGTGGCCGTGGTCACCTTCGCCCTGATGCACGCGGTGCCCGGGGGGCCCTGGGACCGGGAGAAACCCCTGCCCCCGGAGGTCGTGGCCAACCTCAACCAGCGCTACGGCCTGGATCAGCCTCTCTGGCGCCAGTTCGCCGACTACCTGGGGGGACTCTCCCGGGGCGACCTGGGCGTCTCCTGCATTCAGCAGGACCGCCCGGTAGCCAGCATCATCGCTGACGGCCTCCAAACCTCCGCCACCCTGGGAATGCTGGCCCTGGCCGCAGCGGTGGTCGTCGGCGTCGGTCTGGGGGTGGCCGCGGCCGTGCACAAGGACGGCCCGCTCGACTTCCTGAGCGTCCTGCTGGCAACGCTGGGGGCCAGTGCGCCCAGCTTCGTGCTGGGCATCCTGCTGGTGGTTCTGTTCTCGGTGCAGCTCCACTGGTTGCCCACAGGCGGTTGGGGCAGTCCCCGGCAGGCGGTGATGCCGGTCATCGCCCTGAGCGCCCTCCCTGCCGCCTTCATCGCCCGCGTCACCCGGGCCAGCATGCTCGAGGTGCTGCGACAGGACTACATCATGGCGGCCCGCTCCAGGGGCCTGCGTGAGTGGGTGCTGCTGTACCGCCACGCCCTCAGGAACGCCCTCATTCCCGTGTTGACGGTGCTGGGACCGGTGGCGGCCGCACTGGTGACGGGCTCATTCATCGTGGAGACCCTGTTCTCCATCCCGGGCACGGGCCGCCTCTTTGTGGACGGGGTGTTCGCCCGCGACTACGGGCTCATCATGGGCGCCACCCTCTTCTACACCGCGGTCGTGACGGTGGCCAATCTGGCCGTAGACCTCCTGTACGCCGTGGTCGACCCCCGCATCCGTTACGTGTAGAGCGAGGTGCCATCGAGGCTCGATATGGCGTCCGTTCTCCCCCGGCAAGTACCCGCCCTGGCGCCCCACCGGTCGCTGGCGCTGGGCGCGCTGCGGCGGCTGGCCCGCAACCGCCCGGCCCTGGCCGGAGCGATCATCGTGCTGATCCTGGGGGCGATAGCCCTCCTCGCTCCCCTCATCGCCCCTTACGACTATGCCCACCAGGACTACGATGTCATCCTGCGGGGACCCTCAGCCAGCCACTGGTTCGGCACCGATGCCCTGGGCCGCGACGTGCTCAGTCGGGCCATCTTCGGTGCTCGCACCTCCCTTACGGTAGGCGTGGTAGCGCAGGTTATCGTGATCGGCCTGGGCCTGGCGGTAGGAGTGCTGGCGAGCGTGGGCGGTCGGGCCGTGGATAACCTGCTGATGCGTCTCACCGACGTGGCCTACGCCTTCCCCGACCTGCTGCTCATCATCCTGCTGCGGGCCATCTTCGGCGGCAGTCTCCTGATGATCATGCTGGCCATCGCCCTGGTGAACTGGACCACGGTGGCGCGGCTGGTACGGGGGCAGATCCTCTCGCTGCGACAGCAGGACTTCGCCCTGGCCGCCCGCTCCCTGGGGGCCAGCGAGCCACGGGTGGTCCTGCGTCACCTGCTGCCCAACGCCCTGGGCCCCATCATCGTGGTGGCGGCCTTCGGCGTTCCCCGGGCCATCTTTGCCGAGGCCGCCCTCAGTTTCATCGGCATCGGCGTGACCCCGCCCACGCCAAGCTGGGGCTCCATGGTGCAGGACGGCTATCAGGCCATCTTCGCCTTCCCTCATCTGGTCTTGTTCCCCACCCTGGCCATCGCCCTGGTGATGATGGCCTTCACCTTCCTGGGCGACGGCCTGCGCGACGCCCTGGACCCCCGGCAGGCCTAGGCATTCGGGCCGCTGCCAGCGGGGCCGAAGAGCGACCGCCCGGCGGGCCTCGGGCCGACCGGGCGGCAACAAATGGACACAGTTGGACGAGCGGGGCTAGGCTGAGGACAGCCAGAGGCGACGACGCCTGTCTCGCTCCTGTTTCGCAGCGTTCAGGTTAACCGCGGCCCTGGCCAGGGTCTGCCGCCAGTCGCTCTCGCCGCCGCCTCCTGCGGCCACCCCAGCGCAGACTCCCAGCCACACAGAGACGGAGCGTCCCTCCACCTCCACCATGACGGGTTCCCGGGCCAGGTGGTCCTCCAGCCGGTGGACGAAGGCTTTCGCGCCGCGCTCGTCGCAGCCCTGGAGGATGACGCCGAATTCGTCGTCGCCCACGCGAGCGACCGCGTCGCTGAGCCGCTTGGTGTCTTCGATGCAGCGGGTCACGTGCCGAAGAACCTCGTCTCCGGCGGCCTGCCCATGCTCACGGTTGATCGCGCTCAGGTTGTTGATGTCCGTCAGCACCACCGAAAACACGTCGCCGTAGCGGACAAAGCGGTAGTGCTCTTCCTCCAGGCGCTGCTGGAAGGAGGGGACAGTGAACACGCCCGTCAGGGGGTCCAGCTCACTGGCCTCCTCTCGCGATGGCGCGCTGGCGGCCTTTCGCCGCGGGTGGAAGTGAGCCACCACCGCAATGCCCATGAGCATTGACAAAGCCCAAGCCAGCACCGCGGGCCCGTGGGGTACCGAGGCCAACTCGTCCAGCACTGCCAGCAGAGCGGCCAGCCCCCACGCCACGCCCACCGCTATCAGCAGCAGGCCCGTCGATCCCGGGCCGCGGCCGGCTGGGTGGCTATCGAAATCCCTGGGCGGTTGCGCCGCGTCCGAGGACTCGGCAGAGCCCTGCGGCGTGCGTTTCCCTGTCGATGTCAACCGATCCTCCTGTCTTGCATCTTCATTATCGGCTCAGCGCCGAGACCACTTCAGCACCTAGGCAGGCCTGATGCCAGGTATTCGCTCTAGATTCGCTCACGTTGACACCTCTGCCAGAGCCTGTATCATAAAGTCGCAGCTTCAGCGGATGTGCAGAGAGCGGAGTGGAGATGCAGATCGACTGGGAGAAGACCCTTGACGACATTCTTGCCGACAAGGTCTCCTGTCCCCGCTGTGGCGTCCTGACCCCGTCCATCGTAGCCGGCTACTCTCGTTCCCCCGGCCTCGCCCAGTATGCCCCTCGTTGTCAGCAATGCAGCCGCAAGGAGGATTGCGACGCCCGCAAGCTGGTAGTGGTTTGCGACAGTTGCGCCCGGGAGCTTCGCCTGCGCGCACGCCAAGTGGACCGGGAGAGCATGATGACCATGCTCATGAACGACTGTCGCAGGGACTTGGAGGACTGCCTGGACTACCTCGCGGACCACTGGCAAGAGGACCTCGATATCGACCCCGCCGACGCGGACCGCCGCCTGGAGGAGGTGGCTCCGGACGTCTTCGAGGAGGAGGACACCTGGCGCCGCCGCCTCGAGGAGGAGTACCTCTCCTATCACCGTTGGTTCCGGGAGCAGGGTGTTCGTATCCCCAACCCCGGCTGGCGCGGCGAGTACGTGGAGGAGATCATCGTCCTGGGTTACACCACCTTGTTGGGCGAGTAGACGAAACCCCTAAGTCTTGCGAGCGAGGCCCTTCCGCCGGGAGGGCCCTCATGCTCTGGGGGAAGCGATGATGACAGAACGGCCCATACGGGTGTTCCTGCTCTTCGATAGCCGGGGCGGCCTCACCGAGCAACTCGCCCAGGCCGTCGCCGAGGGCGTGCGCAGCGTTGCCGGCGCCGAGCTGGCATACCGCCGTGTCGATGAGGCCGACATCTCCGAGCTGCCCCGCGTCGATGCCCTCATCCTGGGCTCGCCCAACTGGAGCGGCATGACCGGCAAGCTCAAGGACTGGATGGACCACAGCGGCGACCTCTGGGAGTCGGGGGAGCTGGCGGGAAAGGTGGGTGCGGCCTTCACCGCGGGCTGGTCCCGCTCGGCGGGGACCGAGGCTACCCTCCTCCAGCTCCTGCACCTGCTGCTGGCTCATGGCATGGTGATCGTGGGGCTTCCCTGGAGCGAGCGCATGCGCCGCTCCGGCTCCTACTACGGCGCCACCGGCCACGGCGAGGTGACCGAAGATGACCGGGAGCAGGCCCGCGCCCTCGGACGACGGGTGGCGGAGGTAGCGCAGCGGCTAGTGCAGGGCGCGGCGTAGACGCCAGGGATTCTTGGCGTGTCGAGCAGGCGAAATGTGACAAGGTTGCTTGAGAACGCAGTCCTATTGCTGGCGCTCATCGCAGCCCTCGCAGGCTTGCTATTCATCATGGGCCTGATACCTGTCACCCTAGGCGGGGAGGATTACCAGCGAAGGATCGTCCTGGGCATTCCCGCCTTTGCGACAATCGCCCTCTTCCTTCTCGTCTTGGTGATAAGGAGATACTCTCGTCGGGATCGGTGATGCTGTCACCCGCCTCGTTGTAGAGGGCGTTGCGCGGTGCCAGGATTCATACCCATCTCCAAATTCACGGGGCCTGCAGCAGGATGCGGTTGTCAACCACGACGCAGCCCTGCCCCGGCGTTAGCACCTTGACAGGGTTGAGGTCCATCTCCGCGATCTCCGGTAGGTCCTCTACCATCGCAGAGACGCGCAGGAGCAGGTCCTGAAGGGCAGGGACGTCGCCGGGGGCAGCCCCCCGCCATCCCTCAAGCAGACGGTAGCTTCGCACGGAGCGCACCATCTCCTCAGCGTCCACGTCTGTGAGGGGGTGGATGCGGAAGACGACGTCCTTCAGTAGCTCAACGAACACGCCGCCCAGGCCGAACATTATCAGCGGCCCGAAGGACGGGTCCTGGGTGACACCAACGATGGCCTCGACTCCCCCGTGGATCATCTCTTGGACGATGGCGCCCTCCATCTCGCGCAGCCGCTTCAGTTGGCGCATGCGCTCGCGTATGAAATCGAAGGCTCCCCTCACGGCCACCTCCGAGGTCAGTTGGAGCCAGACGCCGGCCACGTCGCTCTTGTGGGTGATGGTGGACGAAGCCAGCTTCAGGGCCACCGGGAAACCGATCTCGCGGGCGGCCCGGGCGGCCTCCGTGGTGCTCTTGACCAGCCTGGTCCTGGCAACCCGCAGGCCATAGGCCTGGAGCAGGCGAGACGACGACTCCGCGTCGAGCCAGACCGGTTCGCCCGCTCCCCTGGCCAAGGCCTTCTCCACGATGGCCCGCCCGACCTCGGCATCCACACCGTCCAGCTTCGGCAAGGTCCCTTTGGGGCGCTGGAGCCACTCAGCGTACTCGCAGACCCGGGCCAGAGCCATGGCTGCCGCCTCCGGGAAGGCGAAGGACGGCACCAGCCCCGCCTCCCCCGAGCCCAGCTCGGGAGGGGCTCCCCGGGCGCTCAGGAAGCAAGCCAGAATGGGCTTCTGGCCCCGTACCTCTGCGGCCACCTCCCTGATGGCTCTGGCCACCGCCTCGGGCTGCGTAACCAGAGGGGGGATGAAGATAACGATTATGGAGTCCACGCTGTCGTCCTGGAGCAGGATGCGCAGGGCGCGGGCGTAGTCATCGGCGGTGGCCGCAGCCACCATGTCTACAGGATTCTGCAACCCCGCCTCCGGGGGCAGGAACTCGCGCAGCGAGGCCAGGGTCTCCTCGCTGATGGTGGGGACCACCAGGCCGTAGCTTTCGCAGGCGTCGGCCGCCAGGATGGCGGCTCCCCCGGCGTTCGTCAGGATGGCTACCCGCCGACCCTTGGGAAGCGGCTGGTGGGCCAAGAAATTCGCCACGTCGAATAGCTGCTCCAGGGTGTCTGTTCGTGTCACTCCTGCCTGGCGGAACAGCGCCTCCGAGGCCACATCGAGGCTGGCGAGGGCACCGGTATGGGAGGAAGCCGCACGAGACCCCGCGGTCGTACGGCCACCCTTCACCGCCACGATGGGCTTTTTCGCCGAGACACGGCGCGCAATGCGGGCGAACTTCCGCGGATTCCCGAAGGACTCCAAGTAGAGGAGGATGACGCCGGTTGACGGCTCCTCCTCCCAGTACTGGATGAGGTCGTTGGCTGAGACGTCTGCCCTGTTGCCCACACTAACAAAGGTCGAGAGACCGATGTTCAGCTTCCGGGCGTGGTCCAGGATGGCCAGGCCAAGGGCCCCGCTCTGGGAGAGGAACCCCACGTTGCCTGCGGGCGGGAATACCGGGGAGAAGGTGGCGTTAAGGCTTGTGGTGGGGTCGGTGTTCAGCAGGCCCATGCAATTGGGCCCGATCAGGCGCATGCCGTAGCTCCGGACCTTCGCCAGGAGGGCCTTCTCGCGCTCCGCGCCCTCTTCGCCGGTCTCCTTGAACCCCGCCGAGATGACTACCAAGCCTCGTACCCCCTTCCGGGCACACTGCTCGGCCACCTCAAGGACGTGCCGGGCGGGTACGGCCACGATTGCCAGGTCCACATCGTCCGGTACGTCCAGAATCGATGGGTAGGCGCGAACCGCTCCTACCACATCCGCCTTCGGATTCACCGGATAAACGACCCCCGTGAAGCCATCACGCAGGATGTTGTGGAATATCTCGGCTCCTATCGTGCCCCGCTCGCGGGAAGCCCCGATCACAGCTACCCTGCGAGGGTGAAAGAAGGCCCGAATGGATGCCGCCGCCGCCACCTGCTCCCGTTGCTCGGCCTTATCTTCTACCGCCACCGTCGGCTCAATGGGAAGCACAACGTGGTAGGTCCCATCCTCCAACTTGCTCTCCACCTGAAAGCCGCTCTCTCTGAACACCTGCATCATGGTCCGGTTCTCGCCCAGCACCTCCGCCTCGAACATGCGGATTCCTTTGTCCCGGGCCACGGCTGCCAGCTGATCCAAGAGGTGAGTGGCTATTCCCCGGCCTTGATGACTGTCCTCCACCACGAAGGCCGCCTCTGCCCTATCGGAGTTGCCCAGCCGCGCATATCGCCCCACCGCAATGATCTTCTCATCAGGCGGTTCTCCCAGCGTGGCAACCAGGGCGAAAGTGCTCTCATAGTCGACGTGGGTAAAGCGCTGCACCTCCTCCTTTGTCATTTGGGCAACCATGTGGTGAAACCGGAAGTAGATCGTCTGCGGACTGAACCGGCCGAAGAGCGCGATCATCACTTCATCGTCGTCCGGGCGTATGGGGCGCAGGTGGACGGTGGAGCCGTCCTTCAGCAGTACGTCGGCCTCATACTCGGCTGGGTAGGGGACGTGGGCTGGCTGTGCCATGGTTGTCTCCTCTAGCGGTCCCGTACAGTGGGGAAGGTGCCGCTGGCGGCAGCGCGTCGGGGAACCTGCCACCGGGAGACATCCGCCCGCCCCTCCAGGGCCAGAGCACCCTCTACCTTGGCCAGCAGATCGTCCAGGCCCCAGCGGCGCTCGGCGGAGATGAGGACGGCATCGGGCCGGTTGGAGGCGAGGGAGAGATCGAACTCCAGCAGGTCCTCCAGCCCTTCCACAGGGCTGCCGTCGCGACGGGTCAGCCGGTCCACCTTGTTGAGGGCCGTGATGCGGGGCTTGTCCGCCAGGCCCAGATCGGCCAGGGTGTCTTCCACAGTCTGGCTCTGGCGGGCGGCGTCTGGATGGGTGATGTCCACCACGTGCAGGAGCAGGTCGGCGTCGGCCAGCTCTTCCAGGGTGGCCCGGAAGGCCGCTACGAGCTGGGTAGGCAGCTTCTGGATGAAGCCCACCGTATCCGTCACCAGGGCCGCGCCGCCCCCCGGCAGGGCCACCCGACGGGTCACCGGGTCCAGGGTGGCGAAGAGGTGGTCTTCCACCAGGACGTGCGCGTCGGTGAGGGAGTGCATGAGAGTGCTCTTGCCAGCGTTGGTGTAGCCCACCAGGGCCGCCACAGGCACGCCCTGCCGCGCCCGCCGCCGCCGGTAGAGTGAGCGATGGCGCCGCACCCCTTCGATCTCCCGCTTGAGGCGGCTGATCTTGTTGCGGACCAGGCGGCGGTCTGTCTCGAGCTGGGTCTCGCCCGGTCCCCGGGTGCCGATGGCCCCCTCCAGCCGCTCCAAGTGGCTCCACTGGCCCGCCAGCCGGGGCAGCAGGTACTGCGCCTGGGCCAGGTCCACCTGGAGGCGCCCCTCCCTGGTCCGGGCGCGGCGGGCGAAGATGTCCAGGATGAGGGCGGTACGGTCCAGCACCTTGACCTTGAGGGCGTTCTCTAGGTTTCGCTGCTGGGAGGGGGAGAGCTCGTCATCGAAGATCACCAGGGAATAGCCCGCGCGGCCTCGCTCCGCCCTCACCTCCGCCACCTTCCCCTTGCCGATGTAGTGGGCGGGATGAGGGTTCTCGAGCCTCTGGGCAGTACGACCGACCACGCGGGCCCCCGCAGTGGCGGCG
>JBAUEL010000199.1:0-12421 GCA_049678585.1 Dehalococcoidia bacterium
GGCCAGGGCAGCGAAGCTGGCGCCGGATTCGGCTCGCACCAGCGCGCCCTGGCCGTTCGTCCGCGGGCCCTCCACGGCGGCAGCGCGATTCTCGATGGTGACGCCGCGGATGCCGCCGTCGCCCACCAGGATGTTGCTGCCGGAGCCGAGCACGAAGAAGGGCACGCCGTCTCGGTGGCAGGCGGCCAGCAGGCGCCCCAGCGCCTCGGCCGAATCCGCCACCACGTAGGCCTCCGCCGGCCCGCCGATCCCGAACGTGGTATGGCGGGCCAGCGGCTCGTCCCGTCGCACCGGAGCGATGCCCTCGAGTTCCTTCAGCAGCCCTGCGCTCAGCATCCTTCGTCCGCCGTCAAGGAGCAGGGGTCAAGGGCCGAGGCCCTGTCTCCTGACCCTTGCTCCCTAGTCTTGAGTCCCTTGAGCACCATGGGCCCCAACTGGTCCACGTCCCCGGCGCCCATGGTGAAGAAGACATCGCCCGGCCGCAGCGCCTCGAGGGCCGCCTGGGCCGCCGCCTCGAAGCTGGGCACATAGGTGGCCCTGGGGCGTTCGATGGCTTTGGCCAGCTCCTGCGCGTCCATGCCTGCCGCCAGCGGCTCGCGGGCGGCGTAGGTCTCCAGGACGAACAGGCCGTCCAGGCCTTCGAAGCAACTGCGGAATCCCTCCAGCAGGTAGCGGGTGCGGCTGTACGTGTGGGGCTGGAAGACCGCCAGCAGCCTCCGTTCCGGGAAGCGCTGCCGGGCCGCCGCCAGGGTGGCCCGCACCTCTGTGGGGTGGTGGGCGTAGTCGTCCATCACCGTCACACCCGCGGCCTCGCCCACCACCTCGAACCGGCGACGAACCCCCCCGAAGCTCGCCAGCGCCTCCCGCATGACCTCCGGCGTCAGCCCCAGGACACTCCCCGCGGCGATGGCCGCCAGGGCGTTGGCTACGTTGTGCTCGCCGGGTAGACGGATGCTAAACCCTCCGAAGGGCTGCCTGTCTTGTGCCACCAGGAACTCGTGGCCGCCCTCCGTGGTCGGGCTCAGGCCGTAGACCGTCCAGTCGGCGGGCCACTGCAGTCCATAGGAGATCACCTGCGACGTCTGAAGGGCGATCCGCTCGCCCGAGCCGTCCAGCAGCTCGCGAATGACCGGGCTGTCGGCGCAGACGATGAGGTGGCCGGCCGGGGGCACCGCCGCCATGAACCGGGCGAAGGCCTCGGTCAGCTTCTCGAACGAGCCGTAGTAGTCCAGGTGGTCGGGCTCGATGTTGGTGACCACCGCCAGGTCTGGCCGGTAGTTCAGGAAGGCCGCATCGAACTCATCGGCCTCCACCACGATGTGCCGGCCCTCGCCGGGAGCGGCGTTGCCGTCCAGGTCGCGCATCTCCCCGCCCACCAGATACGTGGGCGAGAGCCCCGCCCCCACCAGCATGTAGGCGATGAGCCCGGAAGTCGTCGTCTTGCCGTGGCTGCCCGCCACAGCGATGGCGTAGCGACCCTCCATGAGCCGCGCCACCATCTCCGCCCGCTTGATCACGGGGACGCCCCGGCGGCGGGCCTCCACCACCTCCGGGTTGTCGTCCGGAGCGGCCGATGTCCTTACCACCAGTTCCGCCTCGCCCACGTGCTCGGGGCGGTGCCCCTCGAAGACGGCCACGCCTAGGGAGGCCAGGCGGTCCGTGAGGGGCGAGGGCTGCAGGTCGGACCCGCTGACCCGGTGACCCCGGGCGACCAGGATCTGGGCGATGCCTGACATGTGCATGCCCCCCACGCCGATGAGGTGCACCCGCTGCGGGATGGCGGTAGTGGTAGCCATCACGCGGCCGCTCCCATCAGTAGCTGAGCGATGCAGCGGGCCGCCTCCGGTCGGGCCAGCCGCTGTGCCGCCTCGCGCATCGACTCCAGCCTTGCTTCGTCGCTCAGTAGCTCCTGCACCAGGCCGGGGAGCCGATGAAGCTGGTTATTGGGCAGCATCACCGCCGCGCTCTCTTCCTCCATGAAGCGCGCATTGGGGCTCTGGTCCCACCCCTCGTACACGCCGGGAACCAGGATCGCGGGCAGGCCGGTCGCCGGCAACTCCCCCAGGACGGACGCGCCCGAACGCATCACCGCCAGGTCGGCGGCGGCCATCGCCTGGGGCATCTCGTGCAGGTAGCCGTAGACGTGGTAGCGCCGACGTCGCTCCTCGGGCAGGGCCTGGCGCAGGGCCGCCAGCCGCGGCTCCTCGGCCCGACCCGTCAGGTGCACCACCTCGCAGGCCGCCAGCAGTTCGTCCAGATGGTCGGCCACGGCCTGGTTGAGGGCATGGGCACCCTGGCTGGCGCCGCTCACCAGCAGCACCTTCGCCTCTGGGTCGAGGCTGAGGCAGCGGCGGGCGTTATCGCATCGCGCTGACCAGAACTCCTCCCGGATGGGATAACCCACCGCGATAGCCTTCCCCCGCGGCAGCTCCCTCAGGGACGCCTCGGCGGTGGTGGCGATGCGCGTGGCCAGCCGAGCCAGGAGCCGCACCGCCCAGCCCGGCCGCACGTCGGGCAGATAGACGATGAGGGGTCGGCGGCACAGGCGGGCCGCCACGCCCACCGGCACGCTGGCGTAGCCCCCCGTGGCGAACACCGCATCGGGCCGGAACTGCTTTACTATGCGTAGCGCCTGCCAGGCGCCCACAGCCAGATTCGCCAGGCCCCTGGCCGTCCCCCAGAAGGAGCCCACCCGCAGGGCGCCTGCCCGCACCGCCCGGAAGGGCAGACCCTCCCGGGCGACGATGACGTCGTCCATGCGGCCTCGCACCCCGATGTACAGCACCTCCAGGGGCTCCCGTTCGGCCAGCTCCTGGCGGAGGGCCGTTGCCACCGCCAGGGCGGGGTAGACGTGGCCCCCGGTACCTCCCCCCGAAAGGATCACTCTCACCCCGCTCCTCTCCTGGCGGGCCCAGGACCCGCCGTCCGCCGCTCCCGACTCTCAGGGCGCCGGTCTCGCCCGTAGCGCGACACGCTCAGCACTACGCCGATACCGGCCAGGGTAGCCGCCAGGGCCGACCCTCCGTAGCTCAGGAAGGGCAGGGGAATGCCTGTCATGGGGATGGAACGGGTGATCCCCCCGATGTTGATGAGGGTCTGGTAGGCGATCCACGAGATGATCCCCACCGCCAGTAGCGCGCCGAACTCGTCGCGGGCCCTCACGATGACCCGGAACCCCCGGTAGATGAGCACGACGAAGATGGCGATCACCACCACAGCACCGATGAACCCAAGCTCCTCGCCTACGATGGCGAACACCCCGTCGGTATGGGCGCCGGGGACATAGAAGAACTTCTGGCGGCTGACCCCCAGCCCCAGACCACCCACGCCCCCGCTGCCCAGGGCGATGAGCAACTGAAGGGTGTGGAAGCCTCGTCCCGCAGGGTCGTCCTCCGCGGAGAGGAAGGCGAAGAAGCGGTCGGCGCGGTAGCCCGCCGCCAGGATGAGAAAGGCTGCCGCTACCCCTCCGATGGCCATGAGCGTCAGCAGATGGATCAGCGAGGCCCCCGCCACGAAGAACAAAGTCATGGTGGTCAGCACGATCACCACGGTCGTCCCCAGGTCCGGCTCCAGGATCACCAGGCCCGCCACCATCCCCACCATGGTCACGAAGGGCAAGAAACCCAGGGCGAAGCTGCGCACGTTGGTGCCCTTGCCCGCCAGCCAGGCCGAGACGTAGATGATCAGAGCCAGCTTGGCGAACTCGCTGGGTTGGATGGGCGGCAGTGGCCCCAGCGCCAGCCAGCGGCTCGCCCCGTTCTGCTCGATACCGATGCCCGGCACCAGCACCGCCGCCAGCCCCACCAGCGCCGCGAGCATCAGGAGCGGGCTCAGGTAGCGCAGCAGCCGGTAGTCCATGCGCATGAGCCCCACCAGCAGCCCCAGGCCGATGAGCGCCCACATCCCCTGCCGTACCACGAAGTAGTGGCTATCGTCGAAGGCCACGATGCTCAGGGCGAAGCTGGCGCTGTACACGATGACAAGCCCCAGGAGCACCAGAGCCCCCACTATCACCAGCATCAGGTAGTCGGGCCGGCCCGGCCGGCGTAGGGCGGTCTCTACCGCGGCTATGGCTGGCCTCCTTCCCCTGAGGACGCCAGGGAACGTACCAGGCGGCGGAACTCCTCGCCGCGCTGCTCGAAGTTTTCGTAGGCGTCGAAGCTGGCGCAGGCCGGCGAAAGGAGCACCACGTCGCCTGGCTGTGCGACGGCCTGAGCTACCTCCACCGCCTCCGCCAGGGAATGCATTCTTGACATAACCGGCCTCTGCGGGCCCGGATAGGCCGCCGCGGCCGCCTCCACAGCCTCCTCCACCACCGGCCCCGACTCCCCGAAGAGCACCACACCCCGACAGCGTCGGCAGGCCTCGGCCGCCAGGTCCTCCAGGGGCAGGTGCTTCTCGCGGCCGCCCAGCAGGAGCACCAGCGGCTCCTCGAACGAGCGCATTCCCGCCAGCGCGCGCTCCGGCGTCGTGGCGATGCTGTCGTTGTAGTAGTCCACCCCTTCGATGCGCGCCACCAGCTCCAGTCGGTGGGGCATCGCCCGGAACTCCCGCACCGCCCGCGCCATGTCCTCAGGGGCGACATCGCACAGGGAGGCTACGGCGACCGCCGCCAGCACGTTGGAGACATTGTGCTCGCCGCGCAGAGTGATCTCCGCCGCCGGCAGCACCTCAATCTCCCGGCCGCCCCGCCGCCACACCATGCGCCCTTCTCGCAAGAACGCCCCGTCGCCGGGAACCGACTCGCCCCTGCTGAACCAGACAACCTCCCCCCGGGCCTCCTCGGCCATCAGCGAGGATTCGGGGTCATCCAGGTTCAGCACGGCCGTGTTCTCCGCCGTCTGGTAGCGGAGGAGGTTCCGCTTCAGGGCCACATAGTCGGGCCAGGTGTAGCGGTCCAGGTGATTCGGGGTGACGTTGAGGACGCAGGCCAGGTGGGGGCTGCGGCCTATCAGATCGAGCTGGGTGTGGCTCACCTCCAGCACCACCCACGTCTCCGGGGTCACCTGGTCCAGCAGCGAGAGCAACCCCACGCCGATGTTCCCTCCCACCACGTAGCGCTTGCCTGCCGCCGCGAACATCGCTCCCACCAGGCTGGTGGTGGTGCTCTTGCCGCTGCTGCCGCTGATGCCGATAGTGGGCCCGGGACAACGCTCCAGGAACAGACGTGTCATGGAGCTCAGGGGAATGCCCCGCTCACTGGCAGCGACTAGTGCGGGGATGTCCAGCGGCACCCCCTGCGAGACGAACACCATATCGGCATTGATAGTGTCCTCGATGGGGTTGGCACCCAGGGAGAGGTGGACGGGGAGGTTCTCCAGCTCGCGCAGGCAGGGAAGACGGTCGGCCGTCTTCGTATCGGAGGCGGTGACCTGGGCACCCTGAGACGCTAGGTACCGCACTAGGTCTACTCCCTCGATACCGAGGCCGAGCACCGTCACCCGCTTACCCACCAGGAATTCTTTAGGCGTCATAGCATATTATCATTAATCTGTCAAGACCAGGGCGATGCCCAGCATCGCTCCCATCACTCCCGCCAGCCAGAACCGCAGCACCACCTGGGGCTCCGACCACCCCACCAGCTCGAAGTGGTGGTGCAGCGGGCTCATTCGAAACACCCGCCGGCCCCCCGTCAGCCGAAAGTACCCCACCTGGATGACATCCGAGAGGACCTCCGCCACGAACACCACCCCGATGAGCGGCAGAAGCAGCCACCATCCCGTCATCAGCGCCACCACCGCCAGGCTCGCTCCCAGGGCCAGGGCCCCCGTGTCCCCCATGAACACCCGGGCGGGGTGAGCGTTGTACCACAGGAACCCCAGGGTGGCGCCTACCATAGTGAAGCTGAACGTCGCCAGGAATTCCTGCCCCTGAAGGACCGCGATGACCCCGTAGGCCCCGAAGGCTAGGGCAGTAGTGCCGCCGGCCAGGCCGTCCAGGCCGTCGCTGATGGCTACGGCGCTGGTCGTCGCAATGACGATGCCCACCGCCAGCGGAACGGACCAGAGGCCGATATGGGAGTCGCCGAAGTGGGGGATGCTGACCTCCCGGATCTCCAGCGGGTAGTACAGGATGAGGCCGGCGGCCAGGCCGATGGCGGTCAGCCCGCCGATCTTGGCCAGCATGACCGAGCGGGCGTGGGCCTCCACCCGCTCACGCCCCTGGAGGGTAAGCAGGTCATCGGCCAGGCCCATCAGCCCGGCGGCCAGGGCCACCCCGAAGGGCAGCAGCACCGCCGGGTCGTCGTATAGGTTGGCGACCAGGGTCAGGCCCAGCCCCACACCCAGAATGAGCAGCCCGCCCATGGTTGGGGTGCCCGCCTTGGCGGCGTGCGTGGCCGGGCCGTCGGCGCTGATGGCCTTCCCCAGGTGCCGCCGGCGCAGGAACTCCACCAGCGGCCGCCCCGCGACCAGGGCCACCAGGAATGCCACGAAGCCGATGCTCAGCGAGTAGGCCATCCTACGCCTCGTCCCTCAGGATGGGAAGCACCGTCTCCAGGGCCAGGGCGCGCGAGGCCTTCAGCAGCACCACGTCGCCCGGCTCCAGCGAGCCCGCCACCTCCCGGGCCGCCTCCTCCTTCGAGTCCCAGAGGGCCACGCAGGGGTGGCCGGCCTGCCGCGCCGTCTCCCCGATGATGCGGCCTAGGCGGCCCACCGCATGGATCACCTCGGCCACCTCCGCCGCCCGCTGACCCACCACGCGGTGGCCCCGCTCCTCCTCCGGCCCCAGCTCCCGCATGTCGCCCAGGACGGCGATGCGACGGCCCGGCACCTCACCCAGGAGGTCCAGGGCCGCCAGCATGGAGGCGGGACTGGCGTTGTAGCTGTCGTCGAGAATAGTAGCGCCCTGCCGGCCCCGATAGACCTGCAAGCGCAGGGGCACCCGGGCCTTCGCCAGGGCCTGCGCCACTTCTTGCAGGGACATGTCGTCGACCAGGCCTACGGCGGCGGCAGCCAGGGCGTTGTGCAGGAGGTGGCGCCCCGGCAGGGGCGCGCTCACCTGCGCCTCAGCGCCCTGGTACTCCAGCACGAAGCCGATGCCCTCCAGCCCCCGGCTCCCCACCAGCCGCCCGCGCACCTCGCAGCCAGGGCCCGTGCCGAAGAGGACGGTGTGGGCGCGGGTGCGGGCGGCCATGCCCCGCACGATGGGATCGTCCCCGTTGAGGACGGCCGCTCCATGCGGCGGCAGGCTCTCCACCAGCTCCGCTTTGGCGTTGGCCAGGGCCTCCATGCTGCCCAGGCGCTCCAGGTGGGTCGGCCCCACGTTCGTGATCACCCCCACCTCCGGCCGCGCGATCTCGCACAGGCGGCGGATCTCGCCCAGGCTATACATGGCCATCTCCAGCACGGCCCTCTGGTGCCTGGGCCTCAGGCCGAACAGGGACATGGAGATGCCGGCCTCGTCGTTGAAGTTGGCGGGGCTCTTCAGCACCCCGTAGCGTGCTCTCAGCACCGCCGCCGCGATCTCCTTGGTGGTGGTCTTACCTACGTTCCCGGCCACGCCTATCACCTTGACCTGGCGGCGGGACCGCCACCATCCGGCCAGCTCGCCCAGGGCCCGCTGCGTGTCGGCTACCCGGAACAGGGCCACACCCACGGGCACCTCGACATCCTCCCGCTGCACCACCGCCCCCGCCGCGCCGCCCTCGATGGCGTGGGCCACGAAGTCGTGGCCGTCCCGTTGCTCCGTCTTCAGGGCGAAGAAGAGGTCGCCCGGCTGCAGGGTGCGGGAGTCGTTGGCGACCGCGCGGAAGCGGCTGCTGCGGCCGGGTCGTGCCTCCCGCAGCAGCGGCCCCAGGGCCTGGGTCACCTGGTCGTAAGTGAGCATTGCTTCCGTCCTAAGGTCTCTGGACGAACTGGCTGCCGTCGGGCTCCACTCCGAGGTAGGCGAGGATCTGTGGCGCCAGCTCCCGGAAGACGGGTGCGGCCACGATGCCCCCCAAGGGGTCATCCTGGGGCTGGTCGATCTTCACCAGCATGATCATCTGTGGGTCCTCCGCCGGGGCAAACCCCACGAAGGAGGCGATGGTGGAGTTCAGGGCGTAGCCCCCCGGAATGGAGACCAGGGTGGTGCCGGTCTTGCCGGCCACACGGTAGCCGGGCGTTCGGGCCAGATGATAGGGCACGCCCTCCACCACCTCCGTCATCATCTGGACCAGCGTCTTGGCGGTGGGTTCGGAGACCGCCTGCCGCACCACCACCGGCTCGAACACCCGTCCCCCGTGGGGACCCGCCACCTCTTGCACCACGTAGGGTCGCATGAGGCGCCCTTCGTTGGCAAGGGCGGCCACCGCGGTGATCACTTGCAGAGGGGTGGCTGCAATGCCCTGACCGAAGCTGTTGGTGGCCAGGTCCACCGGATACCAGCCATCCTCCTCGCTGCTACGCATCAGGCCGGCGGCCTCTCCCCCTAGGCCCACGTGGCTCTCCTCCCCGAAGCCGAAGCGCTGCAGGTGCTCATAGAAGCGCTCCGGGCCGATCAGCCCGCTCAGCCACACCGCCCCGGTGTTCAGGCTCTTCACCAGCAGCTCCGTGGCCGTAGTCAGGCCGTTCACGCTGAAGTCCCAGTTCGTGATGGTCGCGCCGGGGACCGCCGTCACGCCCTCATCGTAGTAGGTGCTGTTGGGGCCCACCAGGCCCAGGTCCACCGCCGTGGCCATGGTCACCACCTTCATGACCGACCCCGGCTCATAGACATCGGTCACAGCTCGGTTGCGGAAGAGCTCCTGGTCCACCTCGTCGGACAGGTCGAGCTGGGTGAGGCGGAAGCTTGGGCGGCTGGCCATGGCCAGGATGGCCCCGGTGCGTGGGTCCATGACGATAATGGTGCCCCCGCTGGCGCCGCGGGCAGCTACCTGCCGGTCCAGCTCATCCTCCGCGAGCCGCTGGATGTAGCGGTCGATGGTGAGGTGGATATCGCCCCCGGCCTGGGGCTCCCGACCGTAGCGGCGACCCAGAGCGATGGGGTTGCCCATGCTATCCCGCTCGAAGTAGACGCTGCCGGGGGTGCCGCCCAGGGCCTTGTCGTAGTCGGCCTCCAGCCCGGCCAGGCCCACATGGTCGCGCCCTACAAAGCCGATGAGCGCCGACGCCAGGTCACCCTCGGGATAGTGACGGCTAAAGGAATTGACGGCCTTTACCCCGGCCGGCGCCAGCTCGATGATCCTGCGGCCCGCGTCGAAGTCCAGGCCCCACGCCAGCAGGTAGTCGCCCTGCTCCTCGCTGAGGACCGCTCCCAGGATCGCCTCAGGCTCCTGACCCACGATGGGTGCAAGAAGCTCCGCAGCCTCCCGGGCTACCTGGGGGTCCTGCCAGGTCTTGCGCTCGATGTAGATGTCATAGGCCTGCACGGTGGTGGCGAGAGGGTAGCCGTTGCGGTCGAGGATGGCGCCGCGGGGCGCCCTCACCACCTGGCGGCTCACGTGTTCGCCCTGGGCCTCCCGGACGTAGTGGTCGTGCCGGACGATCTGCAGGTAAGCCAGACGGCCCACCAGTCCGGCCGCGCTGGCCATCAGCACCACCGCCACTATGAACAGTCTCCAGGTGAGCCGTCCGCTGCGCCGGGGCATCCCAGCCTCTCTTGACAGTTTTGCCTAGCGGCGGCCCGCCGAGCTAAGGCCGCCCTGAGCCATCAGGCTAGAAGAAGGGCACCAGGTCCAGCAGGTCTTGCCACCAAGATTCGTTGGAGGATTGTTCCGGTTGTTCCGCCGGCGCGAACCGCGTCGGCAGGAGCTGCTGCGCGGGCACAGGGGCGTTCACATCCAGGTAAAGGCGCCGTTCCGCAGGCACCAACCCCAGCCGCCCCTGGGCCTCTCGCTCCACCCGCTCCAGAGAGGCCAGAGAGGCCACCTCCGCCTCCAGTTGATGCACCCGCGCACCCCACTCCAGCCGCGCCTCCTCCAAGCGCTGGATGTGATAGCCGGTGCTGGTAACGTTGCTGGTCTGGACCACTTGCAGCAGGCCTGCTCCCACCACCGCCAGCCCGGCCGCTATCAGCATGGCTCGCAGACCGGGCGCGGGCGCCTTTACCCTCGCCTTGGGCCCGGCATGGGCGATGGAGCGGTCCAGCGTTGACATAGCCACCCTTCCCTGCGATCCTAGCCAGCGGCCGCATCGGCTCTCTCGGCGGCGCGCAGGCGCGCGCTCCGCGAGCGGGGGTTGGCAGCTATCTCGTCCTGGGAGGGCTTCACGGCACCGCGCGTCACCAGGCGCAGGGTGGCGCGGTGGCCGCAGATGCACACGGGGGTGCCTGGCGGGCACACGCAATCCCTCGACTCCCGCTGGAGGTACTCCTTGACCAGGCGGTCCTCCAGGGAGTGGTAGCTGATGACGGCGATGCGTGCCCCAAAGCCGAGCAGGCCGTGGGCTTGAGGGAGTGCGGCGGCTAGATTCTCTAGCTCTTGGTTTACCGCAATACGGAGGGCCTGAAACGTCCTGGTGGCGGGGTGGGATTTGTTTCGGGCCCCCCTGCCCACGGCCTGCTCGATCGCTTTGGCAAGTTGGGTGGTGGTAGAGAGGGGACGCATCTCTACGATCCTGCGGGCGATACGCCGACTTCGCGGCTGCTCCCCATAGCGCCGCAGAAGCTCGGCCAGCTCCTCCTCTGAGTATTCGTTCACGATGTCTGCGGCCGTCGGCGCCTCCCGACGGCTGAAGCGCATGTCCAGGGGACCCTCCCGCCGAAAGCTGAAGCCCCTCTCCTCCTCCTCCACCTGGAGGGAGGACATCCCCAGATCAAAGAGCACGCCGTGCACCGGCGCAAAGTCTATCTCCCGGCAGATCTCGCCCACCTGCCGGAAGTTGCCCTCCACCAGACGGACCGCCTCGCCGAACTCCTCCAGCCGCTCCCTCGCCATCTCCAGCGCTTGCGGGTCCAGGTCGATGCCCACCAGGCTGCCCCCGGGGGAGGCCGCCTCTAGGATGGCCCGGGCGTGGCCTCCACCGCCCGCCGTGCAGTCCACGTAGCGGCCGCCGGGGCGCACCGCCAGCGCGGCCAGCGCTTCCCGCGTCATCACCGGCACATGGGTCGCCTGCATGGTCAACAGCCTCACGGGGGCGGCTCCACCGATTCCAGCATCTCCTCGAACTGCTCGTCCACCGTGGTCATCTCGGCCTCGAGCCGCTCCGGATTCCAGACCTCCAGCCACTCGCCGGCGCCCACTACTACTACGCTGCCCTCCAGGTCGGCGTAGCGGCGGAGCTGTGGCGGCACCAGCACCCGGCCCTGGCGGTCCAACTCGGCGGGGAAGGAGCGGGGGAAGAACCCCCTGCGGATCAGCCTGCCCCGCCGCCGGAGGGACGGCTCGGCGGTATGCAGCGCAGCCTGGGCCTCGTAGCTCTCCTGCGTATACGCTCGCAGGCAGGGGTCGGGCGAGCCCTGGCTCAGCACCACCCCCCGCAGGAAGGCGTCGCGATAGCGCGGCGGCAGGGGCACCCGCCCCCGCTCATCCATGCTGTATTCGTAGGTCCCCAGGAAATACATGCCGGGACTCCCGCCGCCCCCTCACGGCTCAGAGACCTTCCCGTTGCAGCCATGTGTCCCCACAAGCCCCCACATATTACCACCAAAGCCCCCATTGTCAAGCTCCTTATCCATTTATTCGCCCCCAAATTGCCGCAATTTCCCCGTGCAGGGCCCTGTGCTATCATGAGTCGAACTCAGGAGGCAGCCGTCCTTGCCCGTAACTCTCAGGGTTGGCGTCCTTACCGTCAGCGACAAAGCAGCCCAAGGCCAGCGTCGCGATACCAGCGGCCCCGCCATCGGCGAGCTCCTGGCGACGGTGGGCGCTGCCGTCCAGCGTCACGATGTCGTGCCCGACGAGCGCGAGCAGATCGCCGCCCGCCTGCGCGCCTGGGCCGATGCAGAGGACTTGGACCTCATCGTCACCACCGGCGGCACAGGCCTGGCTGCGCGCGACGTCACGCCTGAGGCCACCCTGGATGTGGTGGAGTGCCTGGTCCCCGGCCTGGCCGAGGCCATGCGCGCCGAGGGGCTCCGCCACACCCCCATGGCCATGCTCACCCGGGCCGTGGCTGGCGTGCGGGGCCGCTGCCTCATCCTGAACCTGCCGGGCAGCGAGAAGGGCGTTCGGGAGAGCCTGAGCGCCGTCCTCGCCGTCCTGGAGCACGCGGTGGAGATGCTGCGCGGCGAAGTCGGTGACCACCTGGCCAGCGGAGCGACCGTCCAGCGCCCCCCCGACGCTCCGGCACCGGACTAGCACGGTGCTGCAAAACTCCCCGCCGCCGCGAGCCGCCGGAGGCGGCGGCGACCTGGCCGGTCCTGCGTTGCTACCGCGGGCTTGAGCCCGCCGCGATAGAGGCTCTGCTGATGAACTCTTTTGTCTTGTCACCCTGAGCGAAGCGAAGGGTCTCGATGAACCAGATTCTTCGCTCCGCTCAGAATGACAAGGGCGGCGCGGGGG
>JBAUEL010000200.1:0-11454 GCA_049678585.1 Dehalococcoidia bacterium
GTGTCCCCTCGCTCTTCATTCAATCCTCTGTGACCCTCTGATTTCCCCCCGTACCACTCTGCGCCTCACCTTCGCTAGCCTCAGTTGGCCGCTCATACGAGACCCTGCTCCATGTGCTTGCTCGCGATCGAAGCCGCCAGGTTGTCGAGAGCATCGAAGTCGGTTTGCCTGGGGAGGCCCTTGCAGAGAACGGGGTCCAGAACCTCCACCTCGAGGTTGGTCATCATCCCCGCTAGCTGTTCGACACTCTTGCCTCCCCAGCCGTATGAGCCGATGACGGAGACGAAACGGGCTTTAGGGTTCAGCGCGTTGGCGAGATAGGCGGCATAGACGGCGAGGGGATGGGCGCCGACGAGCACGGTTGGCGTGCCGATGACAATGGTTGCCGCGTCCACCAGGGCCACGGCGAGCTTGCCGATATCCGCCGCGGTCAGCTCGAACTGCTCAACGGCGACCCCCCTTTCGCCCAGAGCGCCAACCAGGCGGTCGACCATCTTTGCGGTGCTGCCGTGCATCGACACGTAAGCCACGACAGCGATGTTCCTCGGAGGGGACGATACCCAGTCACGATAGGCGTCGATGATGAAGGCCGGCCGGTCGTACAGAGGGCCGTGGCTCGGGGCTATAATGTCCAGTTCATACGGGGCGATCTTCTCAAGGTTCTTCTGGATCACTTTGCGGAAGGGCATCATGATCTCGGCGTAGTAGCGCTTTGCAGGTTCGAGGACGCGACTCTCGTTCGCGTAGAAGTCAGTGGTCGCGAGGTGCGAGCCGAAGAAGTCGCAGCTAAAGAGGATGCGGTCCTCCCGCAGGTAGCTGACCATCGTCTCAGGCCAGTGGACCCAGGGGGTGTTGATGAACTCGAGGGTCTTGCCGCCGAGCGAGAGGGTCTCTCCATCTTCGACGGGGACTATCCTTTCTTCCGGGATTGCCAGCAGGTCCACAAGCATCCCCTTTGCCCTGGCCGTCGAGACGACCTTTGCCTGCCCGTACTTCTTGAGGACGGCCGGAATAGCGCCCGAGTGATCCTGCTCGGCGTGGTGACTGATGACATAATCCACCTGGGGCACGTCCTCAAGCTGCGACATGAGCACGTCTGACTTGGTGGGATCCACGCTGTCGAGGAGGGCAGTCTTCTCCGAACCGTGAATGAGGTAGGCGTTGTAGCTGGTGCCGTCAGGGAGCGGAATCAGCGAATCGAACAGGCGCCTGTCCCAGTCGATTGCGCCCAGGGCGTAGACACCCTCTCGGATCATTCTCGGCTTCATGAATTCCTCCTTCCGATTGTTCGAGGGCTGCTTTCTTCACGACTCCTACATGCGCCCTCTCAGAAGAGGGTTCTTTGCTGCGCCTGTGGGGCCTCAGGCGGCGGACCGCCTGCTCGGCCCAGGAGCATACCGAGCTGGCGGGCCCCTCGCACCGCCTTGTCCTCGTGGCAGTTGTTCATGAGCACGTGCAGCTCTTCAGTCTGCTCCGCCAGCCGCTCGATGCGGGGCTGCCACTCGGCCAGCTCCTCCTCGCTGTACAGGTAGTCGAAGCGCTCCGCTACGCTGGCCCCCGGCCTGGCCCAGGCTTCGGCGTTGCGGCCGTGGAAGCGCACCAGGCCGATCTCGGCGGTGGCCTCGGCGATGGGGGGTACGCTGGTGGGGAAGCCCTGCGGCTCGTCCACGCACACCAGAGGAATGCGCTGGTCCGACAGGAAGTGCAGGGTGTGCTCGCGGTTGCGCTCGGAGAGCCAGCGGTCGTTCCGGAACTCCACGGCGATGCGGTACTGAGGAAGACGCTTCCTGGACTCCGCGATGTAGTCTCTGCTCTCATCCCCAGGCATGAACCAGGGTGGGAACTGGAAGAGGATGATCCCCAGCTTGCCCGCGCTGTCCAGCGGGAGGAGCGCATCGGCGAAGCGCCTCCAGACCTCGTCCCGTACCTCCGAGGGCATATCCCGCGGGTACAGGTTCTTCCCCCGCTCCGGCCTGGGCAGGCCCTCCCGGAGGTCCTTGGGCAGCGCATCGGGCGGCGTAGGATGCTGCGTGAGGAGGCGGAAGGCCTTCACGTCGAAGGTGAAGTGGTCGGGGGTGCGCTCCACCCAGAGGGCCGCGTTGCGCTCCGAGGGGAGGCCATAGTAGGAGCTATCGATCTCCACGATCGGGAACTCCCCCGCGTAGAAGCGCAGCCGCTCCGCCGGCGTCTTCACCTCCGGCGGATAGAAGCGTCCGCATTCGACCAGGCTCCTATCGGTCCAGGAGCACGTGCCGATGAGGATGCGCGTGGTCATGGGTTGCCCCGGCTGGTTGCTCCCGATCCTTGGCAAGCTCACCTCAGCAGCGTGCTGAAAGAACCTGCCGGCGACCCGGCCACGTCGCACGCCGCCTCCGGCGGCGGCTTGCGGCCTCAATGTTCGAATCTGGGGGGACACCCCCCAGGGCCCCCGCCGGCTGCGCGGGGGCGGAATGCTCGGACGGGGAAGGCTGAGGGTGGAAACCTTGGGTGCTCCGCCCCCTACACCCCCGAGTGGCGGAGTTTTTCATCATCCTGCCAAAGCTAAAGGTAGGGCTTGCCGAAGAGCCTGGCAAGGGCCCGCCCACCGGTTCCAAGGCTCGAGGGTTCTGAGGCTCCACCGCTCCACGCCTCCCGCCCGGTGCTATAATTGCCGGCGCCGCTGCTTCGGCGCGAATTCTTCCCAGGGAGGCGTCCCCCATGCGTCACACCATATCCGAGCTGAACGCCCGCCGTCTCCTGGGCGGGGGGCCCGTAGTCCTGGTGACCACGGCCTGGCGCGGCAACTATAATGTCATGCCCGCCGTCTTCGTTACCCCCATCAGCTTCGACCCGCCCTTCATCGGCCTGGCGGTGCATCCCGCCCGCCACACCCACGACATGATCACGTACAGCGAGGAGTTTGCCCTCAACATCCCCGGCCGCCAGCTCCTGCACCATACGCAGTATCTGGGCAGCGTCAGCGGCCGCGAGCTCAACAAGTTCGAGCTGACCAAGCTCCCCACCTTCCGCGCCCGTAAGGTCGACGCCCCCCTCATCGAGGGCTGCCTGGGCTACATCGAGTGCGGGCTGGAGGACGCCTACACCATCGGCGACCACACCCTCTTCGTCGGCAAGGTGGTCGCCGCCCAGGCGGAGAAGGAGGCCTTCGAGGAGACCTGGCTGCTCGCGGACGACGACGACAAGCCCCTCCACTACCTGGGCCTCAACTACTACGCCATCCTCGGCCAGCGGCTGGAGGCACGCGTCCCCGAGGCGGAGGCCCCGGAGGCGGTGGAAGAGGAATTCCAGGAGGTGCTGGAGGAGACCCAGGAGGAGCACGAGCGCAGGGAGCAGGAGGAGGGGCCGCCAGAAGGACAAGGCGAAGCCGGCGCTGGCTAGCGCCCCGTAGCCGCGCTTGACACCGCGCGAACGAGCAGCATATTCTGATCACGCTTGGTGGGGAGGCAAGGAGGGAGCAATGAGAAGGCGAACGTGGGGTCTTGTGCTGGCGGGCTTGGTGGCTCTCCTGGGCGTCATCTGGGGCGCTCTGGTGGTCGCAGGGCTGAGCCCAGGTGGAGAGGAAGGAGTCACAGAGCCCAGCGGCACCAGGAACGTGCTGCGCATCGAGCCAGTGCTCTCCTCTGTCAGTTGCAGCGACCAGAAGCGCACCGTGCTTATCTTCCTGGATGATCTGGAGGCGCGGCCCAGCCTCACGGGCAGTGAGGCCAACCGGGGCTTCGCCGCCTTCGAGCTGACCCTGCACTACGACCCCAAGATCCTGCAAATAGAGGTGCCTCTCGATGTCCGCCTCAACCCAGGGCTAAGCCTGGAGGACCCCGACGGCGATGGCCTTGCCCGCAACTTCATACCGGGCCCCACGACGATCGACAACTTTGCAGGGACGGTGTACATGGGGGCGGTGGGCATCGGGCCCGGCACGGAGGAGGGCAAGAGAGAGGAGGGTCCCGACCCGGTAGCCAAAGGTGCCCCCCTTCGGCTGTTCAGTGTAGAGTTCCTCACCGTAGGCGAGGGTACCAGCCCCCTGACTGTCAGCGGTGCAGGGGTGGCGGACTCTGCGGTGGGTCAGTACACCCCCCTGGAGATAAAGGAGAGCGGGATCACGGTGAGCGGTGGGAAGTGCGTGGAGCCCCTCCCGGCCACGCCGCGGCCCACGCAGGTCCTCCCCCCCGCTCCGCCCACCGCGACGCCGCCGGTGGTTCGCCCGTGGCAAACCGTGGTACCCGTACCGGCTGCTCAGGGAGGCCGTGCCGACTGCGCCGACGGGTGGGATGTTTACAACGATCCAGACGGACGTTTCTCGTTGTGCTATCCTCCAGGCCTGCGCGCCACCACGGGTCCTGCCATCCCCGGGGGGCGTGGCGCTGCTGTCAACCTTACCACACACGCCGAGGACGGTGCAGGAACGCCGGTCAACAGTTTTCTGATCGCGGCATCCTGGAGTCCGTCTAAGCAGATCCTCATTGGCCCGGAAAGTCCCGTCACCTGCGCCGACATGCGTCTTGTGTCCGTCCAGGAGTCCATCCGATCCACGGACCTGGTCGTAGCGGGCAGGAAGGCCACCGGCTGTGAAGCCTTCGGCTCCGAGCTGGGGCCGGCCGGAAGGTTCGAACTACGCAGCATCCACGTGGACATACCGGTGGAGCCAGACGGATCCGGTGCGGCGGGTTTCATCGGCATCATCCTTAACTATACTGGTCCGGACTTCGAGGGCACCCTTAACTCAGCCCTCCGAATCCTCGGAACTGTTGCCATTCATGCCGTCCAATCTACGGGCGCACCTCTGGCCCCTAGTAGGACGCCAGCGATGGGGCTCTCCCCATGAAACGGCCTCTCGGCACGGTTTGCGCTGTGTGCCTGGCAGTCACAGCGCTGCTTGCAACCTGGCATGCGGTGGGCGCGGAACAGGTTGATTTCCGCTTCAAGTGGCCGTGGCGTCCCCTGGAGACTACCGCGGTGGCCGTCACCACCCTGCCCTACTCTGGGGTGCATGATTGTCAATCAGGGAGCTGCACCGATGCGTACGACTTCGTAATCAGTGACGACCGAGTGATATCGTCAGCCGAAGGTACGGTGATACAGCGGGTGGACTCAATCGATCCCCAGACCTGCATAGCAGAACAGGGCCTGGGGAACTGCGCGAAAGTATTGGTGCCAACGCCTACCGAGGTAAACCCGGCCAGTACCATCCAAGTATGGTATGGACACCTTCAATCCGTGTCGGCGCCCCCGGTGAACGGCACCATCCTCCAGGGTGATCCCGTCGGTATCCAGGGGATCACTGGATACACGATAGGGAACGACTATGGCTGGAACGGTACCTCGTGGGGGTACCACTGTGGTAGGCACCTGCACTTCGAGTTTTACCCTTCGAGCCCCTCGAACCCTCAGCGGCCCGACAAGATAGACGGCCAGAACACAAAACCGACGATATCCCCTCCTCTCGTATCGACCAACTCCGGCATCGGCCAGTATTGGTACTACGGCACCACCAACTGGCCCATTCGCAACAAGTACATCGCGAAAGGCGGTTGGGATGGCCTGAACCCGTCCGACCCCGCAGACGACATGGGCTGGACCAGCGACCCCCAGCGGTCGGGGTTGCCGTCCCCCCAGGCGCTCTACGTCCACACCTACCGGGTATGGGGCTTCGAGCAGAACTTCCGGCACGACCCGGACCCCTGGGGGCGGCAGGTGGAGGGCCTGTACGAGGCGGACTGGAGCCCAGGGACAGCCTACCTGGTCGATTCGCCCTTCTGGGAGGCCTGGGAGTTCGGGGCGTGGGTGGGGTCAGCATACTGGAGCATTAGCATCCCTCGCGGAGATATTGGTAGCTGTCCCGGCGGTTCCGCCCCTATCTGCCTCCTCTATCAACGGTTCCACCTGGGCTACATCTGGATGGACAGGGTCTACACGGGCGTTCAAGCCGTCTGGTGCCCCGATGTCTTTGGCGACGATTACGCTGTAAACATCATAGGCGACGTCTTAGCCGTCCTCGAATACGCGGGCACCTACCAGGGGGGGCCGCCCAACGCTAACGGCAAATACTATGACCCCTGGTATGACATGGATGGTGACGGCGCCATAAACATCACCACGGACGTGCTGCTGGTCGTGGCGGCTGCGGGCGACTACTGCTATCCCACCTGACACACCCCGGCCTCATCCAACGGCCTCTCTTAGAATGTCATCACCTTCACCCTGAGCACCGAGTGCAAGGCGAAGCCGGCGCGGGCTAGCGGCCCCCCGCACGCCCTTGACAGGGCACCCCGGGTGCGGTAGGGTGTGGCCGGTATTGTTATAGTGAATGGTCACTAGCTAAGCATCCGCCATGGCTCGCGCACGTAGACTCTCCGCTAAAGAGCGAAAGCGCCAGATCATCGAGACGGCGCGGGCCGTCTTTGCCTCCCAGGGCTACGCGCACGCCGGCACCGCTGACCTCGCCAAGGCTGCGGGCGTCTCCGAACCCGCCCTATATCGCTACTTCCCCAGGAAGAAGGACATCTTCCTGGCCACCCTCCGCGACACCGGCTCCAGACTTCTGGAGATATGGCAGAACGTCGCCTACGAGGTCGAGGACCCCCTGGAGACCCTCTGGGCGATCGCCGTCCGCTACTACGACCACCTGGACAGCCGGGCCGCCAGCATGAAGCTCGCCTTTCAGGCCCTCTGCGAGGCGGACGACCTAGACATTCGCCAGGCGGCGCGCGAGAACTTCGTGAGATTCGCCGACTTCGTGGCGGAGATCGTAGAGGAGGGCAAGGCTCGAGGCATCATCCGCCCCGATGTGGACCCCCGCGTGGCAGCCTGGCAGTTCGTGGGCAGCGGCCTCACCCTGGACCTCGTTCACCTGCTCGGCCTCCGTGTGGAGGTGGGCCGAGAAAGGGTGGAGGAGTGGGGTCGGCTGTACTTGCGGAGCATCCGGGCGGCTCCGCCCGAAGCGCCCGCAGAAGCGCTCCTCGGTCAACTGTCTCGAGAGGCCGTGCCGCCCAGACAGCCCCCCGGCCTGGAGGTAGCGCAGACCCTGGGGGCAGGATGGGAGGCCTGGGAAAGCGAACATTGACTTTCGCCCAAGGGAGCCGGAACGAATGACCGGCGGCATCTCGGTGGCCGAGCGGGAGGAACTCCTCCGGAAGTGCTGGCTCACTCACGATGCCCTCTGGCTCTACGGGGTGGTGGAGCGCTTCGGCCCGGAGGCGGCCAACCATCTGAACAAGCGGACTGCCCGCGCCATCGGGCAGGCGGAGGTGCGCCGCCTCATGCGCTTGGCTGGCGTCTCCGAGGTGCGCTCCCGCGAAGACTACCGGCAGCTTTTTCGCCTGGCGGAGGGGCTGTTCGTGCCCAGCACCTCGTTCGCCTACGCCCGCGAGTCCCTGAGCGACGGCGGCGAGCGCTGGACGGTCCAGCGCTGCTTCGCCCACGAAGGGCTGTCCCGGATGGGCCTGCTGGACCGAATCGACTGCGCCATCTGGGAGCGGGTGGAGGGATGGCTGGACGCCATGGGCGTTTCCTACGAGATCAGGCCGCCCCTGACGAGCTGCTATCGCCTGCTGGGACAGGAGTGCCAGCGTTCCATCATCGTGGAGGTCGGGGCCGGAGCCGGCGGGGGCGAGCCGTGTTGACGCGAGCGCAGCAGCGAGTAGAATTGGCGGTGGCCCCCCGAACGGGCAGGATGGCTCTAGCCGCCATGGCTGGCCACTCCATATGATCACCTAGAGGGCGCATCCGCGATGGACTTTCGTGATTCTCCCGAAGAGGCCGCCTTCCGCCAGGAGGTGCGCGACTTCATCCAGAGGGAGTTGCCGCCGGGTCTGGCTCAGCGCCGCTATGGCGCCCTCTTCGGCGGCGGTGGAGGCATCAACCCCATCGCCCCGCTGGGCATGCTGGAGGCCCACCACACCTGGGTGAACAAGCTCGCGCAGAAGGGCTGGATCGCCCCCGCCTGGCCGAAGGAGTACGGCGGGGCGGGCATGAGCGTCATAGAGCAGTTCATCTTCAACGAGGAGATGGCCCGGGCGGGCGCCCCCCGGGGAGCCAACATCGGCATCGGCGTGGGCTGGGCAGGCCCCACCATCATCCTCTTCGGCACTGACGAGCAGAAGAGGCAGCACCTCCCGCCCATCCTGCGGGGCGAGACCATCTGGTGTCAGGGCTTCAGCGAGCCCGAGGCCGGCTCCGACCTCGCTAACGTCCAGACCCGCGCTGTGCGTGACGGCGATGACTACGTCATCAACGGCCAGAAGATCTGGACCTCCGGCGCCCACATCGCCCACTGGATGATCCTCCTCACCCGCACCGACCCCGAAGCGCCCAAGCATCGGGGCATTTCTTACTTCGTGATGGACATGAAGGCCCCCGGCATCGAGGTGCGCCCCCTCACTAACATGGCCGGCAACCAGGAGTTCACCGAGGTCTTCTTCGACAACGTCCGGGTGCCCAAGGAGAACCTGGTGGGTGAGGAGAACCGGGGCTGGTACATCGGCGCGGCCACCCTGGACTTCGAGCGCTCCGGCATCGCCACCGGTGTCAGCCACGCCCTCATGGTGGAGGAACTCATCGACTTTGCGCAGGAGAAACGAGGCCGCGGAGAGAGCGCCCTGGACCGCGATTACTCGGTTCGCCTCGAACTGGCCGACCGCGCGATAGAGGGCCAGGTGGAGCAGATGCTGTGCTACCAAGTCGTGAGCCTTCAGGCACGGGGCCAGGTTCCTAACAAGGAGGCCTCCGTAGCCAAGCTCTATTCCTCGGAGTTGGATCGGCGCATCGCCGCCACCGGCATGAAGTTGCTGGGTCTGTACGGGCAGCTCTGCACCGGCAGCCCCTGGGCCGCCTTCGACGGCTACGCTGCCAGCACCTACCTGTACGCCACCACCAGCACCGTCGGCGGCGGCACCAGCGAGATCCAGCGGAACATCATAGCCATGCGGGGGCTGGGACTCCCCCGAGGCTAGGGAGGGAGGCGCTATGGATTTTCGAGACACACCTGAGGAGGCAGCCTTTCGTCAAGAGGTGAGGGAATTCCTGAAGACGGACCTCCGCGATGAGTGGAAGGCCAGCCCGGACGAGGGTGAAGAGGATGTAGCCGAGCTCTATGAGCGCCGGCGCCCTTGGCGGGAGAAGCTCGGCAAGAAAGGTTGGACCGCCCCCGCCTGGCCCAAGGAGTACGGCGGAGCGGGCCTATCGGTGATGCAGCAGTTCATCATGAACGAGGAGTTCGCCGAGGCTCGCGCCCCTGCCAGGGACATCTTCGGTGTGGGCATGGTGGGGCCCACCCTCATCGTTCACGGCAGCGAGGAGCAGAAGAAGGAGCACCTCCCCCGCATCCTCTCGGGGGAAGTGAGGTGGTGTCAGGGCTACAGCGAGCCTGAGGCCGGATCCGACCTGGCCTCTCTGCGCATGCGTGCGGTCAAAGATGGCGATGACTACGTCATCAACGGCCAGAAGATCTGGACATCGGCCGCCCAGTGGGCCCAGTGGATATTCATGCTGGCCCGCACCGATCCCGAAGCGCCCAAACACCGCGGTATCAGCTACTTCCTGGCGGACATGAAGACCCCCGGCATCGAGGTGCGGCCCCTGATCGACCTTTCCGGGCGGCGCCTGTTCAACGAGGTCTTCTTCGAGAACGTGCGTGTGCCCGCGCGCAACCTGGTGGGAGAGGAGAACCGGGGCTGGTACATTGGCGCCACTACTCTGGACTTCGAGCGCTCCAACGTGGGTGCGGCGGTGGGCAACCGCCTGCTCGTAGAGGACCTGGTGAAGTTTGTCCAGGAGCACGCCGGGGAGAACGTGTGCACGCTGCCCCGCCACCGGGCGCTGCGCCACGAGCTGGCGGACCGCATGCTGGAGGCGCATGTGGCCAGGATGCTCTCCGTGCGGGTGGTGGCCTTGCAGGCGAAGGGCCTCATCCCCAACTACGAGGCGTCCGTGGTCAAGACCTACGCCTCAGAGCTCACCCAGCGCATCTACAACACCGGTGTGAAGGTCCTGGGCCTGTACGGTGCTCTCTGGGGCGATGAGGCGCCGGACCACGGTCGCTATGCGCGCGGATACCTGGAATCTGTCGGCGTCACCATCGCCGCGGGCACCTCGGAGATCCAGCGCAACATCGTCGCCATCCGGGGCCTGGGCCTGCCGCGCGACTAGCAGAGTACCTAAGGGTGTCCTTGCCCAATAGAATATCCGCATCCTGATGGATGCTTGAAGTGAAAGGACGAAGGGAGCAGCGAGCAGGCGAGCCTGCCTTCTCCTGAAGCCTTCGGAAAGAGAGAGGAGAGAGGGTCATGGACCTTCGTGATTCCCCTGAAGAGGCCGCCTTCCGCAAGGAGGTGGTCGAGTTCATCGAAAAAGAGGCCCCCAAGATAGAGCGCGGGACCAGGATCGAGGAGACCCTGGCTCGCAGTGGCGAGTGGTTCAAGAAGCTGGCCGAACGTGGCTGGAACGCCCCCGCCTGGCCCAAGGAGTACGGCGGCGCGGGCATGTCGGTGATGCAGCAGTTCATCTTCAACGAGGAGATGGCCATCCACCACGCCCCTCGCCCCGTCCACCTCATCATCGGGCTGGGCATGGCTGGCCCCACCATCATCGTCCACGGCACCGAGGAGCAGAAGAAGAAGTGGCTGCCGGGCATGCTCGCCGGCACCGACATCTGGTCCCAGGGCTACTCCGAGCCCGAAGCCGGCTCCGACCTCGCTTCCCTGCGCACCCGGGCCGTCAAGGATGGTGACGACTATGTGCTAAACGGCCAGAAGATCTGGACCACCATCGCCCACATCGCCAAGTGGATGATCTGCCTGGCCCGCACCGACCCCGACGCCCCCAAGCACCGGGGCATCACCTACTTCGTGGTGGACATGAAGACCCCCGGCATCGATGTGCGCCCCCTCACCAACATGGCCGGCACCCACGAGTTCAACGAGGTCTTCTTCGACAACGTGCGCGTGCCCAAGGAGAACGTCATCGGTGAGGAGAACCGCGGCTGGTATGCCGGCGTCACCACCCTCGACTTCGAGCGCTCCAGCGTGGGCTCTGCCATCGGCATGAAGCAAGAAGTTGAGGAGATGATCGACTACGCCAAGGAGCACGCCGATGAGGGCACCAGCACCCTGAAGACCAACCCCATGCTTCGCTACGAACTGGCCGACCGGATGCTGGAGTCCGAGGTCGGGCGCATGCTCTCCTACCGGATAGCTAGCCTGCAGAGCCGCGGCCTCATCCCTAACTATGAGGCCTCCTCCCTCAAGTTCTACTCCGCGGAGCTTCACCAGCGCATTGCGCACACCCAGCTCAAGGTGCTCGGTACCTACGGCCAGCTCGAGCGCGGCTGCGAGCTGGCCCCCCACAGGGGACGCTGGTGCTTCACCTCCCTGCGTTCGGCGGGCTACACCATCGAGGCGGGGACCTCGGAGATCCAGCGGAACATCGTGGCCACCCGCGGCCTGGGCCTGCCGCGCGACT
>JBAUEL010000201.1:0-26611 GCA_049678585.1 Dehalococcoidia bacterium
GCTCACCTGCATCTTCGTGGACAACGGCCTGCTGCGCCGCGAGGAGCCCGAGCGCGTGGTCAACACCTTTCAGCGACACATGCGCATCAACCTCAGGCACGTCGACGCCAGCGACCGCTTCCTCGCCCGTCTCGCTGGCGTGGTCGACCCCGAGGAGAAGCGCCGCCGCATCGGCGAGACCTTCATCCGCGTCTTCGAGGAGGAGGCCGGCAGGCTGGGCCAGGTAGACCTCATCGCCCAGGGCACCACCTACCCCGACGTTATCGAGAGCGCCTCCAGCGTAGGGGCCGCCGCCAAGATCAAGTCGCATCACAACGTCGGCGGGCTTCCCTCACGCATGGCGCTCCGGCTCATCGAGCCGTTGCGCTTCCTGTTCAAGGACGAGGTGCGCCAGGTGGGCCTGGCCCTGGACCTGCCCGAGGAGATGGTCTTCCGCCAGCCCTTCCCCGGCCCCGGCCTCGCCATCCGCATCACCGGTGAGGTCACCCCCGAGAAGCTGGAGGTTCTGCGCGCCGCCGACTGGATCGTCATGAACGAGATCAAGAAGGCCAAGCTCTACCGCGACCTCTGGCAGGCCTTCGCCGTCCTCACCGACACCCGCTCGGTGGGCGTCCAGGGCGATTTCCGCACCTACGGCTACGTCGTCGCGTTGCGCGCGGTCACCGCCACGGACGCCATGACCGCGGACTGGGCCCGCCTCCCCTACGACGTGCTGACCCGCATCTCGAACCGCATCGTGAACGAGGTCCCCGGCGTCAACCGCGTGGTCTACGACATCACGACGAAGCCACCGGGGACGATAGAGTGGGAATAAAATGAACGTCCTCATAGTCGGCTCTGGCGCGCGAGAGCACTGCCTGGCCTGGAAGCTGAGGCAGAGCTCCCGCCTCGACAATCTCTTCGTGGCGCCGGGCAACGCCGGCACCGCCGCCATCGCCGAGAACCTGCCGGTGAAAGCCTCCGACCTCGAGGGCATCGCCTGGGCCGCCAAGGAGCGGCGCGTCGACCTCGTGGTCATCGGGCCGGAGGACCCGCTCGCCGCCGGGCTGGTGGACTTGCTGTCCGTGCAGGGTATCGCCACCTTCGGGCCGTCCAGGGCCGCCGCCGAGATCGAGTCCTCCAAGGTCTTCGCCAAGGAGCTCCTGGCCCGCCACGGCATCCCTACCGCGCCCTTCGCCGTCTTCGAGCGCCTGGCGGACGCCAGAGCGTACCTGTCGCGGGGCCACGGGCACGGCCCCTACGTGGTCAAGGCCGACGGACTCGCCGCGGGCAAGGGCGCCCTGGTGACCGACTCCACCAAGGAGGCGCTGGCCGCCCTGGAATCGCTGATGGTGCGGCGGGAGCTCGGCGAGGCGGGCGCCCGCGTGGTCATCGAGGAGCGGCTGACCGGCCGCGAGGTCACCGCCCACGCCTTCACCGACGGCCGGACCGTGGTCCACATGCCCTTCTCCTGCGACCACAAGCCCGTCTTCGACGGCGACCGCGGCCCCAACACCGGCGGCATGGGAGTCTACAGCCCGCCCTCCTGGCTGGACGAGGCCACCGCCGAGCGCATCCGCTGCGAGGCCACCGAGGCCACCGTCCGGGCCATGATGGAGGAGGGCCGGCCCTATCGCGGCCTCCTCTACCCCGGCATCATGGTCACCGCCCAAGGCCCGCAGGTTCTGGAGTTCAACTGCCGCTTCGGCGACCCGGAGACTCAGGCACTTCTGCCCCGCATGAAATCGGACCTGCTGGAGGTCCTCTGGGCCGTGGCCAACAACCGCCTGGAAGAGGTGCAGGTCGACTGGTCCGATGACGCCTGCGTCGGGGTGGTGCTGGCCTCGGGCGGCTACCCCGGCCAGTACGAGACCGGCTTCCCCATCGAAGGCCTCGACGACGTGGACGACGACGTGCTCATCTTCCACGCCGGCACCCGTCGCGAGGACGACGGCACGCTGGTGACGGCGGGGGGTCGCATACTCACCGTGGCTGCCACCGGTCGCACTATGACGGAGGCGCGGGAGAAGGCCTACCGAAACGTCAAGCGCATCCGCTTCCAGGGCATGCACTACCGGCAGGACATTGGGGGCAGCAGCGCCGGGACGAGCCGGCTGGGGCAGAAGCCTTAGCTTCTGCTACACTACTCGTAGCGGGTAGATCGTCAGGAGTCGTTCATGCGGCAGACTATCAACGCGTTCATTCACAAGGGCGAGACCTTCTATGTGGCCCAGTGCGTGGAGATCGGCGTGGTCACTCAGGGCAGGACCCTTGACGAGACCGTCGCCAACCTTCAGGAGGCGGTGAGCCTGCATATGGAGGGGGAAGACCCGGCCGATTTCGGCCTTGTGCCCAACCCGACGCTGCTCGTCACCATCGAGCTGGGGCCTTCATCACGTGTCGCCTAGGCTGAGGAGACTCTCAGGTCCCGACGTCATCAACATACTGTCGCAATTCGGATTCGGGCTGGTTTCACAGAGAGGAAGTCACGCAAAGTTGCGTCGCCTCGGCCGGGCGGGAGAGAAGCAAACGCTCACCGTACCCGTTCACCAGGAGCTCGACCCCGGGACCGTGCGCGCGATCTTCCGTCAGGCCAGCAGATACATCCCGGAGGATGAGTTGCGGCCGCACTTTTACTCGGACTGAGGGGGAACCGGATGACCCAACCTCTCGTCGCCGTCGTCATGGGGTCGAAGTCCGATGCTCCGGTCATGCAGGAGTGCCTGGATACCCTGGACCGCCTCGGCATCCCCCACGAATCCCACGTCATCTCCGCCCACCGCCATCCTGAGCGAGCGCGCGAGTTCGCCCAGTCCGCCCGCGAGCGGGGCATCGAGGTGATCATCGCCGGCGCTGGGATGTCGGCCGCCCTGCCCGGCGTGCTCGCCTCGTGGACCACGCTGCCCGTCATCGGCGTGCCCCTGGCGGCGGGCGAGCTACGGGGGCTGGACGCGCTGCTATCCATCGCCCAGATGCCCCCGGGCGTCCCGGTGGCCTGCATGGCTGTCGGCTCGGCGGGAGCCCGCAACGCTGCCCTGCTGGCCGCCGAGATCCTGGGCCTCAAGCACGAGGAGATCCGTCGCGCCTGCGAGGACTACCGTCGGGAGATGGCGTCGGGGTAGACTGCACCTGGGCCAGGGAGGGCCCGTTGCCATGGCTGAGTTCGCCTTCAAGTCCAATCGTCAAGCTAAGCCTGTCGAGATGTTCCCCGGCGTGGTCCGGCGCACCCTCAGCAGCGGCGACCGCCTCACCCTGTGCGAGATCACCTTGAATGAGGGCGCCGCCGTCCCCATTCACACCCACGAGCACGAGCAGGCCGGTTACGTGGCCCGTGGCCGCCTGCGCTTTGAGGTCGACGGCCAGCGAGTGGAGCTGTCGGCGGGTGACGGCTACGTGGTGCCCGGCAACACGCCTCACGGGGTCACTGCGCTGGAGCCCAGCGTGGCCGTCGACATCTTCTCACCGCCGCGAGAGGAGTATCTGGAGCGATGATCGAACGTTACTCCCGTCCCGAAATGGCCCGCATCTGGTCAGAGCAAGGCAAGTTCGACCGCTGGCTCGCCGTGCAGATCGCCGTATGCGAAGCCTGGGCCGACCACGGCACCATCCCCCGCGAGGCCGTCGAGAAGATCCGCCACGCCCGCTACAACCTCGACGACCTTAACCGCTACATCGAGGAGACTCACCACGATGTGACCGCCTTCCTCCGCTCGGTGGCCGACAGCCTGGGCGAGGAGAGCCGCTTCGTCCACCTGGGCCTCACCTCCAACGATGTCTGGGACACCGCTCAGGGCCTTCAGCTCCGCGAGGCCGCAGAGATCCTGGAGCGCGACCTGGCCGCCCTTCTAGAGGTGCTCGAAGCCCGCGCTGTGGAGTTCAAGGACACCCTCATGATGGGCCGCACCCACGGCGTCCACGCCGAACCCATCACCTTCGGCCTCAAGCTGGCGACCTGGGTGGATGAGACGCGCCGCAACACCCGCCGCCTGGCCGATGCCAAGGCCCAGGTCGCCGTGGGCAAGATCAGCGGCGTGGTGGGCACCCACGCCACCGTGCCCCCGGAGGTCGAGGAGGCCACCTGCGCCAGGCTCGGCCTGGCGGTGGAGCCCGTGAGCAGCCAGATCGTGCACCGCGACCGCCACGCCCAGTTCATATCGACGCTGGCCATCATCGCCGCCTCCCTCGAGCGCTTCGCCACGGAGATCCGCAGCCTCCAGCGGACCGAGGTGCTGGAGGCGGAGGAGCCCTTCGCTAAAGGTCAGACCGGCTCGTCGGCCATGCCCCACAAGCGCAACCCCGAGAAGTGCGAGCGCATCTGCGGGCTGGCCCGGGTCATCCGCGGCCATGTGGTCACTGCTCTGGAGAACGTGGCCCTCTGGCACGAGCGGGACATCAGCAACTCCGGGCCCGAGCGCGTCATCTTCCCCGACGCCTGCCTGCTGCTCGACTACATGCTGGACATGTTCACGGGCATCATGCGCGGCCTCCAGGTGTACCCGGAGCACATGCGGGAGAACATAGAGCGAACCCAGGGAGTGATCGTCTCCCAGCGGGTGCTCCTGGCCCTCATCGACAAGGGGCTGAGCCGCCAGCAGGCCTACGAGCTGGTGCAGAGGAACGCCATGCGCGCCTGGAAGGAGCGTCACCCCTTCCGCGAGCTCCTCGAGGCCGACCCTGAAGTGTCCGGGCACCTGCCGCCCGCGGAGCTGGACGAGCTCTTCGACTACACCTACTTCACGCGCCATGTGGACGCCAGCTTCCAGAGGTTGGGGTTGATATGAACCCCTACATCGAACCCCACCGCGAGTCCGCCGCCCTGCTGACCATCGACGTGCAGCGGGACTTCTCCCTACCCGGTGCACCCCTCGAGATAGCGGGCACCCTGGACGCCGTGCCCCGCATCTGTCGCCTGCTGGACGCCTTTCGCGCCGCCGAGCGGCCCATCGTACACGTCGTGCGCTTCTACCGGGAGAACGGCAGCAACGTGGACCCCGTCCGTCGCTCCGCCGTCGAGAGCGGACTGCGCATGGCCGCGCCCGGCAGCGACGGCGCCGAGCTGGTAGATGAGCTGAAGCCAAGCCCTGACCTCCGCCTGGACTGCCACGCCCTCCTGGGGGGCGAGTTCCAGCGCCTGGCCAGCAACGAATACGCCATGTACAAGCCGCGCTGGGGCGCCTTCTATGGCACGGCCCTGGAGGATTTCCTGCGCGGCGAGGGCGTCGATACGCTAGTCTTCACCGGCTGCAACTACCCTAACTGCCCCCGCACCAGCATCTACGAGGCCAGTGAACGCGACTTCCGCATCGTCGCTGTCAGCGATGCCGTCTCCGGTCAGTATGAAAGAGGCACCCAAGAGCTAATGAACATCGGCGTGCTGGCCCTCAGCACAGAGGAATGCCTCTGCTGGCTGGCCGGCCAGCCGCTGCCCGTCCTGAAGCAAAGAGCGAAGTAGACATGCCAGTTTTTGTGGAGACGGCTGTACCGCGGGCAAACCTGTTCCATCGCGGCAAGGTGCGCGATACCTGTGGGCTGGGCGCGGGGCCGGCACCCCAACAGTGGTGATGAGCACTCCAGGCACCGACCTGCGCCAGCCCATGGAGATGGGGCAGATCCTGGAGCGCGCCCTGACCCTCTATCGCCAGTATCCGGGCCCCCTCCTGTTCATCGCCGCCGTCACCCTGCCCCTGAACCTCTTGAGCGCTGCGATCTCCGGGGCTGTCGAGGACGCTACCAGGGCTACCCTCATTTCCCTGCCGATCAGCCTGGCCGCCAGCGTGGTAAGCCTGCTCGCTCTGGGGGCGCTGGCTCGGGCCGTGGCCGAAGTAGCCCTGGGCATCCCACCCGACTTCTCCCGCAGCTACGATGCAGTGTTCGAGCGGCTGGGCCGCCTCATCCTGGCCGCCCTCCGCGCCTTCATCATCGTAGCCCTGCTGGCCATTACCATCGTCGGCATCCCATTCGCCATCTACCTGGCGGTGCGATGGGCCTTCCTGGTGCAGGCGGTGATGCTCGAGGACACCCGTCCCGCCGAAGCCCTCACCCTGAGCAGCCGCATGGTCAGCGGTTGCTGGTGGCGGACCCTGGGCATCATCCTGGTCATCGGCATCCTCACCAGCGTACCCATCTTTGTGGTGAGCGTTATCTTCGCGCTGGCACCGCTACTGGTATCCGGCATCATCAACGCTATCATGGCCGCACTGGTGCTGCCCTTCGCCGCTGCTGCCTACACGCTGTTGTTCTTCGACCTGCAAGCTAGGGAGGTGAGCCGTGCCCGTGTTGCTTGAAACTAGCCTGCCTAACCTCTACGCCCGCGGCAAGGTCCGCGATACCTACGACCTGGGCGATAGACTGCTCATGATCGCCACCGACCGCATCTCCGCCTTCGACGTCGTCCTGCCCACCGGCATCCCCGACAAGGGGGCCGTCCTCACCCAGCTCTCCGCCTTCTGGTTCGAGCGCATGGCTGAGGTGATCCCCAACCACTTCATCCGCCTCGCCGACGGCTCCCCCGCCGACGAGCTCCCCTTCGAGCTGCCGTCCGAGATGGTCGGTCGCAGCATGGTCGTGCGCAAGGCACAGCGGGTGGACGTGGAGTGCGTGGTGCGGGGGTACCTGGCGGGCTCGGGCTGGGTGGAGTATCAGGAGAGCGGCTCGGTCTGCGGCATACCCCTGCCGCCGGGCCTGCGGGAGAGCGAGGAGTTGCCGGAGCCCATCTTCACGCCGGCCACCAAGGCTGCCAGCGGCCACGACATTAACATCTCCTACGAGGAGGTCGCCGGAATCGTCGGCGAGGAGGCGGCTAATGTGCTGCGCACACGCAGCCTGGCCGTCTACAGGCACGCGGTGGAGTACGCCCGCCAGCGTGGCCTGATCATCGCGGACACGAAGCTGGAGTTCGGCTGGCACGACGGCGAGCTCATCCTCATCGACGAATTGCTCACCCCGGACTCCAGCCGCTTCTGGGCCGCCGCCGACTACGAGCCCGGCCGGCCTCAGTTCGCCTTCGACAAGCAGTACGTGCGCGACTGGCTGATCGAGATCGGCTTCAACCGGCAGCCGCCGGCCCCGGAGTTGCCGCAGGAGGTGGTGGCAGGCACCGCCGAGCGCTATCGAGAGGCCTTCCGGCGGCTCACGGGAAGAGAGCTACGGGGCTAGGATGACATGTTCCTCGCCAAGGTCTACGTAACCCTCAAGCCCACCGTGAACGACCCGCAGGGCCTCACCATCATGGGCGGCCTCCACTCTCTGGGCTTTGAGAGCGTGCAGAGCGTGCGCGCCGGCAAGTACATGGAGATCCGAGTGAACGGCTCCGACCGCGCCGCCGCCGAGACCCAGGTGGCCGAGATGTGCCGAAAGCTGCTCGCCAACCCGGTCATCGAGGACTTCCGCTTCGAGCTGGAGGAGACGGGCTAGAGCCTACGCACCTTGGAGCCTTGGAGGCCTTGGAGCCATAGAACCCCAGACCATCTCGGCGATTCAAAGGTCCGTGGTTCCAGGGCTCCATGGCTCTAGGGTCCCACGGTTCCAGCCTACGCCCGCAGCTTCCCCTTCGTGCTGGGGACCTGCCCGGCCAGCCGCGGCTCGATGCGGGTGGCGGCGCCCAGGGCCCGCCCCAGCGCCTTGAACATCGCCTCCGCCTTGTGGTGGTCGATGACCCCCGCCGATACCCTCGCGTGGAGGGTCATGTGCGCCTCCGAGGCGAGGGCGGCCAGCAGGTGCGGTACCAGGTCCGTGGGCAACTCCCCCATGCGCTCCCCCGACCACTCCACGTCCACCGCAGCGTAGCCCCGCCCGCTGATGTCCACGGCCACCGTCGCCAGCGCCTCGTCCAGGGGTACCGTGGCGTCCGCCATGCGCACGATACCTCCGCCCTCCCCTACCGCCTGCGCCAGCGCCTGTCCTAGCGCCAGACCTACGTCCTCCACCGTGTGGTGCTCATCGCTGGAGAGGTCGCCACGGGCGTTTATCGTTATGTCAATCAGCCCGTGCCTGGCTACCTGCGATAGAAGGTGGTCGAGCATTCCAATTCCTGTGTCGATGCGAGCCTGGCCCGTTCCGTCCAGGTCTACCTGCACCGAGATGCGGGTCTCGGCGGTCCCCCGCCGGACGGCGGCCCGCCTGGTTCCCTTCCGAGTTCTTCGTTCAGCGGCCAAGTTCGGCTCCTATCTCTCGCAGAGCGCTCACCAGGGGCTCGCTCTGGCTCGGTAGCCCTACCGTGATCCGCAGACAGACCCGCAGCCGGGGCATATCGAAGTGGCGCACGAAGATGCCCCGACGGGCCAGCCGATCGCGCACCTCTCTCGCATCGAGGCCTTGCAGCCGGCAGAGGAGGAAGTTCGCCCGCGACGGCAGCACCTCGATGAACTCCAAGGCCTCCAGCATCCCCGCCAGCCGCTCCCTCTCCTCCACGGTGGCCCGCACGCCCTCCATGAGCCGCCCCCGGTCCTCCAGTGAGGCCAGCATGGCCGCCTGGGCGGCCACGTTCAGGTTGTAGGGCGGCTTGATGCGCATCAGCAGGGCCGCCAGCGGCGCCGGGAAGACGCCGTAGCCCGCCCTCAGTCCCGCCAGCCCCGCCCACTTGCTGAAGGTGCGCAGCACCACCAGATTCCCTCGCTGGGGCACCAGCGACGCAACGCTCTCCCCGGCGAACTCCCCGTAGGCCTCATCCACCACGACCAGCAGGTCGCTGCCCAGCAAAGCGTCGAGTTCACGGCGGCTCATCAGGTTGCCGCTGGGGTTGTTCGGCGAGGCCACGAAGATGACCTTGGCTTGTCCCGCGGCCGACTTGATCTCCGGCAGGTCCAGCGAGAAGTCCTCCCGCCGCGGCACCTCGATGACCCGCCCGCCGCACACAGCCGTAGAGAAAGCGTACATGCCGAAGGTCGGTGTGCAGTTGATGACCCCCTCGCCCGGCGAGATAACCGCCCGTAGCAGCAGGTCGATGAGCTCGTCGCTGCCCGCGCCAGCCACGATCTGCTCCTCGCCCACCCCCAGGTAGTCGGCCAGGGCGCGGCGCACCTTGCGCTGCTCCGGATCGGGGTAGATGTGGTAGCGGCCGAACCCGGCCAGGGCCTGCACGGCCTTCGGCGAAGGACCGTATGGGCTCTCGTTGCCGTCCAGCTTGACGATCTGCTCGGGCGGGATGCCCAGGCGCTCGGCCAGGAGGTCGGTGGGCTCGACGGGCTCGTACCCGGCCATCTCCAGCAGCTCGGACCGGACCAACCGCAGCACCTCGAATCGTGCACCCGTCACCTTGGCCACGCCTATTCTCCCTCCGAGACGCCCTGCTTCCCCAACCGCAGCTCGATGGCCCGGGCGTGCCCGGTGAGCCCCTCGGCACGGGCGATGGCCGCCGTGGGCGGGCCCAGCGCCCCCAGCGCCCTCCTACCGACCGCCACCACGCTGGTGCTCTTCAGGAAGTCCTGCACCCCCAGCGGCGAGGAGAAGCGGGCCGTGCCGCCCGTGGGCATCACGTGGCTGGGGCCGGCCATGTAGTCGCCCAGCGTCTCGGCGGATACCTCCCCCACGAAGACACCGCCGGCGTCGCGAACCTTCTCCAGCCAGCGCTCCGCCTCGCTGAGGTGCAGACAAAGGTGCTCTGGTGCGAACTCGTTGGCCAGGTCGATGGCCTCCTCCACGCTCGCCACCACCACCGCGCCGCCCTGCGCCTCCAGAGAGGCTCGAGCCACCTCACGCCGCTCCAGGCACTCAAGCTGCCCCTCTATCTCCTGGCTCACCTGCTCAGCCAGACGGGCTGAGGTGGTGATGAGGATGGGAATGGCCAGCTCGTCGTGCTCGGCGCCTGCCAGGAGGTCCGCGGCGCATAGAGCGGCATTGGCGCTGTCGTCGGCCACCACCAGGGTCTCGCTGGGGCCGTACAGGGCGTCGATGCCCACCGCGCCGAACACCTCGCGCTTGGCCAGGGTCACGAAGACGTTGCCGGGTCCGCAAACCTTGTCTACCCTGGGGACGGACTCGGTACCGTAGGCCATCGCGGCGACGGCCTGCGCACCGCTGGCCCGAAAGACGCGATCGACGCCCGCCAGGTCCGCCGCCACCAGCTTCAGCGGCGACACGCCTCCATCCGGGCTGACCGGACTCGTCAGGACCACCTCCTCCACACCCGCCACCTTCGCCGGGATAACCGTCATCAGCACTGAGGAGGGATACACCGCTGTCGTCCCCGGCACATACACGCCCACCCTATGGAGCGCCCTAACTTGAACGCCTAAACCGCCCTCCCGGAAGCTGCGCAGGACATGCTTCCGCTGAGCCTCGTGGAAGGCGCGCACCCGCTGCGCGGCCAGCCTGAGCGCGTCTAGCACCTCCGGCTGCACCAGATGGTAGGCCTCGCGCACCTCTTCGTTCGAGACGACCAGCGACGGATACTTGACCCCGTCGAAGGCCTCCGAGTAGCGCAGGACGGCAGAGTCCCCCTCCTCCCGGACATCCCTCAGGATGCGGCGGACGGCCTCCTCTACCGAGGACACATCGCCCACCACCTCCCGGGTGCGGGCCCACACCATCGGCGGGAGTTGGGCCTCCCCCGGAAGGTGTCGCCGCAGGAGGACACGTCGCGCCTCCTCCGCCCCGCGAACGAACCTCATCCCAGGTACCGCCTCAGGACTTCCAGGGAGCGAACCCGCGTAGCCTCCAGGAAGGCCTGCACCCGCTCCGGGGTCACGTGCCTCAGGGTCTTCTCCAGGAGATCGGGGAGACCCTTGAGGAAGGTCTGGAACTGCTGAGGCGTTTCCACGCCGTAGGCCTTGAGGAACCGGCTGGCGATGAGCCCGAACCGGTCCCAGTGAGCAGGCTCTTGCAGGATCCTCACCGAGACGTCCCGCCAGCGACTCAGGGTCTCCCGGTCGATGAACCCCACCTCGATCTCCAGAGCAGAATCGAGAAGGTCGCGCCGGATCTCCTCACAAACACCGGGCTTCTCCCTCTCGCGACGGTACAGCTCGAACTGAAGGACGCGGTCCATCACGTTGGCCAGGGCGTTGCCCTTCATTGGCGAGCACCGCCCGAAGCAGGGGCGGTAGATATCGCTGATCCAGGTCTCGTCCATCACCAGGTGGGAGATGTACCCCGCCAGAAACGAGGCCGTCGACGGGTTCAGCTTGCCCGCGTCGGCCAGCCGGGGGTACCGCTGGAACAGCTCCTCCGTCCCGTGCTGCTCGTCGTAATTCCCCAGGTCGAAGAAGTGGGTGCGCTCCCGCTCCCACCGGGTCAGCACGTTGATGTCCGGAGCGCCTGTACCCATGTAGTAGGCGCCACGGTCCGCCTCGATGGAGGGATGACGCAGCTCCGCCGCCAGCTCCCTGCCCAGGATCATGTGCAGCCCGATGGGAGGCATACCCTAGCCCTCCCGAGGCCCCGTGGGCGCCCCTGCGCCGGCCTCCCGTAGCCGGGACACCAGGCCTTCGACCAGCTTGCGCCTGCGGCCCTCCAGCGGCCGGCGAGCGGCGATGAGGCAGGTGGTCGATTCGAACAGCCTCTCGATAGGCTTCAGCCGGTTGGCCGCCAGCGACCTCCCCGTCTCCATCCCCTCGATCAGCAGGTCGGCGTCCTCCGGCACGAAACCCTCCGATGCCCCGCTGACCGGGATCACCTGATAGTGGCCCAGATGACGCCAGCGAGCGTAGTGGTCGGCCACGTTGGTGTACTCGGAGGCCACCCGTATAGCCTTTCGGCCCTGGGCCCGCCACTGGGCCACGGCCTCCCCTACGGTCGTCGCGGGCAGGTCCTGGTACACCGTAGCCACGATGGCGAAGCGCCCCCGTCCCAGATCCGCCACCTCCTCCACCGGGCTCGAGGGAAACCGCTGGAGGTGGTCAAGGAGCCAGTCCCGCCCGGTGATAGCCAGGTCGAAGCTCCCCAGGGCCACCTGCTGGGGCATATCCTGAGGCCGGATAACCTTTACCTCCAGCCCCTCCATCGTGGAGGTGGGCCGCCGCACCGCCCTGTCCTCCTCGTAGCCGGGGAAGTGCAGCCCCGCGGCCGCCAGCGCGGCCACCGCCTGGGGCTGCTGGTGGCCATCGGGCAGGGCCAGCCGCACGGTTTCTCGCTCCGCCAGCGCGGAAGCGGCCCGGGACACCTCCGCGGGCAGCCGCCGGGGCAGGCAGAACTGCGGCTCTCCTACCATGGGGTGATGGGCCAGCAGGCGGCCCAGCACCGGCGTCAGGTCCCTGTGTGCCAGGCTGTCCCGATTGGCCACCAGCCAGGCGGAGGTCTCCAGCACCCGCTGGAGAGGGCGCAGGCCCCAGGTCCGTACGGCCTCTTCGTCGGGCGCAGCCAGGAGGGCCAGTTCAGCGTCCTCGGGCGGGTAGGCCTCGGCGGCGCCCCAGACCGGGAGGACCCGATAGGCGCGAAGTCGCAGCCCTACCGCCAGCGCCTCGGCCAGGTTCGCGTACTCGCTCACGATGCGCAGGCCCCGGCCCGACCCGGCCAGCGCCTGCCCCCCGTCGGCCGCCGCCAGGTACAGGCCGCCGCGATCGATGCCCAGGTCGCACACCCGCACTATGGCCTCGCTGGGGTAGCGACGGAGCAGCTCCTCCACCCAGGCCAGGCTGCAGATGCCCAGGTCGTAGTTGCCCAGGGCGATCTGGATGGGGATGTCTTTCTGGCGGAAGAGACGGACGCGGACCTGCTCCCGTCCCTCTGTGCGCAGACGGTACGCCCGCGAACCCCCCGCGTAGCCGGACACCTCCAGGCCGGCTTCCTTCAGGAGGGCTGCCGTCTCGCCGCGCACGTCCCCCGTGGGCAGGGCCAGGCGGATCATCGGCCCGACCCCTCTAGGACGGCCAGCACGCCCTCCAGGTCGGAGAGATGACGTGCCTTTCGAGAGCCCGCCGCTCTGAGCGTGTATGGGGGGTCTTCCCCGACGCACAGCTCCCAGTCGCCGCCCTCGCCACTGCCCAGGGCCACCCCGGCCCGCAGGCCCCGCTCGCGGAGCGCCCTGGCGGAGGCATAGGCCCGGGCCAAATCCCGGGCAGTTCCCCGCTCTGCCCGAACGACCACCACGGGAGCGGCCTGCTCTGCCTTCAGCGGCTCAGGCAGGAGTCGCGATAGTGGTCCCACGTCCAGCTCGAAGCCCGAGGCGGGCACGCCACGCCCGCTCACCAGGCCGATGAGTTCATCGTAGCGGCCGCCCCCGCCCACCCGCTGGCCGCCCGCCAGGAAGGAGAAGACAGACCCCGAATAGTACTCGAAGCTACGGGCCAGCGCCGCCTGAATCCGGCAGGGCCGCCCGGCTTCGGCCAGCGTTTCCGTCACCAGTGTGAGCTGCTCCAGGGGCTCCGCCAGCTCGGGGATGGCCGGCTGGAGGCTCCCCCGGAGGTTCGCCAGGTAGCCGCTGCCGCTGCCCTGCACCTCGAACAGCAGCCGCAGCGGCGCCTTCAGGTCGTGCAGCCGACCCTCCAGCTCGTCCAGGACTGTCAGGTCGCCGTCCAGGATGCGGTCGTAGAGGGCCGCTTGCTCCTCAAGAGAGAAGCCCGCCCGCGCCAGCACCGCTCTCACCAGGCCGGCGTGCGAGAGCACTACCTCCACCTCGGTTATGCCCAGGGCCTCCAGCACCTCTGTTCCCAGGAGTGTCAGCTCGGCATCGCCCCGGGTGCCGGTATCACCGATGAGCTCGACCCCGCACTGCCAGTCCTCCCGCGACTCCTCGCCCGCAGCGAAGCGGAACACGTTCTGCACATAGAAAAGCTTGGCGATGCGCCCCGAGTCCAGGTGCTCCGCGTACAGCCGGGCCGTGGGGATAGTAGCGTCGGGCCGCAGCACTACCCGCTCGCCGCTCCAGCCGTCCCAGTCCAGGAAGGAGTAGACGCGGCTGAGCATCTGCGGCGAGAGCGTGCCCGCCGCCGTAAACAGGTGCAGATACTCGATGGCAGGCGTCCGCACCTCCTGATAGCCCCACTGCCGGCAGGTGGTCGCGAACACCTCCTCCACCCGCCGGAAGCGTGCCATCTCTTCGGGCAGCAGGTCGCGCATGCCCCGGCAGCGCAGAGATTCGGGAAGATCAGCCATGAGCAGGGCTCCCCCGCGAGATCGCCCCCCGAGAGGAGGGGCCAGCACATTCTATAATAGCGCTCCGCTCCCCGCTAGAAGGCTGTCTCGCTTCAGGCGCGGTCATCACCAGCCGCCGCGATGCACCAGCTCCTCCAGGGGTATGCGCCGCGCACCCCTGGACAGAGACTCCGAAGGCGACAGATAGCCGAAGGCAAGGACGATGGACACGCGGTAGCCCTTTGGAATTCCCAGCACCCGCAGCGCACACTCGCCGTCGTGCATGGTCACCGGGCAGGAGGTGATGCCTTCGGCCCAGGCCGCCAGCATCATGTTCTGAGCAGAGCGCCCCGCGTCGAACTCGCGCCCCTCTTCGGGCAGCACCACGGCCACCAGCACCGGCGCCGACGGAATGTGCTGCGCGAACTGCCCGCAGGTGGCCAGTTCCCTCTTCTTCGCCGCCTCTTCCACCACCACGAAACGGCAGGGCTGGAGATTCTTGGCGCTCCCCGCCATCCGTCCCGCCTGCAGAATGCGTCGCAGGGATTCCTCAGGGATAAGCCTGGCCTCGTACGAGCGGGTATCCCGCTTGCTGCAGATGCAGGTGTAGGCGTCCATTGCTCCCCCCTTGCCTCGATGTGACCTCGTACGTATCGGAGGATACAGCATCACCTCTGGCGAAGCCAGCGCAGAACGAAGCGGCGGCCTCCCCTCCACCGCTGAAGCCTCCCCGAGGCCACCGCGACGAGCCCCCACAATGACGTTTTGCTTGTGAGGGATCGGGGTTCGTGCGACAATACGCAGAGGGAAAGTGGCCATGTCCAGAGTGCTTCCTCGCCTGGTTAGGCGCTTCAGGCTTCCTCCGAGGCGGGTGCGCCTGCTGCTGTGGGCCCTCCTCCTGGTGGGCGGCCTAGCGATAGCCTGCGGCGCTCGCATCGGTGAGCGGGGCGCCATCCACGTCCTTACCGCCGACGGCCAGGTGGACCCGGTCATGGAGCGCTACATCGACCGGGGCATCGACGAGGCCGAGCGCACCGACGCCGTCGCCGTGGTCCTCCGCCTCGACACCCCCGGTGGCCTGGACAGCTCCATGCGTGACATCGTCCAGCGCATTCAGGCGTCCAAGGTGCCGGTGATGGTCTACGTGTGGCCAGCGGGTGCCCGCGCCGCCTCCGCCGGCACCTTCATCACCATGGCCGGGCACATCGCCGCCATGGCCCCCAACACCGCCATCGGCGCCGCCCACCCCGTGGCCATCGGGGGCGCAGAGATCGAGGGCACGATGGAGGACAAGGTCACGAACGACGCCGTGGCCTACATCAAGGGCATCGCCAGGCTGCGCGACCGCAACGAGGAGTGGGCAGAGAAGGCCGTGCGGGAGAGCGATTCCATCCACCAGGACGAGGCCGTGGAGCTGAACGTCATCGATTTCGTGGCCCGAGACCTGGACGACCTCATCCAGCAGGCCGAAGGCCAGCGCGTGGACCTCCCCGACGGCCCGGCCACCCTCCGCCTGGCAGATGCCCCCGTCGTCGAGAACAACATGAGCCTCATCGAGCAGTTCCTCTCCCTCATCAGCGACGCCAATGTCGCCTTCCTCCTGCTCAGCCTGGGCGCCACCGCCATTTTCTTCGAGCTGCTCAACCCTGGCGCGATCTTCCCCGGGGTCTTCGGGGCCATCGCCCTTCTCTTGGGCTTCTTCGCCCTTGGCACGCTGCCCTGGAACTGGGCGGGCGTCCTCCTGATCCTGCTGGCCTTCGCCCTGTTCGCGGCGGAGGTGTTCGTGTCGGGGTTCGGGGTGCTCGGCATCGGGGGCGTCGTCGCCCTCATCCTGGGCGGGCTGCTGCTCACCAGCACCAGCAACCCGGACTTCCAGGTCTCCCGCTGGCTCATCTACGGCATGGCCGCGGTCATCGGCGCCTTCTTCATCATGGTGGTGAGCGCCCTCGTCCGCAGCCGCCGCCTGCCCGCCGCCACCGGGCCGCAGGCCATGATCGGCCGCCAGGCCGTGGCCCGCTCTTCCCTTGACCCCGACGGTATCGTCTTCATGGACGGTGCCCGCTGGACGGCGCGGGCTGAGGGCGGCCGCGTGGAGAAGGGAGACAGGGTCGTCATCACAGATGTGAAGGGCCTCAAGCTGACCGTCAAGAAGACACCCGGAGAGGAAGAAGCCAAGACAGGAGGCTAGCGATGGAGCGATCTGCCAGAATATTGCTTATAGCGTTGGGGTTTTTCCTGCTCATCCCCCCGTGGGGGTTCCTTGTGTACCCCTACGCCATCCGCATCGTGCAGGAGTATGAGCGTGGGGTCATCTTCCGGCTGGGCCGGCTGATGGGAGCCCGGGGCCCCGGCCTCTTCTTCATCCTGCCCGTGGTCGAGCGGATGGTGAAGGTAGACCTGCGCACCGTCACCATGGACGTGCCCAGCCAGGAGGCCATCACCCGCGACAACGTCACCGTGCGCGTCAACGCCGTCATCTACTTCCACGTGATGAACCCGGAGGACGCCGTCGTGAAGGTGCTGGACCACTTCCGCGCGACCTCTCAGATCGCCCAGACTACTCTGCGCAGCGTGCTGGGCCAGTCCGACCTGGACGAACTCCTCTCCGCCAGGGAGCAGATCAACCAGCGCCTCCAACAGATCATCGACGAGCAGACCGAGCCCTGGGGGGTCAAGGTGACCGTGGTGGAGGTGAAGGACGCGGAGCTGCCCCAGACTATGCAGCGGGCCATCGCCCGCCAGGCCGAGGCGGAGCGGGAGCGCCGGGCCAAGGTCATCAACGCCGATGGCGAGTACCAGGCCGCCCAGCGCCTGGCCGACGCCGGCCGCATCATGTCCTCCCAGCCCTACACCCTTCAGCTCCGCTTCCTCCAGACCCTCGCCGACGTGGCCACCGAGCGCAACAGCACCATCATCTTCCCCGTGCCCATCGACCTCTTTCAAGTATTCATGGACCGGGCGGGGGCGGCGGCACCCGCTGCTGGCGAGCCCGCCGCAGGGGCCACGACGGGACAGGAGGCTGCCTCGGGCGGCGCTGGCGAGAGCTAGAGAGTGTGACGGCTCGGCACCTCTGCCCGAGGACTAAGGGCTAGGAGGCCTGATCGGGCCGCAGGGTGACCTCGCCCGCCTCGATGCGGACGCTGGTGCCGTCGTCGCGACGGAGGATGAGGGCACCGTCGGAGTCGATGTCTGCGGCCACGCCTTCCTCGACCCGGTCGGCGAAGCGTACCCGCACGCTCCTGCCCAGCGTGTCTAGACGCTCCTTCCAGGCCGCGTAGGCCTTCTCGCCGCGCAGCGCCCCTTGATAGAGCGACTCCAGGTGGTTGAGCAGGCCCGCCAGCACCGCCTCGCGGGAGACCTCCCGCCCAAGCTCCCGCTTCAGGCTGGTGGCGATGTCGCGCAGCTCCCGGTAGGTGGAGGGGTCGAAGTTCACGTTGAGGCCGATGCCCGCTATAGCGTACTGCACCCAGTCGCCGACGAGCTCGGCGTCCAGCAGGACGCCGCTCACCTTGCGCCCGTCCACGAGCACATCGTTGGGCCACTTGATCCTGGCGGCCAGACCGGTGACCTCTTCGATGGCCTGGCAGATGGCCAGCGGGCAGATGATGCTGAGCTGGCGCAGGTGGGCCGCCGGAGGGCGCAGGATGACCGAGAGATAGATGTTAGTGCCCGGCGGCGAAACCCACTCGCGGCCCAGGCGGCCACGGCCTGCCGTCTGTTCGTCGGCGATGACGATGGTCCCTTCCGGCGCGCCCGCCGCGGCCTCGCCGCGGGCCACGTCCATGGTGGAGGTGACCGAGCGCCGGTAGACGGCCCGCTGCCCCATGAAGGAGGTCCGAAGCTGCGACTGGAAGGCCTCCAGGGAAAACTCCCCGGCCATGGTGCCCCCATGATGGCACAGGTCTCAGCAAGAAGCCACCCCGACCGACGGTCGGGGTGGCTGTGTTGCTAGGCCATAGACCTAGCCTGCCCCCATGCCTGTCGACAGGCCAGGGAGGCTCGACACCTGAGGCGTCTAGGAGACGATCACCCCCAAGGAGTCGCGGATCTGGCGAGGCCTACGGCCCTCGCAACGTATATCATCCATCCGCATCACCTCCTTTCCTGCCTTCGATGGTAACAGAGCGTCTCTCCAGCCGTCAAGCGTTCGAACGCATCGGCCATCGGGCGCACCGGTCGCGATGCGACTTCCTCAGCGCACCGCCATCGCCACGGAGCGGATGCTCTCCCCCACGATCTGCACGATGTGGTCCACCTGCTCCGGGGTGATGACCAGGGGCGGCGCCAGGAGCAGGCTATCCCCCTTGAGCCGGGTAACCAGTCCCCGCTCTCGGGCCTCTCGCAGCACTCGCCCGGCCACCTTGAGGGACGGCTCGAACGGGCGCCTGCTGGCCTTGTCGGCCACTATCTCCACTGCTGCCATGAGCCCCAGGCCCCGCACGTTGCCCACCCAGGGTAGCTCATCCAGGGCGGCCAGCCCTTCCAAGAGCCGCTGCCCCATGGCCGCGGCGCGGTCCACCAGCCCTTCCTCCTCGATGATGCGAAGATTGCGCAGCGCTACCGCACAGGCGGTGGGATGGCCGGCGTTGGTGTAGCCATGCATGAACTTGGCGTCCACGGGCGCGGAGACGAGGGCCTGGTGGATGCGGTCGGAGAGCAGAAAGGCAGCCAGCGGAACGTAGGCGCTGGTAATAGCCTTGGCTACCGTCATGAGGTCGGGCTGGACGTCCCAGTGCTCCAGGGCGAACCAGCGGCCGGTGCGCCCGAAGCCGGTGATGACCTCGTCGGCGATGAGGAGCACATCGTAGCGATCGCAGATCTGGCGCAGCCGGGGCCAGTACTCGGGGACCGGCGGGATAACCCCGCCGGCACCGTGCACGGGCTCGGCGATGACGGCAGCCACCGTCTCCGGGCCCTCCCGCAGGATGGCCTCCTCCACCGCGGCCGCGCACTCCAGCTCGCAGCCCGGATAATCCTTCCCCCACTCGCAGCGATAGCAGTAGCAGGTGCCGACCTGCACGAAGCCCTCCGCCAGAGGCCCGAACCCCTTGTGAAAGGCGGGCATCCCTGTAGCAGCGGTCGCTCCAAAGGTGCCGCCGTGATAGGCCTCCCGCCGGGCGATAATCTTGACCTTCTCAGGCTTGTCCTGCAGGTACCAGTAGAAGCGGGCCATCTTGAATGCGCCGTCCACGGCCTCCGAGCCGCTGTTGGCGTAGAATACCGCCTGCATACTGGGGTAGGCCAGCGCGCAAAGCCGCTCCGCCAGCTCGATGGAGGGAACGTTGGAGAAGCCGGTGTAGCTGTTGGAGAAGGCCAGCTCCTCCATCTGGCGGGCCGCAGCCTCAGCCAGTTCCCGGCGGCCGTGGCCCACCGCCACGTTCCACAGGCAGGCCAGGCCGTCGATGTATTGCCTCCCCTGCACATCCGTCAGGGTGGCCCCCTCGCCCTTGGCGAAGATGATCGCGTCAGCATGGTCCTGGATGTGGTACTGCGGGTGGATGACATGGCTCAGGTCTGCCTGGGCAAGCTGCTGGACATCCTGTTTACTCACGGCCACGACCCCTTTCTGATGCCTTGGAACCTGTCACCTCGCGGAGCACCTCCCGGGCCACCACACGCTCGTCCCAGGGGATGTGCTCGCGCCCTACGACTATGGACTGCTCGCTGCCCTTGCCCGCCAGCAGCACCACGTCGCCCGGACGGGCCCGCTGGAGGGCATAGGCGATGGCCTGACGGCGGTCGAGGACACGCACGAAGTCCTTCCCCGCCGTTCGCCCGGTCTCCCGAAGCCCCCCGGCGATCGCCTCGATGATAGCGTCAGGGTCCTCAGACCGAGGGTCCTCGTTCGTGAGGACGGCGAAGTCGGCGCTCTCGCCGGCTACCCGGCCCATGCCGTCGCGACGAGCCACGTCGCGCTCCCCCGCGCACCCGAACACCACCCACAGCCGCCCTACCGTCACCGGCCGGAGCACGTCCAGGACGTTGCGCAGAGCCTTGGGCGTGGAGGCGATGTCCACCACTACGTCGAATTCCTGCCCCTCGTCCATCCGCTCCATGCGGCCGGCCACCCCCTCGAACTTCTCCAGCCCCGCCCGTATCTCCTCCGGCGAGAGCCCCTGCGAGTAGCCTACCGCCGCTGCCGCCAGGCAGTTATACACGTTGTGGCAACCAAGAAGCTTAACTTTGGCGCTAAACCTACCCCCGAGACCCTCTGCCTCGAATGAGAGCCCTTCTGATCGGCAGGATATCTGCGACGCTTTGATATCCGCATCAAGCTGGACACCATAGGTTAGTACAGCCGTTTCAGTTAGGCTCTTCAGCTCCCCGGAGGCAGGGTCGTCGGCGTTGAGCACGGCAGCCTTCGGCACGCCCTTCTGCACAGACTCATCGAGCATCTGGAAGAGCCTCCCCTTAGCCTGGCGGTACTCCTCGAGGGTGCCGTGGAAGTCAAGATGGTCGCGGCTGAGGTTGGTGAAGACGGCTACATCAACCTGGCATTCGTCCACACGGTGGAGGGCCAGCCCGTGCGAAGAGGCCTCGATGACCGCGTAGCGGTCGCCCGCCGCCACCATGCGGGCGAGCAGCTCCTGCACCTCAGACGCCTCCAGCGTTGTCATGTGCGAAGCGTTGAGGCGGGCCTCCCCTCCGGCCCTGAACTCCACGCTGCTGAGATAGCCGGTAGGCCGACCCGCCGCCTCCAGCATGGTGGCGATGAGGTGGATGGTGGTAGTCTTGCCGTCGGTGCCGGTGACGCCAATGACCCCCAGTCGACGAGCAGGATGCCCGTAGAAGGCCGCTGCCACCGTGGCCAGCGCTGCCCGCGTGTCCGGCACAGCCACAAGCGTGGCCCTACTCGAGGCCACGTAGGGCTCCCAGCGGTCCCGACGGTCCTCCTGCAACAGCACCGCCACGGCACCCCGTTCCAGCGCCTCGGGGATGAAGTCGTGCCCATCTGCCTCAAAGCCGGGAACGGCCACGAAGAGAGCGCCAGGCACAACGCGACGGCTGTCGTAGCAGACGGCGCTGACGGCCGCTGCCTCGCCGCTCACCACCCTGGCCTGGCGAAGCTCCTGGAGCCAGGTACGGGCCCCGGGAGCTTGACTGGAGAGAGAAGAGAAGCCCGGCATGGAGCCATTATAGCAGAGCGCTCTGCCGGGTCCGGGACTCCCGTCCCGGCTTCAGAAGGGCCCTACCCGGTCAATCCTATTCACAGGACGCTGCACAACCCGCGAGGACTCCTCGCTGGGGACGGCGATCCTGCGCGTTAACGGCCCAGCACACATCCGCCATGGCTGCTCACAGGTCTCCCTGCGCCGACAACTGGCACACCCTTTCGGCAGTTCCACCCCGGTTGTCTTCTAGTCCTCGAAAAGGCCCCGGACTGAGGCTCAATAGCGCTGGCCGTGCAGGAAACGACGGGGTTGACTTCGCCCGGCAGATTGCTGTCGCCGGTCGCTCCTCTCTGGACCAACCTTCAGGTGCGTCTGTGGGAGCCGGAGCGAGAACGTGTCCAATCTCTGTAGTTCTCCCCCCCTGTGCCGATAACTACTGGGGAACTCCCGTAGGGGTAATCCCTCTCCCATTGCGGGGGCCACACGGTGGAGGTTGAGATGCGGTGCCTTAAGTACGTACTAGCGTGGGCCGTGGCTGGCATCTTCATGGCCGCCTGTTCTGGTGGAGATGACCCTTCGCCCGCGGATGTCTTTTCTCACGCGGTGAACTCGGTCGTCTTCATAGAAACTGACATCTTCTTAGGCTCGGGACTCGTCTACGACGACGGCGGCCACATTGTCACCAACTACCACGTGGTCGAAGACGCAGAGGAAGTACGCGTTCTCCTTCACGAGTCCGAATCACCACTGCAGGCGGAGGTGGTTGGCTTTGACCGAAGGGCGGACCTGGCGGTGCTCCACGTCCCGGAGTCCTCGAAACATACGCTGCGCCCACTGAGGTTGGCCTCGAGCGCCGATGTCCACATTGGCGACACCGCTATGAACATCGGATACCCGCTAGAAGGGGGCACCAGTTCGCCGGTCGCTCAGTTCAATACGGGGGTCATCTCAGCGAAACGCCGCTCCGTGCTCGATGACGTCGACCTGCTGCAGACAGACGTGGTGCTCAATCCCGGCAGCAGCGGGGGCGCGCTACTCAATTCCAAGGGACACCTCATAGGTATCCCCGCCTTCACGATAACGTCTGGAGAGGGTTCGTGGATTAGCCTCGCCATATCAGCGGACGATGTCCGGAGGATTGCGGACGACCTCATCGCCACCGGTCGAAGGGAGCCGAAGATCGAGACAGAGAGTCTCAAGGGGACCAGCCGAGACCTTGACGGCATCCTCGACAGCGACGGCTACCGTGTCTACCTGAGTCCCGGCGACGAGCTAGGCATTGAGGTCAGCAGCAACGGGGATGTCGAAGTATCTCTGGTCGACCCATTCGGCTTCCAGCTCGTGAGCGCTGATGACCATGCCGGTGCGGGCACAGAATCTATCTCGTATGAGGCTGTGGATGAAGGCTTTCACGCGGTGGCGGTGACGTCATTCGATTTCGAGGTGAGGTACACCCTTCAGTCAACGAGAGACCTCGTGTCGTTCGTGGACGACGACGATAGCCAGCGGGCAGAGGTAGAAGCGCAGTACATCGGAGAGCTGAACTTCGACGGCGATTCGGACACCTATCTGCTCGACCTAAACGAGGGAGACGTCGTCACAATCACTCTCCGCAGTTGGGACTTCGACGCGTACTTGGAGGTTCTGATGCTTGAGGACCTGGACAGCTGGGCCGACGACGATGACTCGGGCATCGGCCTCCTCGGCACAGACGCCTCCTTGGAGTATGTCGCCCCGGCATCCGGAACGTACTGGGTCGTAGTGGAATCGCTAGGAGAGGAGTGGTACGACACCTTCGTCCCTGGACGCGGCTTCTATGCGCTCGGTATCTCTGGCGAGGGCTCGACGGGCGCCTCGACCACTACTGCGCCTCCTCGCCCACCCCGCGCTGACGTTGAAACGCCACCGGCTAGGCCTTCCGAAGCGGCCCCACAAGGCGGAGTGAGAGCCCCGTCTGAGTTCCTGACCACGTTCCATCACGTGACTGAAATGACGTTCGAGTTCGGGGCAGAGTCCAACCTGAGGCTCCGTATCGAGGGCGATTTCCAGGCCCCTGACCGCCTCTCCTGTGCGACAACCTTCACGATGGCTGGCCTGACCTTTGGTGATGAACTAGTCATCATCGGCGAGGACGCATGGCTGAACGTCGGCGAGGGGTGGGAAAAGGTGCCTGCCGACGACCGCAGCGTGCTGGAAACCCTTGACGCGTGCGCCGGCTCAGACCGCTTCTGGCAGGACATCCTAGGCTTGGAGATGCCGGCGCCCCCGGACAGCCGTGAGACCGTGAACTCCATGCCGGCAGGCTGCTACTCCCTGGGCGACACTATTCGAGACCTTGGTCCGGTAGGGCTGGTACCGCCCGACCTGCGCGGCATCTCGCTCGACGCGTTCGAACTCTGCCTGGCTGAGGACGGGGACTGGCCTGTGGCCGTGAACATACACCTTTCCGGCGAGATGCAACGCCTCATGGAAGCCCTCGATCTGCCCACTGACGCTGTCTCAGGTCAGGCAGACATCCGAATGCAGGTAGATATCTCGCGCGTGAACGACCCGAACATCCAAGTGGGAACTCCGGACTAATATGCTCGCTGGAGCCGCGCCGAGGGGCTTTGTCATACGTTTGATTGTCCGCCCGGGCGGACCAGACACGTTGTTCGAAAGCACGGACAGGCTCCCAGGTTCATAACAGCGCCTGCGGGTCGACGGTGTTCAGTGTGGGCGCTGCGAGTTAGGAGGTGGTCGCAATGGGCCTTGGCCCCTTTGAGCTGCTGCTCATCGCATGGGTGTCCCTTATAGTCTGGGCCATCTGGCGCGTGTGCCGGAAGGCTGACTTGTCCGGATGGCTGGTCTTGCTCGTACTCGTTCCCGGAGTGGGAACGGCTTTCACGCTTCTTCTGGCGTGGCGTGCTCTTCCGCGAGCGGGATACAGCCGCTGGTTCGTCCCTGTGGTTCTCGTCCCCATCCTCAACATCGCCATGTTCCTTTGGCTCGCGGTTCGACACTGGCCCGGAGAGCCGGAGGCACCGATACCGGTGTCGCACGAAAGCGACGTCCGCACGCGGCGCTGTGCGGAGACAGAACAGGGCCCAGAGCTTCAGACATCGCCGCCCGCGGAGACGGAGCGGGACGCAGAGCACAGAAGGCTGAGACGCCTGGGAATGACGGAAGAGGCTGCTCGGCGTCAAGCGGGGCTCGGCTGACCAGATGGGCCAGCCAGGTGGCCCAAGAGATACACAGAAAAGCCCGTATCGCAGCGTCCAGACATATTTCGAAGACCCCTGTGTCCTAGGCGCGGCGAAACGGACATTCTAGGGCCAGCAGACCTATAAGCCGAGTCCTGTGCCCCCGCATCCCTGCGGGGCGGTGGCCATCTATCTAGGACCGCCGTTGCCGACGGCCTCCAGCGGCCAACCCGGGGACAGGCCGGGCGTCCTTTCGTCCCCCTATTTGGCCTTGCTCCGGGTGGGGTTTGCCCAGCCGGCCGGTCTCCCGACCGCTGGTGCGCTCTTACCGCACCATTTCACCCTTACCCCGGGTCCGCGTTTCCGGCAGGCTTAAGCCCGCCTTCTTCGACCCGGGGCGGTGTGTTTCTGTGGCACTTTCCGTCGGGTTTCCCCGCCCGGGTGTTACCCGGCACCCTCGCCCGGTGGAGCTCGGACTTTCCTCTCCCCCGCCAGAAGCGGGGCAGCGGCCACCCGGTCTACTGGCCCATTTGAGTCTACCGCCGGGCGCCGGGCGAGTCAACGCTGGCCCGGCCGGAGACTCCCTCCCCAGAAGACGAAATGCACGCCACCCGCTTGCCAAGGGCCAGCGCCCCGCCCTATAATCCGGCTGACGCCGGGTTCTCCACGCTGGTGGGAGCGGTGGCCTTTCCCTCGCGGTTTTCTGCATCGGCATCGTGGCGTCCATAGAGGTCCAGCAGACTCCTCCGGCTGCTATGACGAGTTCCGATACGCCACGCATAGCCATCCTCAGGCTGGGCGAGGGCCCATGACTCGTGTTGCCGACCTCTATGCACTCCAGGAGATCGACTCCGCGCTCGACGCCTGCAAGGCCTCCTTAGCTGAGGTTGAATCGAGTCTTGGAGAGGCGGATGAGCTTGTGGAGATACGGCAGCGCGCCATAGAGCGCCAGGAGGCCCTGCGGGAGGTAGAGAAGCAGCAGCGGGAGCAGGAGTGGCAGATCGATGACCTGCGCCAGAAGATCGAGCCCCTGGAAAAGAAGCTCTACGGCGGAACCATCCGCAACCCCAAGGAGCTGGCGGACCTCCAGCAGGACGTGGAGAGCTTGAAGCGGCGCCAGAGAAGCCTGGAGGACCGTGACCTAGAGATCATGGTGGCAGTGGAAGAAGTGCAAAAGGAAGCCGAGGAGGCCCAGCGCACCCTGTCCAACACCGAAGAGGCCTGGCGCGCCGAGCAGGAGCGCCTGCGACAGGAGCAGACAAGCCTGCGCCAGGAGATCGAGGGCCTGGAGGCACGACTCACCGAGCAGGTGGGACTCATCGAACCGGCAACCCTTGAGCTCTACGACGCTCTCCGCGCCACCCGGCAGGGAAGAGCGGTGGTCAAGGTCGAACGCGGCACCTGCCAGGGCTGCCGCATCTCCCTTCCCATGAACGTGCTCCACAGGGCCCGCAGCGGCGCCGAACTGGTTCATTGCACCAGTTGCGAACGCATCCTCTACCTGAGCTAAGGCCATGAGAGCTATCGGCTACTTCCGGGAACCGCCTCCGGGCAAGAAAGGCCAGTCCCTGGCCACCCAAAACAAGGCCTTCCTGGAGTTCTGTGAGCAGCAGGGCTACGAGGTGGTCGGCACGTTCGTGGACGGCGGCGACGGCGCCAACCAGCGGAACGGCTTCCGCCAGCTCGTGCAGTACCTCAAGCGGCCCGAGAAGGGGTTCCTGGTGGTGGTAGTACGCTCCCTGGAGGGGCTGGGGCAGGACCTGCGGGAGGCAGCCCGCCGCTACTTCCAGCTCGAAGGGCTAGGAGTCCAGGTGGCCTTCATGTCGGGCACTACCGATGTCACCCGCGAGCTGCTGGACGCCTGGAGCGCGCGCGCGGGCGCGCCTGGCCTGGGAGAGAGGGTGCGAGCAGCCATGCGCCGCAAGGCCGTCCGCGGCGAGGTGCTTGGTCGCCCCCCCTACGGCTACAAGGTCGGCAACCGCCGCCGACTGGAGCTGGTGGCGGAGGAGGCAGTGGTGGTCCGCTACATCTTCCGCCTCTACCTGCACGAGGGCCTGGGCATTCGTCTCATCGCCCGTCGCCTGAACCAGGAAGGGCTGAAGACCCGGCGGGGCGGCAACTGGAGCATGGTCAGCATCCGCGACATCCTGCGCAACCGGGCCTACCTGGGCACCTATTCCCGCTTCGGCGTCCGGGTGCCCGGCAGCCACCCCGCCCTCATCTCGCCGGACGACTTCCGGGCGGTGCAGGACCGTCTCACCGCCCGCCGTACCAGCTATTCGCCTCGCACTACTTCGCAGTTCTTGCTGTCGGGCCTGGTCTACTGCGGCT
>JBAUEL010000202.1:0-27369 GCA_049678585.1 Dehalococcoidia bacterium
GATGGCCGGATGAAGCTCCTTCTGGCGGGACCAGTTCTCTCCCAGGAGGTCGCCGAAGGCGTCCAAATCTCCTGACGAGAGGGCATCCCGCTGCTCCCCGGCGATGTCCCGGAGGCGCCGCAGCGCCCGCGCCACCTCTCGATCTTCCGAGCGGTATCGGTCCCACACACCCCGGTGGATGTCCCCAGAAAGGCGGGCCTCGCCGGTGTAGCAGAGAAGGAGCCTGCTGTGCAGGGCAGTCAGGGTTCCCTCGGCTAGTCTCAGGGGCTGCACGTGGACGCCGCGGGCGTCGAATCGGAGGTAGTTGATGCCGCCGAGGGCGGCGGCGTACTGGTCCTGCCGTCCGCCGATGACGCCCAGCAGGCTCTCGAGCCGGAAGGCCTGCTCGGCCAGCGCCCGAGGCGGCGGCTGTGTGCCCAGGGCAGCATTGACCAGGGCGAGCCAGCAGACGTTCAGGGCGGCCGAGGTGCCCAGCCCGGCACCGGAGGGGGCGTCTGCGCCGTAGCTGACGCGAACGCCTCCGTCCCCGATCATCTCGCCGCGGACGCCCGGCACGATGGCGGCGTTGAGGACGGCGCCCCCTTCGGATTCGGCGAAGAAGGGGACGTCGGTCCAGCCGCCGCCGAAGTCGATGCGCACGGGGGCACGGGCGCTGATCCTGGTACGCACGGGAAGCCTCTCCGCCGGGCGTTCCGCGTCGCCGCAGGCGATGTGCGGATCTACAGGCCCGGCTCGCGAGAATAGTGAAGCGGCCGCGCCGGGGGTAGGGCCTTCACAATCGGGGGGTCCGGGCGCGGCCGCGGGAACACACGATGGTGTCGTTAAGCTCGACACCATCCACTCGCTGGCATTTCGCGAGTCAGTTCACTTGTACGCCAGGAACCTCCCAGAGGTCAAAAGCCGCCCGGACAGGCCGTTTGTCCTGAAGTCATAGGCTTTTTTGCGTAGCTCGCCTGGCCTTCCTAGGGCTTGGTGGCGGTGACCAGACGAACTGTGCCGAACGGACCGAAGTCCTCCCGTCGAGACTCCACACCTAGCTGGCGCAGCGCACCGACTTCGTCGCGGATGATGTCCCCCTCCTGTCGCCACACGCCCGCGGCCAGGCGAGTAGCCAGACCGCCGCGTTCGGACTCTCCCACGCTGATGAAGGCAAGCGAGCCGCCGGGTTGCAGGATGCGCAGCATCTCCGCGAGAGCTGCCTCTAGGTCGGGCACAGCATTGATGGCAAACGTGCTGACGACACTCTCGAAGGCGCCGTCTCGGAACGGCAGGTGCTGTGCGTCCCCGCACACCAGTGCAGCCCGAGCGTTCCGCCCTCTTTGGCGCATGGCGGCCCTGGCGAGCATGTCACGGGAAAGGTCGAGGGCAATGGCCTCGCCGCGAGCAGTCAGCCGCTCCAGCAGCACCCCGGTGCCGCAGCCGACATCCAGGACGCGACCCCGGGCGTAAGGGAGGACACGCTCCTGCCATCTGCGCCAGCGCCACAGCGAGAAGAGAAGGGTGACCGCGTCGTAGACCGGAGCAAAGCGGCGATACAAACGCTGCGTGCGCAGGGCCATCTCTTGAACCGCAGAGCGCGGGTGAGAGCTCATCCCCTCAGATCGTTCGACAGCACCGCTCCCGTGTTCGCGCTCGTCACCAGCGATACGTAGCGGCGCAGCCAGCCAGGCGGGACGTCGCGCGCGGGCAGCCTGACATCCTTCAGTCGGCGCTTCATCTCCTCCTCGGAGAGCTCCACCTCCAGCGCGAAGTTCGGGATGTCGATGCGGATGATGTCCCCGTCCCGCAGCCCAGCGATGGGGCCACCCGCCGCCGCCTCGGGCGAGACGTGGCCGATGCAGGCGCCGCGGGTGCCGCCGGAGAAGCGGCCGTCGGTAATGAGGGCGACGCTGTCGGCCAGCCCCATGCCCACGATATTGGCGGTAGGGGCCAGCATCTCCTGCATGCCCGGCCCGCCCCGGGGACCCTCGTAGCGAATGACCACCACGTCGCCCTCGTGGACCCTGCCGTCGAGGATGGCCGCGCAGGCCTCCTCCTGCGACTCGTAGACACAAGCAGGGCCGCGAAAGGTGAGCATCGACGGGTCCACTGCGCCCGCCTTGACCACCGCTCCGTCGGGCGCGAGGTTGCCGAAGAGGACCGCGAGTCCTCCGCGCTCGCTGAACGGCCTCTCCAGCGGGCGGATGACCTCCTCGTCGCTGATCCGGGCGCCGGCAATGTTCTCGCCCAGCGTCTGGAGGGTGACGGTGCGCTGCTCGAGGTTGAGTACGCCGGGCCTGCGGCTGATCTCCTTGAGGATGGCGCTGATGCCGCCCGCCCGCTGCACGTCCTCGACGTGGACGGTGGAGGCGGGGGCGACCTTGCAGATGTGGGGCACGCGGGCGGCCACCTCGTTTAGGCGCTGGAGAGGGTAGTCCACGCCGCCCTCGTGGGCGAGGGCCAGGGTATGGAGGATGGTGTTGGTGGAGCCGCCCATGGCCATGTCCAGGGCGAAGGCGTTGTCGATGGCCTCGGGCGTGACGACCTGGAGGGGGGTGAGATTGGCCTCCACCAGCCGCATGATCTGCCGGCCGGCGAGGCGGTAAAGGTCGTCGCGCTCCTCGCTTTCGGCCAGGACCGTGCCGTTGCCGGGAAGGGCCATGCCCAGGGCCTCCATGAGGCAGTTCATGGAGTTGGCGGTGAACATGCCGGCGCAGGAGCCGCAGCCGGGGCAGGCCTGCTCCTCCAGCTCCTTCAGCTCGGCGTCGCCGATGCGGCCGGCCTGATAGGCGCCCACCGCCTCGAAGACGTTGATGAGGTCCACGCTGCGGCCGTCGGCCAGGCGGCCCGCCCGCATGGGGCCGCCGGAGACGAAGATGGTGGGGATGTCCAGGCGCATGGCCGCCATGAGCATGCCCGGCACGATCTTGTCGCAGTTGGGGATGCAGACCATGCCGTCGAAGCAGTGGGCGCGCACCATGGTCTCCACGCAGTCGGCGATGAGCTCGCGGCTGGGCAGGGAGTACCTCATGCCCGAGTGTCCCATGGCGATGCCGTCGTCCACGCCGATGGTGTTGAACTCGAAGGGGACGCCGCCGGCCTCGCGCACGGTCTCCTTGACCACCTGGCCCACGCGCTGGAGGTGGGCGTGGCCGGGCACGATGTCCACGTAGGAGTTGACCACGGCGATGAACGGCTTGCCGAAGTCCTGCTCGTCTCGGATGACGCCGGTGGCCCGCAGGAGGCTGCGGTGAGGCGCCCGCTCGAAGCCCTTCTTGATGGTGTCGGAGCGCATGGTCATGGGGTGGCCCCTTCTCGGGTTCAGCATGTCGGGTGGTTGCGGGAGATCGTACGTCAGGGGGATGGGGATGGGCAAGGGAGGGCTTGGGGAGCGGCCTACAAGAAGGCCCGCACGCGAAGAGCCAAGCTCCTCACGAGTCGAACCGCGGCCGCGAAGCGACAGCGCCTCTGACGCATATGCATACGCCTGAGGGTACTGCCAACGGAGCGGAGCAGCTCTTCTGGGTCCAAGATGATGCTCTAGCCGCCGCGGCGTGCGCGCTCAATCCGGTCAGCCTCATCCGCTACCCACTCTGCGAATCGGTCATACGACATGACCAGAAGATGGTCGCTGCTCAACTCGCGGTAGCGCTTTCGCAACGTCTCGTGCGTGGGAATCTCTTGCCTGCGGCCAATAATGATGACCCCCGCAAAGGTGTCGTCAAGGCCCTCGTACTTCTGCCGGATGTAAGCTACGTTGTCCCGAAGCCAAATGCGCCAGTCGTCGATCTGCTGCTTCGCATGTCTGTATTCCTTGGAAGGCTCTCCACCCACTTGAGTCAGCACCCTGGCTCGTGGACTCTCAAGTTCAACCAAATGCCACTGGTAGCCGGATGAATAGAGATCGGCCACCGCGAAGTCTGTCACCCGCTCCTCACCCAGTTTGAGTTTCGGGAAGACCCACTTGCCGTGCCCACCGGAACCAAGCACTGACAACAGTGCGCGGTGTTTCGTCAGATATTCCTGGATTGGAGCCTCATCGTCGGCGATTTCGATTATCTCCCCCAGGCCTGCCGCGTCATTTGATGTGAGAAGTTCGCTTGAGATATCGGCCTCTGGCCAGGGTTCACCTGTCCATTCAGCCGCCAATTCGTCGAGCGTCTTGAATCCCTGGCGTCTCAGGTTCTCGCCAAGGTCATCCGTCCTCTCATTACTCATCATGCCCTCCACCTCCTAGCTGCGCCAGTCCCGTCAGATACGCGTCCGCCCTCCGGTCCGTGAAGCTGTCCAACTCTAGCGATGGTCCCCGCTCACTCAGGTAGTGTCCAAGCGTCTGCCAGTCCTCGTCAGTGAACCGGTCTGTGGCGATGAGGCCCCCAAGTAGCACCAGATTCACGGCGGTCGTTAGGCTCATGTCGTCCAAACCGACTTCTTCAGCCACTTGCCCACCAATGAACGCCGCACGGAGCTTCTGCAGCTCCCGATAGATCGAATTATCCAACGTGATTGTTCGCCGAGCCATATTCATCATCTCCTTTTTCACTGTAGTGATTATACATCATGTGTCAAGAGGGATTCTTTTGCGGCCACATCGGAGCAAGGACCAACCAAGGCAACGGGCGACTCTCTGCGAAGCGCTCCGCCCACCGTTCATATTCCCGCCCACTGTGCCGATTGGTAGAGTGGCGGGCCGGGACTCGGACCGGCCCCCTGAGGCTAGGAGGAGGACGTCTGCCTATGGATGTCTGAAGCCTTGCGGCGGGATTCCAGCCGCCGCTAGTCCTCTGACCAGAGCCCCTTGGTGCCGCCGTGCGCGCGCCGAATCCGGGGCTCTGGGTCTATTCTGGCGGCCGGGCGGCAGCGACAATCGAGCCGCGCTGGCGGCGACACAGCCCGGACTTGACCTCTCGAGCCGGACGCGCTAATTACAGACGACCGCACCACGCGCAGGGAATACGATTCGAGATGGGGGAGTGCCATGCCACCAGTCGTCGGCTATGTCGCCTCGCACGAGCAGTTCGCGCCCTCAGACCTCATCGAGTATGCCGTTGCCGCCGAGAAGGCGGGCTTCGACGCCCTCTGGACCAGCGACCACTTCCACCCCTGGCAGGACAACCAGGGCCACGCCGGCCACGCCTGGATCACACTGGCGGCGATGGGTCAGCGCACCGAGACGCTGCTGCTGGGAACCGGGATCACCTGCCCCACCTATCGCTACAACCCGGCGGAGGTCGCCCACGCCTTCGCCTCCCTGGGCGTACTCTACCCCGGTCGCATATTCCTGGGGGTCGGCACCGGCGAGGCCCTGAACGAGGTCCCCGCCGGCGGCGGCTGGGGCCCCTACCGCGAGCGCGCCGAGCGCCTGGCGGAGGCCATCACTCTCATGCGGCGCCTCTGGACCGAGGATTGGGTGGACTTCGAAGGGCGCTACTATCGCCTGCAAGGCGCCAAGCTCTACGACAAGCCGCCTCGCCCGATCCCCGTCTACGTCGCCGCCTCGGGCCCGAGGAGCGCGCGGCTGGCCGGCGAGCACAGCGACGGCTGGATCACCGACGCTGCCACCCTCACTGATCGAAAGGACATCGTGCAGGCGTTCGAGGAAGGGGCACACGCTGCCGGGAAAGACCCCGACGTCATGCCGAGGCTGGTGGAGCTGTACGTCTTCGTGGGTGAGCGGGAGGAGGCCCTGGAAGGAGCGCGGCTCTGGCAGTTCCACGCCATCGCCGGGCAGCTGCTGAACATGTCCGACCCACGCCAGATCCAGCGCTATGCCGAAGAGAATTCCACGCCGGAACGCGAAATTGAACAGTGGATCGTCAGTACTGACCCTCGGACCCACGTGGACGCCATCAAGGAGCTGGTCGAGGCAGGTGTAACCCATGTCTTCGTCCACTCGGCCCAGCGCGACCAGCGTCGCTTCATCGACTTCTACGGCCGCGAGGTGCTGCCGACGCTGCGGCGGCTGTGAAGCGACCGCTTGCTGAGTGGTCTACGCAGTGACGGTTGACACCCGTTCCAGTGTCCCTGATCATTCCCCCGTGCTTTCCGTTGACAGCGCTCTCCTGACACCCCGTCGCGTTCTCCTAGCAGCCGCCTCCGTGATCCTGGCCTGCGTTCTGATTTCTTGCGATGACTCGGACACTCCGCGGGAGGCAGGCGGACCGGGCGAGGACGGCGCTGAGCTATCTCACCACTTCGCCGAGGCCGCCGGCCTCACCTGGCACTATGTGGAGGCCGGCCAAGGGGAGCCGGTGGTCTTCCTCCACGGCCTGCCGGAGTCGTGGTACTCCTGGCACTACCAGCTCGAGGCCTTGTCTGACGATTACCACGTCATCGCCATCGATCTGAAGGGTTACGGCCAGTCCGACAAATCGGACGGCGACTACTCGGCCGAGCGGGTTGCAGAGGAAGTGGTGGCCCTGCTGGACACCATCGGCCTGGAACGCTTCAATCTCGTCACGCACGACTGGGGCACCCTGCTGGGAGACTTCATCGCGGGGCGGCACCCGGAACGCGTCATCAAGTACGTCCGCATGCAGGCGCCGGTCCACAAATCGGACCCGCGGAACCACCCGCAGTTCGTGGTCCTGCGCAACCAGGCGGTGGCAATCAGGCTCTTCTCCGACACGGAGGCCTTCGTGCGCCAGGTTTACGGGGAGCGTACCGTTCAGCCCATCGCCGAAGAGGACATGCTGCGCATCATCGAGGAGTTCGGCCGGCCCGGCGTAGCCGAGGCCGTGCCCCGCTACTTCCGCGACACCAGCGCGGAGATGCTGCTGGCGCGACAGCAGCTCTACTCCCAGATGAGCTTCCCGGTCCTGCTGCTTCAGGGGGAGAAGGACCCGGCCCAGCCTCAGTGGTACTTCGAAGGCGCCGTCACTCAGTTTGCGGACGCCGAACTGCAGTGGGTGACGAACGCCGGCCACTTCACGGAGCTGGAGCAGCCGGAGCAGGTCACCGAAGCCATCCGCGACTTTCTCCAGCGGTAGCCCGGTGCGTATCCTTCAGACTGCCGACAAGGTTCTACGGTGCGGCCGGGCAGGCTGACGGGTCGTCCACACGCCAGCCTTGGCTTTAGCAGTGCGCCCAGCGGTAAGATGCGACTGTCGTACCACGTAGGAACGACAGTCGATATCTTCCTCTGGCGCGATCTCAGACGGTGTGCTCTGTCCGGGCGATGAGTTCGTCCTGGACGACGCGGTTGAGGTCGGTGAAGAGGGCGCTATAGCCTGCCACCCGCACAACCAGTCCCCGATAGGCCTCAGGGTCTTGCTGGGCGGCGAGCAGCGTTGCCCGGTCCACCAGGTTCCACTGCAGTTCCTGCCCGCCGAGGGCGAAATACGCCTCCAAGAGGCCGCCCAAGACATCGTTGGCGTGCTTACGCGCCGATGCACCCAGACTGAGCATCTGGATCAGCGCTAGGCCGTTGGACACCAACGTGTGATCGAGCTTGGCAGCAGACTTGAGGGCAGCGGTAGGTCCGCGCCTGTCCCGCCCATGCGCCGGGCTGATGCCTTGCGAGAGCGGCTCGCTCGCACGGCGCCCATCAGGGGTGGCGCCGACCATCAGTCCGAAGGCTACGTGTGTCGTCACGCTGTACAAGCCGGGTGAATGCGAGCCGCCGCGGAGGTTCCGATGCTTCTCGACGGCACGGCAGTATATCTCCGCGGCCAGGCGGGCGAATCGGTCGGCATGATCGTCGTCATTGCCGTACTTGGGCGCCTTGTTCAGGAGCATCTGTCGCAGGGACTCTCGCCCTTCGAAGTCCGTGTCGAGGGCAGCCAGCAGTTCCCCCATGGTGATTCGCTTCTGCTCGAACACCAGCGAGTCTATCGCCGCCAGGCTATCGGCGACGGTTGCCACGCCCACACCCTGAACGCCTGTGAAGTTGTAGCGGGCACCGCCTGCTGTCAGGTCCAGGCCTCGTGTCAGACAGTCATCGGTAAGCGATGAGGCCAGAGGCACCGGCCGCCGCTCCGCGTGGGCCTGGGCCAGCCCCTCCAGCCCTTCCACCATCTGGCCGACGAGGTGTTCGACCTGCGCCCGGTAGGCTTCGACAACGTCCTCGATACAGGTGAAGCTTCGCGGGTCTCGGGTGGGCAGGCCAAGCTGATCGGAGAATAGTCGCCCACGACCGTTGTTCAGCGCCAGCTCCAGGCACAACGGCAGGTTGAGCAGCGCTGCGTCGGAGGATGTGAAGCTTTTGCCGGGCACGGCCTGTTCTACGCAACCGATGATTCCGTAGTCGCGCGCCTCCTGCAGGGGGACGCCGCGATTGGTCAGCGAGTCGATGACCACCTCATCGTTGAATAGCTGGAGATTGCCGATGCCATCGGCCACAGCCTGGACGACAGCGTCTCGGAACTCTCGCGGGGCCTGCTTGTGGAGGCGAACGCCGAAGTTGGGCTGCGGCGTCCGCACGCGCTTCATGGCTTCCAGCATCAGGTATGAGAGATCGTTAGTGACGTCGTTGCCTTCCCCGTCCACGCCGCCGATGACGGTGTTGGCAAAGTTCGTCAGCCCGGAGAAGGCGAGCGTCACGTCGGCGTCGAACAGAGGAATGGAGTGACTGAGCTTGATGTAGAAGCAGGCCAGCAACTCTAGCGCGCGCTCGCGTGAAAGCTGGCCAGCCTCCACTTCGTCCCTATAGGCCGGGTAGAGAAACTGATCCATCCGGCCCAAGGAGATGGCCGACTCCCACGATTCGATCTGGGTGACGTAGTGCATAAACAGGACGGACTGGAGCGCCTCCTGGAATGTGCGCGGTGGCTGAGCGGGCACGCGGCGGCAGGCCTCGGCGATGGCGAGAAGTTCATCGCGCCGGGGATCCGTTGCCGTATCAGCCAGCCGCTGAGCCTCGTCTGCGTAGCGGTTCGCCCAGGAGACCACCGCCCGCCCGGCGATCTCCGCGGCCTCATAGAAATCGCGCTGCGCCTTGTCCTTTGCCTCCTGCCTCTTCCCGCTTGCCTCTTCGATGATCGCCAGCAGGCCCCGTTCCAGGACACGCTGGTGGTTGAACAGCATGTGTCCGATGCCGCCGATCTCGGTGAGGATGAACGGCGCCACCTTCTCAAAGTTGGCGGTCACCTGGGGTGACCAGAGTTCCCGCGCCCGGTCCTCGATTGTCTTGCCGCGCCAGTAGGGCAGGATGCTCTCGACCAGCTCACGTTCGTCGTCTGGGGCGATGGCAAACGTATTGCAGTCGCGCTGGGCGAGGTTCGGCAGTTCGCCCAGGATGCGCCCGGCGACGCCCTCCGGATAGATTCCCGCGCCCAGCGGCTTGCCGGTGACGTTACCCACCAGCAATTCGTCCGGCTCGATGCGCACGCTGATGTGGCCCAGGACGTGCTCCAAGGCGCGAGCCTGGCGCAGAACCGCGAGCTGCCCTTCCGTCTGGCGGTACGACGCGGTGAGGTAGCGGGCGCGCTCTACACAGACCTCCCGCTGCCCGCGCAGGAATCGCTCACGCAGACGCTCTACCCTGTCGCCGGTGGAAGCCGCTGCTACCACTTCAGTTGCCTCCGGCGTAGGGGCTTTCGTTTCCTGCTCCGCCAGTCCGGCCGAGGCGCAATGCTCGCGGTAGATCTGGATCGCCTGCGGCAGCGTCCAGGCCGTTTTCATGATAAGGGCAACGTTGCCCTCGGTCGTGATCTTGCGGGTGGCAAACGCCGGGAAGACGTTGAGCCGACCCGTATAGATGTCGTGGAAGGTGTCGGCGGTGAGGGTCAAGGTGAGGTCGGGCTCCTCGGCGCTGACGCCTGCCCTGACGCGCATCTCGGAGCCGCCACGCGTGTCGATGAAAACGGCGATGTCCGGCTCTTGGATGCGCACTTGGATGAGGGCATCCAGTCCCAGCCAGGTCCTGTAAAGGTCGTCGCTGCCACGCAGGCGCTCGAAGTAGGCCAAAGCGAACGGCTCCGCTTGCTTGGGATGGCGGTAGGGGAAGGGCATCGTCTATCTCCTGATACGGCGGCAGACTGCGTCAATTGTAGCGCTCATGGCAGGCTGGAGCTACGGTTGCTCTCCTATTCTGCCCTATCCCTGAGGTTGCGAGACCTTCTTTGACGCGGAGTTGGTAAAGCAGGGATATGTCAAGGTCAAGGCGTATCCATCGGACACCACCTTTGAAGGACTATTCAAGAGTCTAGAGTGGGACGCGCATCAGGCCAGATGTGGCCTCTGGGGTGACTGCGACTTCCCGGCACCGGCAGGCTGTGAAGCTGGACCAGGGCTTGCACGGCAGGCCGTCAAGGGTAGCCGCTGCGGTCCCCGCGCTCGTGGTGAGAGCGGGCGATGGTGGCTGCCAGCTCGAAGCCCAGCTGGAGCAGGTCACCAGAGCCATCCGCGACTTTCTCCAGCGGTAGCCCGGTGCGTAGCCTCTAGGCCGAGTGTGCGATGAGACCGCGCACTGCTTGGTTTGAAGGGCGCGGCTACGTCATTGACTTGCCATGGGAAGGGAGCCACAATCATCGCTAGCAGCCACAGTGTCAGGCCAGCCGCCGGGCGGAGCTCCAGGAGGGAAGCAAATGACCACCGCGATCCACGGCGCCACGCTCATCGCCGGCACGGGCGCCGACCCAATCCCTAACGCCACGATCATCATCGAGGAGGGGCGCATCGCTCGCCTGGGCGCCGGCATCGACATTCCCCGCGACGCCGAGGTCATCGACACCGAGGGACGCACGGTCATGCCCGGTATCATCGACTGCCACGTGCACATAACCGCCCGTCCGGCGACGATGCAGGAGAACGTCCTCACGCCGCCCAGCCTGCGCCTCTTCCAGGCGGCGCGTCACGCGCTGGACACGCTTGAGGCCGGCATCACCGCCGTGCGCGATGCCTCCGGCGCGCCCCTAGGCTTCAAGCTGGCCATCGAGCGCGGCCTCATTCCCGGCCCGCGCCTGCGCATCTCCGTCGGTGCGCTATCCCAAACGGGCGGCCACGGCGATAGCACCATGCCCTCCGGCGTGCGCATGCGCCGCAGCATGGGCCCCGAGTGGCCAGAAACCCTCGTCGATGGCGTCGAAGAGGTGCGCAAGGCCACGCGGGCCCTTCTTCGCGCCGGGGCCGATTTCATCAAGCTCTGCTCTACCGGCGGCGTCATGTCTCCCAGCGACGAGCCCGACGCCACGCAGTTCACCTCCGAGGAGATCTCGGTCATGGTCTACGAAGCGCAGGCCGCTGGCAAGACGTGCATGGCCCACGCCCAGGGTGCCCGCGGCATCATGAACGCCCTGGTGGCCGGCGTCGAGTCCATTGAGCACGGCATCTGGCTGGACGACGCGGTGATCGAAGAGATGAAGCGCCGGAACGCCTTTCTGGTGCCCACCCTGGTGGCGCCGCTCTGGGTGCTCCGCCGTGCCGAGAAGGATCCCAGCAGCGTGCTGCCGCAAGCGCTGCGCAAGGCCAAGGAGGTCGTGGAGGACCACAAGGCCAGCTTCCGCCGCGCCGTCGCCGCCGGTGTCCGCATCGCCATGGGCACCGACAGCGGCGTCGGCCCTCATGGCAGCAACGCGGAGGAGCTGGAGCGCATGGTGGAAGGCGGCCTGACCCCCATGCAGGCCATCGTCGCCACCACCAAGACCGCCAGCGAGTGCATCCACATGGAGCAGGAGATCGGCACGCTGGAGCCCGGCAAGCTGGCGGACCTGCTGGTGGTGGACGGCGACCCGCTGGCGGACATCCGCATCCTGCAGGACAGGGACCGCCTGGCCCTAATCATGCAGGGCGGGCGTGCCCACAAGAACACGCTGGAGACCCGGGCGGCCATCGGAGCCTGACCGCAGGGACCAAACGTCCTCAACCGTCGGCGGCCTCCTCTCGAAGCCGGCGCTCCTCCCCACACTCCAGGGGCTCGCCACGGGCGCCAAACTCGAAACACTTGTTGCAGCTAATGCACTTCGCAGGCGCAGTGTCACCGCGCTGCCAGCGCGCGATGAGGGCGGGCTCGCGTATTAGAGGCCTGGACATCGATATCATGTCGGCGTCGCCGCAACGGAGGATATCTTCGGCCATTGACAGGCTTCGAATGCCGCCCACAAGCATGACCGGAATGTCAACGGCGCGCTTGGCCTCAGCGCTGTCCTCGCGGAAGTAGGCACGCTCTTCATCCTCCGGCCTGCGTACCTGGGCGGACCTGCCGCCGAACCCAGTGCTGACCTCCACGGCCGAAAGGCCCTCAGTAGTCATCGCCTTCAGGGCTTCTATGCCCTCGCTGAGCCGCAGTCCGCCACGCCTGCGATCTCGGAGGCCCAGCTTTATCCATACGGGGTAGTCATCACCGACTGCCTGCCGCACGGAGCGCATCACCTCGACGTGAAAGCGTCGGCGCCTCTCGGGTGAGCCGCCCCACTCGTCGGTCCTTCGGTTGGTCAGGGGCGAGAGAAACTGGCTCATGAGATAGCCATGCGCTCCGTGGAGCTGGACAACATCGAATCCGGCCTCCCTCGCCCGCGCCGCAGCGGCACCGAAATCACGCACAATCCCCTCGACCTCCACGGAAGTCATGGCCCGATGTGGCGCGTGGAAGGCCTCGGTCTTGGAAGGGGCCAGGGCAGTCCGACCTGCGTGGTCGACGCGCAGCAGGTTGATCCCCGCATGGGCGATCTGGGCCGCTATCTTCGCATCGTGGTCGTGGGCAGCGTTCACCAGGCGTCGCATTCCCTCGATGTGGCGGTCATGGAAGATGCCAAGCTGGCGGAGAACGGCCTTTCCGTGCTCAGAAACGTACGCGAAGCCAGTGACGATTAGACCGACGCCGCCGCGCGCCAGGTCCTCGATGATCTTCACGGAGGCATCCGTGACCTCCCCATCGTCAGTCGCGGTACTGTCCCAAGTAGCGGAGCGCATGAAGCGATTGCGGATGTTGATTCCTTCTATGGTAATCGGGGCGAAAGGGCTGATCATACGGCATCTCCTCTAGTCTGGCAGTCGGGATTCTGCCAGCCTTCGCATCGTGGCTATGTTACTACTTGCCGTATGTTACTACTTGCCGTTAGTAATGCCCTAGCTCACCGGCTACAGTGTGGTCGTTTGTAGAGAAGGTTAGCGCTGCTCGAAGTAGCAGCCTTTGGGGGCAGCGCTGAGTTGACATAGTCCCAAGGCTGATACAGAATCGCTCCGTGCCCCAACGCCTCGAAGGGGTATTTCAGCGGAAAGGCACGAGACGTGGCAGACGATAGCTTGATGGACCTCGACCAGCTGGAGGCCCGGGGTCGCTGGCTCCGGCGCGGGGCCTTGCTGGTCATTCTGGGTGCGGCAGTGGCCGCCGGTCTCCTGGTCTGGCAGTTCTGGCTTGGCGGCGATGACGATGAGAGCCGGGAGGTGCAGACCGTCGCCGTGAGCCGGGCGACCATCCGCGCTACCATCGCTGCCTCCGGCACCGCCGAAGCAGCCGACGAGACCCAGCTCCGTTTTGCGACCGTAGGCCGCGTCGAGGAGATCCTGGTCACCCTCGGCCAAGAGGTAAAGGCCGACGCCCCGCTGGCCGTCCTGGAAACGGACAACCTGGAGAACCGCCTGGCCACCGCCGAGGCCAACCTGGCGGTGGCGCACATCCGCCTCCGCCAGCTCTTGAAGGGCGCCGATGAGGCCGATCTCCTGGCCGCCGAGCAGACCATCGCCAGCGCTCAGGCCACGCTCAGCAAGGCCCAACGAGACCTCAATGACCTGCTGGAAGGGGCATCAGAAGCCGACCTGGCCGCTGCCGAACAGAGCGTCGCCTCGGCCCAATCGACCCTGGCCTCCGCTCGGGCCAATTTGGAGAGCCTGGTGTATAGCCCTTCCCCCGCCGAGCTGGCCTCGGCCCAGGCAGCCGTGGTCAGCGCCGAACAGGGCGTCGCCTCGGCCCAGGCGACCCTGGAATCGACCAGGGCCAAGCGCAAGCAGCTGCAGGACTCCCCCTCGGCAGCAGAGCAGGCGGCGGCCGAAGCGGCCCTCGTCGCTGCCGAGGCCAACGTCAGCACTGCCGAGAACCAGGTGGACAGCGCCGAGACCTCCCTGGAGTCCGAGGACGCGGACCTGAGAGCAGCCGGCGACGCCTATTGCGATGCCATCAATGACCTCAGCCTCAGCGACCCCCTCTGCCCCTTCTCCCAGGTGCCACTCGACCAGGCCTCCGTTGACCGTCTGATGGACGACCTCGACGACCCCGCGTCAGACGAATTCATCGACCCCGAGTGCCCAGATGAATACCCCGCTGCCCTCTGCCTGACCCTTGGCGACATGATACTGGGGCTGCTGGGCGCGAACAGCTCCTACGTCTCGGCCGAGAACAACCTCGCTAATGCCGAACTAAGTCTGGAGGTGACAGAGGCCGCCCTGACCTCCGCCCAGGCCAATCTCGACGCACTGAGCGACATCCCGACGCCGGAGGATCTCCAGGCCGCCGAGGCCGCCGTCACCGCCGCCGAAGAAGGCCTGGTGGCAGCCGAGGCCAACCTCATCTCGGCCCAGGCCCACGTGGACGAGCTGTCCCCTTCCCTGGAGGACCTGAAGGCGGCCCGGGCCACTGTGGACTCTGCCGAGGAGAGCGTCGAGGCGGCGGAGGCGCGATTGCAGGAGCTCCAGGAGGGCGCGGACGCCCCCGACATCCAGGCGGCGGAGGACGCCGTGAGGAGCGCCCAGGCTAACCTGAGCGCCGCCATCGCCAAGCGCGACGAGCTACTGCGGGGCACCGACCCCGACGACATCGCCCTGCAGAGACAGCAGGTCCGCCTGGCTGAGATCGGCGTCGACGAAGCCCGCAAGGCCCTCGAAGAGGCCACCCTGAAGGCTCCCTACGACGGCACCGTGGCCAGCATCGATATCGAGGTCGGCGACCTGGCGAGCTCGAGCGCCCAGCTCTCTGCCGTTACCCTGCTGACTCCAGGCGCCCTTAAGGTGCGCCTGGCTGTGGGGGAAACAGACCTGCCCAGCCTGCGCCCAGGCATGGTGGGACTCATCATCTTCGACGCCCTCCAGGAGCGGCCCTTCCCGGTAGTGATCACGGCCATCGGCCTGGCGCCCCAGGTGCAGCAGGGCATCGTGATCTACGTCGTGGAGGGCGCCCTCGTCGGTGTCGGGGAAGAGGTGGCCGACCGGCCCGTGCCGGGAATGAACGGCTCGGCGGTGCTCGTCACCGAGGAGCGTCGGGACGTCTTGGTGGTGCCCAACCGCGCCATCCGCCGTCGCGGCGACGAGATCGTGGTGGAGGTAATGGTCGACGGCAAGCCCGAGATCCAGACCATTGAGACGGGCCTCAGCGACACAGACAACACCGAGGTGGTCTCAGGGCTGGAGGAGAGAGACCTGGTCGTCGTGCCGGGCACCACCCGGGCGGAGCAGGAGAGAGAGGAGGAGCAACTCCCGGAAGGGGTCCGCTAGCCATGGCCATGATCCGGCTGCGAGGGGTCAGCAAAGCCTACCAGATGGGCTCCGTGACTGTGCAAGCGCTACGGCCGCTGGACCTGGACGTGGAAGGCGGCGAGTTCGTCGCCATCATGGGCCCGTCAGGGTCGGGGAAGTCCACGCTCATGAATATCCTGGGCTGCCTCGACAAACCTACCAGCGGCCTCTACGAGCTGGACGGCCTGCCGGTGAGCTCCTTGGGTGAGGACCGCCTGGCCGAGGTGCGGAACCGTCGCATAGGCTTCGTCTTCCAGAGCTTTAACCTGCTTCCGCGCCTGCCCAGTCTCCAACAGGTGGAGCTACCTCTTACTTACCGAGGCGTTCCCCGGCGACGCCAACTCGCTGCCCGCGCCCTGCACGAATTGGGACTGGCCGATCGCATACGCCACAGGCCGACGGAGCTCTCGGGCGGCGAGCAGCAACGGGTGGCCATCGCCCGCGCCCTGGTGACCAACCCATCCCTCATCCTCGCCGACGAGCCCACCGGCGCCCTGGATACGGCCACCAGCCACGAGATCATGGAGGTCTTCCGCCGTCTCAACGAGGAACGGGGGATGACCATCCTGCTGGTCACCCACGAGAGCGAGGTGGCAGCCTATGCCCGGCGCACCATCCGTCTGCGTGACGGCGCCATAGCGGGTGATGAGCGCAACGGATCGCGCCCAGCTACCGACCCGGGGGTTTCAGCGTGAACGTCCTCGACACCATGGGTACGGCGCTCCAGGCGCTCGTCGCCAACAAGCTGCGCTCCTCCCTCACCATGCTGGGTATCGTCATCGGAGTGGGCGCGGTCATCGCCCTCATGGCGGTAGGACAAGGAGCGCAGGAGGACGTCACCCAGCGCATCCGGGGGCTGGGTACTAACCTTCTCTTCGTCCGGCCCGCCTCGGTCGAGACGGGCGGCGGCTTCCAGGGTGAGGCGCTGACCCTGGTGGACACCGACGCCGACGCCATCGACGACCCGGAGCGCTTCCCCTACGTCGAGGGCGTCACTGCCCAGACCATAACCTTCACCGGGACCTTCGTCTACGCCGGAAACAGCGTCCTCGCCCCCAGCACCGGTGTCACGCCCAACTACGCGTACGTGCGGGAGTTCTACGTCCAGAAGGGCAGCTTCATAACCGAGGCCGACGTGGGCCGAAAGGGGCTGGTGGCGGTCATGGGAAGCCGTACGGCCGAGGAGCTTTTCGGGGACAAGGACCCCGTCGGCGAGATAGTGCGGCTCTCAGTGGGCGGTGGCCAGTTCACCCTCAACTTCAGCTTCCGCATCGTCGGTGTCATGGAGCCCAAGGGGGCCACCAGCACCGGCGACGAGGATGACCTAGTCTTCCTGCCCCTGCCGACCATGCAGGCGCGCATCCCCTTCCTGCGTCACCCCCAGGGCCTGAGCAACGTCAACCAGATCACCGTGCGCCTCAGCGACAGGAAGTACTTTGACCAGGCCAAGGAGGACATCACACAACTGCTCCTGGACCGCCACGGCCAGGAGGACTTCATCATCCGCAGCCAGGAGGACCTGATCTCCACCGTCACCGAGGTCTCTCAGACGCTCACTATCCTCCTGGGGAGCATCGCCGGCATCTCCCTGGTGGTGGGCGGCATCGGCATCATGAACATCATGCTGGTGTCGGTGACGGAGCGGACGCGGGAGATCGGCATCCGCAAGGCGGTGGGCGCGCGCCGAAGGGACATCATGATGCAGTTCCTGGTCGAGGCGCTGACAGTGACCCTGGTCGGCGGAGCTGTGGGGATATTCCTAGGGATAGCAGCCGCAGAAGTGGCCGACGGCCGCACCATCGGGGACCGCGAGATGAGCACCCTGGTAACGCCGCTTTCGGTGATGGTGGCCTTCGGCGTGTCGGCGACGGTCGGCCTCTTCTTCGGGATCTACCCCGCCTTCAGCGCTTCCCGTCTCAACCCCATCGAAGCCCTGCGCCACGAATAGGCCCAGGACGTCCTCCAGTAACCCAAGGGTCGAGATGCGGCTGCTCTCACCCTCAATCGGACCTGCCTGATCCACCCAGAGTGCGGGTGTACCGTCGCCGTGGGACCTTCCAAAGGGACGGAAGCGGCCATGCCTGGCCTCAAGGAATTCGCCTTTACCCTCGAACCGTCCCAGGCCGCCGGGCGGCGAGAGCGGCCGACGCGCACCAGCCGTGGTCACTGACGCAGCGACCCGAAGGCCCGCTGGACTACCTCCGGCAGCGCCGGGTGCACGTAGATCGATTGCGTGATGGCCTCCGTGGTCAAGCGCATCCTCATAGCGTTGGTGACTTCCTGAATCAGGATGGACGCCTCGCTCCCGATAATGTGACAGCCCAGAATCTCCCCGGTCTCCCGGTGCGCGAGAGCCTTTACAAAGCCGTCTTTATCGTCGATCGAGAAGCCGTAGGCGCTGTTGTAGTAGTCGTAAGTGCCAACAGAATAGGGCAGGTCTTGCTCTCGGGCCTGCCGCTCGGTCAGGCCTACACTCGCAACCTGTGGCGAGGCGAAGATAGCGTGAGGCATGGCCTGGTAGTCTACGACTACCTTGTTTTCGGGGTTGAGGATGTTGTGGGCCACGTAGGCGGCCTCCAGGTTGGCGCTGTGCTTCAGCAGGTACCTGCCCACGATGTCGCCCAGGGCCCAGATGCCGGGGACGTCTGTCTCCAGATGCTCGTTAGTCTTGATGAACCCCCGCTCGTCTAGCACTATGCCCGTCTTCGCCACGTCCAGCAGGTCGGTGTTCGGAACCCGTCCTACGGCCAGGAGAAGGGCGTCGGCACTCAGGGTGCGCTTCTGGCCGTCCGAAGCCACCTCCAGCACGATGTCCTCGCCGTTGCGCTGCGCTCGCCTGACGACGGTGTTGAGGAGCAGCGTGAACCGCCGTTGATAGACTTCCGTGAAGCGGGCGGCCACGTCGTCGTCCTCCTGCCGGAGCATCCGCGGCCCGCGGTGAACGATGGTGACCTCGGTCCCCAGGGCGCCGAAGAAGTGGGTCAGCTCGGCAGCGATGTATCCTCCGCCGACGATGATCAGCCTCCGCGGCTGCTTCGGCAGGCGGAGCGCTTCGTCGGAGGTCAAAAACGGGACATCGGTTAGGCCATCGATGTCCGGTATGCGAGGGCGGGTGCCCGCTGCGATGACGATGGTCTCCGCTGTGATGCGCTCGCCGTCCACCTCCAGGACCTTATGCTCTACGAACCTCCCGGTGCCCTTAAAAACGGTAACATGCGGGTGCTGACGGTTACCTTCCTCCACAGCCTGAGCGTCGGCGTCAACAGTATCGACCACGCGCTTCACGATGAAATCCCAGTCCACCGCTGAGACCTGGGCCTTGATCCCGAACAGCTCGGCGCGCCGGATCGTCTCCATGACATCGGCGGAGTGGATGAGCATCTTGGACGGGATGCACCCCCGGTTCAGACAGGTCCCACCGAAAGGTCCATGCTCGACCACCGCCACCGAAAGCCCTCGGTCGGCGGCTTCCGACGAGACCTCCAGGCCGGAGCCTGAGCCGATGACTATCAGGTCGAACGACTTCATCTCATTCCTTCCTTGGTCCCGGCCTTCCCGCAGAGGCTATCTCCAGCACTGTCTTGACGTCCTGCGGCGACCGCTGCACGGCTTCGGCGAAATGTTCCATGGGAAGCCGACGCGTGATCATGCGGGAGAGGACCCCCGGCCACCGGGCCTCGATCTCCTGCAGGTGGCCGACGCCTGACTCGAACTGACGACGGTTGGCGTTCACCGTGCCGAATACCACCTTGTTCATGAGCACCATCTCCAGGTTCAGGTGATCCGCCGAGACCTCCAGCGTCCGTGAGCCTCCGCTCACGCCAGTGAGACAGACGATGCCGTTGGGGCCGACGATGTCCATGGCGTCAAACGCGAGAGGACTGAAACCGGTCGCCTCTACGACGATATCCACGGGTCCGATCTCCTCGGCCAGTTCATGAGCAAGCGGACTTTCCTCTGCCGAGATATAGTTTGCCCCTATCGACTCAGTCACGTCACGCTTGACCTTCCGCTCAGACCTGTTGTAGATGTGCACCTCAATGCCCTCCAGGCGCAGGAGCATCGCGGCCAGAAGCCCTATCGGTCCTGCGCCGAGCACAATCGCACGCTCCGGCTGCCAGACCATGCGGGCCTGGATCCGTTTGATCTGCTCGACAGCCTTCTCCACAATCGATACGGGTTCCAGCAGGACGGCGAAGGCCGACAGTTCTTCGGGGACCCTTACGAGAAACTTCGGTGCCTCCGCGTAGAACTCGGCCAGGAACCCGTGCCGTCCCTTGATGCCCCGCTCCGTGTACAGGCCGTTCAAGCACATATCCCACTCGTCTGCGGCGCAGTTGCGGCAGGGGACCGGGTCCGGTCGCCGAACCATAGCGACAACCCAGTCCCCGGGCGAGAGCCCCTCGGTGCCATCGGTCACCTCTCCCACTCGACCTAATGACTCATGGCCGATTACCAGGTAGTCTTCGCCCGGCGGCGCTTCCCCGTACTGGCCCTCGAGAATCTCCAGGTCCGTCCCGTCCAACCCGACCTCATGCACCCGGACGAGGACTTCACCTTTCTTGGGCTGCGGGTCGGGCACCTCCGCGAGTCGACCGCTGCCTCGTTTCTTGGGGGTAACGACTACGGCTTTCATGCTAGGCCCCCTTTCACTTCGCCTGGACGGGTGCTTGCCTCGCGGGCAGCAGCCTTGTGCAACTGGACCGCCGTGTTGATGAAACCGAGGTGGGTGAAAGCCTGCGGGAAGTTGCCCAGCATCTCGCCCGTCTCGGCGTCGATCTCCTCGCTGAACAGGCCGAGATCGTTGGCACAGCCTCTCACCTGTTCGAACAGAGCGCGGGCCCGATGAACCTCGCCCAGGGCAATGAGGTTGTCAGCGAGCCAGAAGGTGCAGATGGTGAACGTGCCCTCGCCACCAGCCAGACCGTCGTCGAAGCCTTTGTAGCGGTACACGAAGCCCTGCGGCGACGTCAGCTCCCGTTCGATCGCCTCGATGGTCGAGCGCATGCGCGGGTCGCCGGCAGGGATGAAGCCGACCAGGGGAAGCATCAGATTGGCGGTGTCGAGCGCCTTACTGCCATATGCCTGCACGAAGGCCCCGCGCTGGGCATCATAGCCCCTGGCCAGCACGTCCTCCTTGATCTCGGCCCTCACCTTCCGCCAGCGTTCGACATCCCCCGGAAGGCCGAGCGCGCGGGCCACCTTTATTGCCCTGTCCAAAGCCACCCAGCACCAGACCTTGGAGAAGACGAAGTGCTGCCGCCCGCTCCGCGTCTCCCAGATCCCCTCGTCCGGCTCCCGCCAGTGGTCTATCACGAAGTCGAGCACCTGGCGAAGGTATTGCCAGTACTCTGGGTCCATTTCGCCCCCGAACTTGCGGTACAGGTGGGCCGAGTCCAGCACCTCGCCGTAGATGTCCAGCTGGAACTGGGAATACGCGGCGTTGCCGATGCGGACGGGACCCGATCCACGGTACCCCTCCAGCTCCGGCAGCTCCGCCTCCGCCAGCCGCCTCTCGCCCCCCAGGCCGTACATGATCTGAAGGTCCCGGGCGCGCCCTACGGTGCTCCACTCCAGCCAGTCCTTGAAGGCCCGTGCCTCCGCCGTGTAGCCGAGGATGAACAAAGCGTAAAGCGCGAACGTCGCATCGCGAATCCAGGTGAAACGGTAGTCCCAGTTGCGTGAGCCGCCGATCGCCTCGGGCAGAGAGGTAGTCGCGGCTGCCAGGAGGGCGCCCGACGGCGCGTATGTCAGCGCCTTGAGCGTGAGGGCGGAGCGGAGGACATCATCACGGTACTCTCCATCGTAGGTGCAGAGTGCGGACCATTGGTTCCAGAACCGCGCCGTCTCATCGAGGCGTCGCGCGATCTCGTCCTCGTCGAGCGCCTGAACGGCATGGGACATGCGGGGCTGGTAGGTTACAGCCGCGCACAGCTTCTCTCCGGCCCTCAGCAGCCCCTCGGACTGAAAGCTGGCATTGGCTTCGCGCAGCGGCGCTGTGCAATTGAGCGACAGCGCGTCCGCGCCCCCATGAGCGAACCCGCTGTTTGGGCCGTTGAGGACGGCATGAGGAACGATCGTGCCATAGTCGAAGCGCGGGCGGCACTCCAACATGAAGTGGACATTGCCGCTCACGCACTCCAAGATCCGCGCCACCTGCTGGCGGCAGCCCACTTCCAGAGGCTCTTCCGGCCGCGAATGAGGATGGATGGGCATGAAGTCGATTAGCTTCGCCACGCCCGTGTCTGTCTCGAAGGTGGTCTCCAGAACGTTCGTCCCTGGGAGGTAGCGCCGCCTCACCGACCGGACGCCGCGCGGCGCGACCTGGAAATGGCCGCCCTTGCGCCAGTCGAGAATGCGGCTGAAAACGGCAGCGCTATCGAAGCGCGGGAAGCAGCACCAGTCGATCGAACCAGCCTTGGAGACCAGGGCGCAGGAATGCATGTCGCTGATGAGGCCGTAGTCGCCGATGGGTGGGTAGGGTCTGGGATCAGTCATGCCGCTTCAAGGCGCTCGCGCGCTAGCGCCTTCGTCCTCCGCTTCACAGGATACAACCTTCCTGTCGTCCACAAGAAGGCCGCAGGGAGGTCTACAGCGCCTGCGCTCCCGTCCCAGGCAAGCGCATCGTTTAGGATCCGACGGGGCGCGTCCGCGTCGCTACCAGCCGCCCCGATGCACCAACTCCTCGAGCGAGAGGCGCGGCAGGCCTCGCGACTTGATCCCGGAAGGCGGCGGGTACGCGAACGGCAGGACGATGGTCACGCGATAATCACGGGGAACGCCCAGCACGCGGCGGGCCCCGTCCATGTCATGCATTGACGTAGGACAGGAGGTGATCCCTTCAGCCCAGGCGGCGAGCATCATGTTCTGGGCGGCCCGGCCAGCATCGAAATCCCCTCCATCCTTCGGCATCACGATAGCGATCAGCAAAGGCGCGTAGGGGAGGTGCTCGGTGTACTGGCCGCAAGCGGCAAGCTCCCGTATTTTGGCCGCATCTTCGATGACCACGAAGCGCCACGACTGCGAGTTCTTAGAGCTGCCGGCCATCCGTCCCGCTTGCAGGATGCGGTGCAGGGATTCCTCCGGGATGGGCGTGTCCATGTAGAACCTGGTGTCACGCTTTGTCCGAATGCAGGTGTAAGTGTCCATGCTTGTCCTCAGCCTTCCTCACCTTGTGCTGGCAATCCGGCGGCGCTTTGGGAGGCGCGAAGTGGATCGCGAGCGGTGACCTATAGTCGGCACAGGTCGCGCGTGTCGCAGTAGTCGCAGGAGGAACCCTGGTCCGGCGTCAGGACGTCCTTTCCGAGGGCCACGGCGTAGGAGATGGACTTGAAGGGCCTGAGCAGCCCTGATTCCAGCGCCTCTACGCCGATCTCGGCGGCGGGAATCAGCTCCACCAGCACGCGGTTGCCGGAGAGCGGCCAGTGGGTGGTGCCGGGATTGAGAGGGATGCTCGCCCTGACACCTCTGGAGGCCGCCAGGTCCTCGATGACGCTATAGGCAACCTGGCCGACCTCGTTGACGGCGAGCGAGCCGATCAGGTCCAGGGCAAAGCTTGCCGGATAATCGCCCGCGGCCTGATGCTCCGCCACCCGCTCCTCCAGGAGTGGCCCGATGGTGAAGATCGCCAGGACGACCTCGGGAGCACCTGCGAAGAGCCGCGCCACGACGGCGCTCTCGAGCGCCTGCCCGTCGGCGATGATCAGGCGTTCTCCGTCGGCCCCGGTGACGGGGTGGACGGCGTAGGCGATGCCCGGGCAGATGAGGTCACGGGCCTCCGCGAGCGCGGACTCGGACATCTTTCGCCACGCCGGCCTGTCAACGAGCCGCGATAGACGGCCGCTCCGCCGCCTGATGGCCTGGGACGGATCGAGGGTAAAGGCGAATTCCTTGAGGACCGGCATGACCGCTTCTGTCCCTCTGGAGAATCCCACGGCGACCATACATCCGCCCTCCGGCTGGATCAACAGTCCAATCGGCGCCAGTCTTGGCTTAGCTGCATCAGGCAGCACCGTCTCCGCGCCGACTTGCAGGATTCCCTGAACTAACGCTAAGCTCTGGCTGGGACTTCTTGCATGGACCGAGAGCACGAACGCGCCCCATACCGCGATCCCCGTCTGCCCATCGAGGAGCGGGTCCACGATCTCCTCGCCCGCATGGCCCTCGAGGAGAAGGTCGCGCAGCTCGGAGGCGTCTGGTCAACGGCGCTCTTCGAAGGCGAGCGCTTCTCCGAGGCGAAGGCCAAGGAGTCGCTTCGCCACGGCACCGGGCACCTGACCCGAATCGGCGGCGGCACGGTGCTTGGGCCGCGGGAGAGCGCCCGGCTCGCGAACGCGATCCAGAAGTTCCTGGTGGAGAACACGCGGCTCGGCATCCCCGCGATCATCCACGAGGAGAGCTGTGCCGGCTACATGGCCCGGGATGCTACCTGCTTCCCCCAGGCGATCGGCCTCGCCAGCACCTGGGAGCCCGATCTCAGCGAGGCGATGACGGACGTGATCCGGACTCAGATGCGCGCGGTGGGCGCGCATCAGGCGCTGGCGCCGGTCCTCGACGTGGCCCGCGACCCACGCTGGGGCCGCACCGAGGAGACCTTCGGTGAGGATCCCTACCTCGTCTCCCGGATCGGCGTCGCCTACGTGAAGGGCCTCCAGGGAGATGACCGGCGGCGCGGGGTCGTCGCCACGGGGAAGCACTTCGTCGGCTACAGCGCCTCGGAGGGAGGCCTCAACTGGGCGCCAGCCCACATCCCAAAGCGCGAGCTCCTCGAGGTGTTCGTGACGCCCTTCGAGGCCGCCGTCCGCGAGGCGAAGCTCGGCTCCATCATGAACGCCTACCACGAGCTCGACGGCGTCCCGTGCGGGGCCTCGCGGGAGCTCTTCGAAGCGCTCCTGCGGGGGGAGCTGGGCTTCGACGGTGTCGTGGTGTCGGACTACTTCACGATCCCGACGCTCATGACCTACCACCAGGTGGCCGCGAGCAAGGCGGAGGCGGCGCGACTGGCTCTCGAGGCGGGGCTCGACGTTGAGCTTCCGACCCTCAACTACTACGGGGAGCCCCTTCGCGAGGCGCTTGCGGACGGCCGGGTCGAGATGGCGCGAGTCGACCGGGCCGTCGCGCGCGTGCTCCGCATGAAGTTCGAGCTCGGGCTCTTCGAGAACGCGTACGTCGACGCGGAGACGGCACCGGCCGTCTTCGATACGCCCGAGCAGCGCCACCTGGCGCGCCGCATCGCCCAGAAGTCGATGGTGCTCCTCAAGAATGAGGGGGACCTCCTCCCCCTCCGCCGCTCCCTGCGAAGGCTCGCCGTGATCGGCCCGAGTGCCGAGAGCATCCGGCTGCTGCAGGGGGACTACCACTACCCCGCCCACCTCGAGATGAGGTTCGGTCCGGTGGGCGAGGGAAACCTGGCGCCGCGTCCCGAGGCCGGCGCCGTCGACCTGGCGCAACACTTCGTCCCGATGGTGAGCGTGCTCGAGGGGATCCGGAGCAAGGTCGGGCCGCAGACCGAGATCCTGACCGCCCGGGGGTGCGACCTTCTCGGCGATTCGACGGAGGGGTTCGCGGAGGCGGTCGAGGCTGCGCGCCGGGCCGATGTCGCCGTGGTGGTGGTCGGCGGAAAGTCGGGGCTCGTGGAGGGCTGCACAAGCGGCGAGTCCGTCGACCGCGCCGACCTCGGGCTCCCCGGCGTCCAGCAGGCCCTCGTCGAGGCGGTAGTCGCCACCGGCACGCCCACCGTCGTTGTCCTCATCAACGGCCGTCCCCTGGCCCTTCCGTGGATCGCCGAGCACGTGCCGGCCGTCCTCGAAGCGTGGCTCCCCGGAGAGGAGGGCGGAAACGCCATCGCGGACGTGCTCTTCGGCGACGTGCCGCCCGGTGGCAAGCTTCCAATCTCGCTCCCCCGCTCGGTCGGCCAGGTCCCGATCTACTATGGGCACAAGCCGTCAGGCGGGCGCAGCCAGTGGAAGGGCGACTACGCCGACCTTCCGACCAAGCCCCTTTTCCCGTTCGGGCACGGGCTCAGCTACACGCGCTTCGAGTACGCGAGCCTCGAGCTGAGCGCAGAGCAGGTGCCCCCGAACGGGGCGGTCAACGTGCGCGTGGAGGTAATGAACGCAGGCTCCCACCCCGGCGAGGAGGTCGTACAGCTCTACGTGCACGACGTCGTCGCAAGCGTCACGCGACCTGTGAAGGAGCTGAAGGGCTTCCAACGCATCGCCCTCGAGCCCGGCGAGAAGCGTGGAGTGATCTTCCACCTCGACGTAAGCCAGATCGCCTTCTACGACCGGGACATGGAGTTCGTGGTGGAGCCGGGGCGCGTCGAGGTCCTGGTCGGAAGCTCCTCGGAGGACATCCGGCTCAGCGGAAGCTTCGAGATCAGCGGCGAGCGGCGCCTTCTGCGCCGCTCCGAGGTCGTCCCCACGCGGGTCGAGGTGAGCTAGGCGACGCAGGCGCCGCCCCTGGGGACGCCCTGCGCCATAGGACCGCTCGCTTCCCTACGGCGGGGGCCTCCGGGCCAGCCCACCCTCAGTGAATGGGGAGCTCCACCGTGAAGGTGGTACCGGTGCCGGGGTAGCTGTCGACTCGTATCGAGCCCCTGTGGCCCTCCACGATCCACTTAGCGATCGCTAGCCCCAGGCCGGCTCCTCCCTCGGCCCGGGAGCGCGCCTTGTCCGCTCGGTAGAACCGGTCGAAGACATGGGGGAGGGCCTCCGGCGGGATGCCGCTGCCCGAGTCAGTGACCCGCACCACGGCCTTGCCGCCATCTGCCTCCAGCATCAGCGCTACTGTTCCCGCCGCGTCCGTGAACTTGATGGCGTTGTCCAGCAGGATGAGCAGAAGCTCCCTCAGCCGCACCTCATCCCCTCTGACCCGGACCGGCCCGTCGACCCGGACGTCTAGCTGAAGACCCTTCCTGTCCGCCAGCACCCGCATCTGCTTCCCCACGTCTTCCACCAAGTCGTGGAGGGCAACTTCCGTGAAGACGAAGGGCGTCCCCCCAACGTCGGCCTTCGCCAGCGTCAGCATCTGGCTGACCAACGTGCCCAGTCCGTCGGTCTCCCGAATGATGTCGTTCAAGGCGGGCATGTTAGCACGGACGGGTTCCCCCGGATGGCGCTGCAGTAGCTCAGCGTTGGCCCGGATCAGCGATAGAGGCGTGCGCAGCTCGTGGGAGGCATCGGCCACGAACGCCCGCTGGCGATTCATCGCATCGCTTATGGGCCGGAGGGCCCGGCCAGCGAGGAAGAAGCCGCCGACCAGGGCGAGGACGAGCCCGACGGCACCGCCACCGCCGAGAGTGAATATCAGGCGGCGCAGGGCCTCCCTCTCGGGCTCGACGCTCCTGCCCACCTCCAGAACCACCCTAGTCGCCTGGGGGCCCTCCAGGGGCACCACGTACACGCGCAGGTTCTCGCCGCTGGACGAGTCCGTGTTCTCGAAAGTGGGGTCGCCGTCCAGGGCCTTCTCGATGGCCTCCTGACCTGCCAGCCCGTCGGGGTCGACGTTGGGCGTCCCCGCCAGCAGCTCGCCGTCGCGGTCCACCAGGGCGTAGAAGTAGCCGCCCGCGGTGAAGGCGGGCCCCACAATGACGTCCCGCAGGGGCTGCTGGCGTCGACTCTGCTGAGGGAGCCTTGGGAGCAGCAGGCGCATTTCGCTGGTGGCGCGGGAGCGCAGGCTATCGTCGACGGCGTCGAAGAGGGCGGTGCGAGCGGTGAAGAAAACGGCGACGCCGATCACGCTCAGGATCAGGGCCAGGACAGCCACGAACCAGAGGGTGAGACGCCAGCGTGCGGAGGCAAACATGACTATTGACCAAGGAAGTAGCCGACACCCCGGATGGTGCCGATGAGCTTGTTGGGGTGCGCTTTGTCAACCTTACGCCGGAGGTACGAAACGTAGACATCCACCAGATTGGAATCCGGCGTGTGCTCGTAGCCCCAAAGATGATCCAGGATCTGTGTGCGGGTGACCACGCGCCCCTCGTTGCGCATGAGGAACTCCAGC
>JBAUEL010000203.1:0-2135 GCA_049678585.1 Dehalococcoidia bacterium
GGGCTCGGCTGCGCCCCCTGGGCCGCCGCCCGGGCCGCCCATCGCGGCCACCGTGACGGGCCGCCGGAGGACCCCCGCTCGTATCTCCCGCCGATCGGTGCTGCGCCTGGGCTTCTGGGCCGGCCTGGGGGCGGCCGTCGCCGGGACGGTGGGCATCACCGTCGACCTGGTCTACCCCCGAGGGGTTACCGGCTTCGGCGGCGAGGTCGTCGCGGGGCCGGTTGAGGACTTCCCCCCGGGCAGCAAGACCCAGATCACCGTGGGGAGGTTCTGGCTGGTCCACCTGACCGAGCGGCAGGGAACCCCCGGCCTCCTGGCTCTGTGGTGGAAGTGCCCCCACCTGGGCTGCACGGTGCCCTGGCTGGGAGGCTTCGTCTGGCCGGACCCGGATACAGATGCCGACAAGATGGGCTGGTTTCGCTGCCCCTGCCACGGCTCCACCTTCACCGATGCCGGCCTGCTCGTTTACGGGCCCTCCCCCCGCGCCATGGATACGATGAAGGTGCGCATCGAGGACGGAACGGTCATCGTGGATACCGGAGACATCACCGACGGGGGCCTGGACAACCCCTCGAGGGCCGTCCCGGTCTGAGTTGCGCAGGACTTCGGGAGGTTACCGGCCCCCAAATCCAACCCTTACTGGAGGCGGATGAACACCAGCAAGCAGATCAACGTGATGGTCGTCCTGGTCTTCCTGACCATCATCGCCCTGGTCGGCTACACGTTGTGGGACCCCCTGCGGGCTGAGGAGGCCGAGGAGACGCAGATCGAGAAGGCCGCGGAGCGCGGCGCCACGGTCTATGCCGGATACTGCCGTACCTGCCACGGCGACGTGGGCGAGGGTGGGGCCCTGGTCGAACGGCTGCCCGAAGCGGTACCTCACAACCGCCCCGACCTCCAGGGCCGGATGGAGGAGGGTGGGCCCATCGACCCCATCGTCAAGCGGGATGCTCTTACGAAAGTCTATAACACCATCCGCTGCGGACGCGTGGGCACAATGATGCCTCAGTGGGCTGTCGACCAGGGAGGCCCCTTGAACGACACCCAGATCCAGCAGCTCACCACCCTCATCGTGGAGGGCCTCTGGGACCTGGCCGAGGAGGCCGCCGAGGTCTCCAATGAGGAACTGGGTGGCCCGCCGCCCCTCCCCGAAAACCCCGCCATCACCGACAACACCTGCGGCCAGAGGGCCGGCGCGGGCGTGGGGCTGGCGGCAGGGGTCGAGCCGCCCCCTCCCAGCCCCGGCCGCGACGTTTTCACCGGCCCCATAGGCTGCGCCGCCTGTCACATCATCCAGGGCCTGTCCAGCGGCACGGTGGGCACAGACCTGACCCACATCGCTACCCTGGCCACCACCCGCATCGAAGGGCTTTCCGCGGAGGAATACCTCCGCCAGTCTCTCGAGGACCCCACCTCCTTCCTGGCCGATGACTATCCCGCGGCGATGCCCAAGCTTCTGGATTCTCTCAGCGAACAGGAGTATGAGGAGCTGGTCCAGTTCCTGCTCTCGCTGGAGTAGCCGGCGAACCCGCCGCCGAGCCTGCAGCAGGCTGCTTGACGATCTTGGACATATTGGCTACATTCTCAGAGGCCGGGTTTGATTGAACGCGAGCGGTGGTCCGGCACGTATAGCTTACGCGTCGAAAGCCGGGTCCCGCCGACGCTGACGGAGGTGGAGCTCGATGGCGAATCAGTTAGGGAAGCGATTTCAGTGCGAGCAGTGCGGTACTGAGGTTCTCTGCATCAAGCCGGGGGACGGCGAGGCGGTCTGCTGCGGCGCCCCCATGAAACTGATGCAGCCCAAGGTACTCCCCTCTGCGGACTAGCCGCGGCCTTCCCGTTCCCTCTGCCCAGGGATGGAGCCCTTCTCCGTAGCGGAAGGGCTCTTTGTATCTTGAGCCGCCGGTCCCTATCGCCTCTTTCGCCTCTCCCGCTCCGCCACCTGCCAGTCACCCAGCCCGATCGTCTCCCACCAGGTCTTGTTCCTGGGCATAGCGATGATCTCCTCATCATTGTGCAGGACCGCTCCGGCCCCCGTCGATGTACAATCGAAGTCGGAGAGCAGGCGGAGTATACGCGGAGACAGGCCAGTCCATGGACCTCATCCTCCACAACGCCGAAGTCATCACCATGGA
>JBAUEL010000204.1:0-4091 GCA_049678585.1 Dehalococcoidia bacterium
CCTCTCGGCCGCCGCCGAGGCCGCCCTCCGCGAGGCCCGCGCTCGTGCACTCGACATCACCATCGTCTGCGCCGGCAGGAACTACGGCCGCTACTTCAGCATGGAGGACACCTTCTGCGCGGGCGCCCTGGTCGAGCGTATGCTCGCCATCTCCTCCGAGCGGCCCCACCTCTGGAACGACGCCCTCGCCGCCCGCCGCCTCTACCGATCCTACCGCCGCTCCCCCCTGGCCGCCCTCAACGAGGCCGACCACCGCCGCTCCCTCATCGAGGTCGGCCTGGGCCACGACATCGAGTTCTGCGCCCGGGTGGACACCTCCCGCCGGGCGCCCCGCCTCTACCGTGACCAGGAGGGCCGCCTCGTCCTGCGAGCGCCTTGACTCGCCTCCCGCCCTGCCCTATCCTGCGGGCGCCCCATGAAAGCCGAACTTATCTCCATCGGCACCGAGATCCTGCTGGGCGAGATCCTCGACACCAACGCCCGCTACATCGCCTCGCGCCTGCCCGCCCTCGGCATCGACCTCTTCTACACCTCCCAGGTCGGCGACAACCTCGGCCGCCTCACCGAGGTCATCGGCCGCGCCTGGGAGCGCTCCGACATCGTCATCACCACCGGCGGCCTCGGACCCACCGAGGACGACCTCACCCGCGAGGCCATCGCCCACGTCCTGGGCGAGGAGATGCAGGTCGACCCCGACCTGGAGCGAGCCCTCCGCCAGTTCTTCGCCCGCCGCGGCGTCACCATGCCCGAGCGCAACGTTAAGCAGGCCGCCCTCATCCCCTCCGCCCGCCCCATCCCCAACCCCCGTGGCACCGCCCCCGGCTGGTGGGTCGAGCGAGACCGCCGCCTCATCGTCGCCATGCCCGGCCCCCCCACCGAGATGCAGCGCATGTGGGACCAGGAGGTCGCCCCAGAGCTGGAGCGACGCCAGACCGGCGCCGTCCTCGTAGCTCGCACCCTCAAGACCACCGGCCTCGGCGAGGGCACCGTCGACGAGATGATCAGCCCTCTCCTCAAGTCCACCAACCCCAGCGTCGGCGTCTACGCCCGCCCCGACGGCGTCCACCTCCGCATCGCCGCCAAGGCCCCCACCAGAGACGAGGCCGCACGCCTCATCCAGCCCCTCGAGGCCGAGGCCCGCCGCATCCTCGGCCGGGCCGTCTGGGGCGCCGACCACGACACCCTCGAGGGCGCAGTCGGCGCCATGCTCCGCCAGCGCGGCCTCACCCTCGCCACCATGGAGTCCTGCACCGGCGGCCTCCTCGCCAGCACCATCACCGACGCCCCCGGCAGCTCCCACTACTTCAAGGGTGGCCTCGTCTCCTACGCCACCGAGATGAAAGTCGCCTGGGGCGTCGACCAGGCCCTCATCGCCCGCCACGGCGTCATCAGCGCCGAGTGCGCCCAGGAGATGGCCCGCGTCGCCCGCGAGCGCCTCCAGGCCGACATCGGCATCGGCGTCACCGGCGTCGCCGGCCCCGACCCCCAGGAGGACAAGCCCCCCGGCACCATCCACATCGCCCTCGACGCGACCTTCGCCGTCCCCCAGACCGTCAGCTACACCTTCGCCCAGGGACGCGAGGCCGTGAAGCGACGCGCCGTCACCACCGCCCTCTCCCTCCTCCGCCGCGCCCTCCTCGAGTCACAGCCCACCCGGGCCGTCTGAGCCGCCACCCTGTCATCGCTGCCCCCCAAGAGAATGCACGAAAACGCGTGGATAACGGATGTGCCAAGGGCGGTGCGGAGTGATATAATCGGCTGCTAGCTGGCCACGGAGGAACAGAATGCGACCTCTACTCATAGCTCTCGGGGGCATATTCCTCCTCATGGCCGCGTGCGGCGGCCAGGCAGAGCCCTCAGCAAACCAGTTCGCCTACATCGACCCCGAAGGCAACATCATGCTGGTCAACGCCGACGGCAGCGGTGCCCGCAAGCTCGGCGACCCCGAGAGATGTGGCCGCTTCCCCCGCCTCATCTGGTCGCCCACGGGCCACAGGCTGGCCTGCGTCGGCGGCCGCGCCGATGGCGAAGCGTTCGAAGGGTTCATCGGCCTCATCGACGCCGAGGGCGAAACCATCGCCGATCTGAAACTGCCGGGCACAGTGTGGCCTTTCTACTGGTCGCCCAGCGGAGAAGCCTTCCTCTACGGCGTGGACCACCGATACGGCGTGGACCGACCGCTCTTCCTCGCCGATGACTCCGGCCGGTCCCTTAACGACCTGGGCTCCGTCGACCTCAGCGTTGCCGGCATCGCCCAGGCCCACCATGGCTTCGCCCTCTGGTCCCCAGACGGCAGCAGACTCGCCTACCGCCCGGCCGACGCAGCCGAGATGCGCATATACTCGCTGGAACCAGCCGGCGAGCAGTCCTTCCCTGGCGACTATCGCCCCCTCGCCTGGGCTCTCGGCGGCAACGCCCTCCTCGTCGCAGCAGGCTACGAGCCCCCTGTGGAGATGGGCTACCCGGACTACGAAGTGAACCTGCTCAACCTGGCGAGCCAGGAGTTGACGCGCCTGCCCGATCTCGACAACGGCCGCCAGCTCTGGGTATCACCCGACGGTACCAGCGCAGCGGTCCTGATGCCCCACGCGGAGGCGTTGCCCGCCCTCGCCGTGCTGGACTTCCAGAGCGGTCAGCTAATCCCTATCCCCGACTCCGTCATCAGCTACCCCAGCGAGTCTATCCCTGGCGAACACCTGACCTTCTCCGCCGACGGTTCTCAGCTTTACTGGCTGGACGGGCCATCTCCTACCACCATTTACAGGGCCAACGCTGACGGCACAGGCCTCACCAAGATCGTTCAGCTTGAGAGCCTGGGTGCCCAGTTCTCTCCCGACCTCACGCTGATCGCTTACCAGGTGTTTGACGACGATAGCGATACACTGACGCTGTACACCGCAAACATCGACGGAACCAGCGCCCGCGAGATCGACAGGGCAGCAATCGGCAGCGGAGGATTCGTCTTCGCCTCAGCCTGGCGCCCCGCTCCCTAAGCGAGCTTTCGCCCAGGGACGCGAGGCCGTGAAGCGACGCGCCGTCACCACCGCCCTCTCCCTCCTCCGCCGCGCCCTCCTCGAGTCACAACCCACCCGCGCGGTGTGACCCGCCCGCGCCCTGGCTCGAGCCACTAGCAACCGTATGCTCTCTGCCTTTTTGTCGAGCCCAGAGGTGGCGGGGCTGAGGAGCTGGCTCGCCGTGCGCAGCGTGACTGTGCGCGCTTAGCGGACCGACCCTCCCCCGTAGGACCAACCATGCACGTCTACGAACTGAGGCGGCCGGTGACCCAGTATCTGGCGAATGGCACTGATCTCACCGATGTGAGACCAGTAGTGGAAGATGTTGCGCGTGATGCGCGTACCCAGGTTCTCCCCCTCCACCGCAGGGTCCGGAGCGATGACGAGCTGTCGCAGGCTCTCTTCGTTGGCGGCGTGCAGGCACTTGTCCGCGTCCTCGCAGACGGCGCGCCACAGCGCCATCACCTCCCCCAGCGACGGTTGTGAGGCCGGACTGCCGTAGGCGAAGGCCTTGTACTCTGGCGCTGCCTCCTGGCCCTGGGGCCACGCTACGAAGTAGGCGTGCTCCTGACCCGCCATGTGCCCGATGATCCAGCTAATGCAGTTCATCGGCTCGATGCGTCGGCGCGCATCCTCGTCCGACAATCCCGCGAGACCCCGCACGAACTCGGCTCTCGTCACGTGTTGCATTTCGACCAGCAGATGCATTCCCGACCCCCCTTGAGATGTGCGCTCTCTTAGCGCCCCGGCGCACGATAGCTCCCTTCGGCTCGATGTTATCACAGACCAAGCGAAGCCCACCCGCAACGTCTAGGGTAGGGGCGGTTCGCGAACCGCCCGTGCTTCCCCCTGGCAATGCCTCCCCGCATGCCCTATCATGACCCTCGATGGTGGCGGCCGAGGTATGACCACATGCGCGCCAGCCCCCTTTGCCTCCCGGCCTCGATCCTGACAGCCCTCGCCCTCGCCGCCTGCGGCATCGCCATCGAGGAGCCCCCCTTCGAGGCCACGCCCATCCCTACCCTCGTCCGCCCCGGCAGCCCGCCGCCCCCGGCACCCACGCCCGCCGCCGAGCCC
>JBAUEL010000205.1:0-3721 GCA_049678585.1 Dehalococcoidia bacterium
GCGCCTTCTCCTCGTTCACCAGGATGGCCGCAGCAGCCCCATCCCCGATAGGCGAGCACATCAGCCGCGTCAGCGGCTCCGCCACCAAAGGCGAGGCCAGGATCTCCTCCAGCGTGTACACCTCCCGGTACTGGGCGTGCGGGTTCAGGCTGCCGTGGTAGTGGTTCTTGACCGCTATCTTGGCGAACTGCTCCTTCGTGGTGCCGTAGCGCTGCATGTGGAACCGGGCTCCAGCCGCATACAGGTCCATGAAGACGCTGCGCGACTTGCCGGGCCCGCCACTCTCCTCCGCGCCCCCTTCCTTCGCCTTCTTCTCCGCCTCCGCCTGCATACGCGCCAGCATCTGCTGCACCAGCTCCACGTCGGTCCCCGCCATGAAGGAGGCGAACACACGGCTCTTGTCCTGCTGGTACATCTTCTCCATGCCCACGGCGAGCGCGATATCGTACATCCCCGAGGCCACGTAGAGCCAGGCCAGTTGAAAGGCCGTGGACGAGCTGGCGCAGGCGTTCTCCGTGTTCACCATGGGGATCTCCTGGATCCCCATCTCCCGCAGCACCACCTGCGCCCGGACGCATTCCTGCCCCGTGCTGAGGCCCGCGGCGGCGTTGCCCACCACGGCCACCTCCGGCACTGATCTGTCCATGCCGGCGCACTCCAGGGCCGCGTCCACCGCCTCCCGCGCCAGGTCCTTGAGCCCGCGGTCCAGGTATTTCCCGAACCGCGTCATGCCCCCACCCACCATGGCAACGCTCCGCATGGTCCCCTTCCTTTCGGCTACTCAGAGAGCAGAGCCTGCGGCTGTCGGAGCCAGGCCTATGCTCAGTACACCTTAATGAGCCGGTCGGCCCCGGCCAGAGACAGGACAGTATTGCAGCCGTCCTCGATCATGGAAGCGCGGGCGTCCCTGAAGAGCTTCTCCACGAGCATGTCCTTGCAGAGGCCGTACCCCCCGAAGAGCTGCATCGCATCGTTCGCTACCGAGAAGGCCGCGTTCGTGGCAAAGACCTTCGCCGCGATGGAGTAGTATGCCATCGGCGGTATCGTGGTGCTGTTATAGATCGACGCAGCCCGGGAGAGAGCCCTGGCCGCTTCGACCTTGGTGAACATGTCGAACAGCTTCAGTTGGACCGCCTGATGTTCGCAGATGAGCTTCCCGCCCTGCACGCGCTGCTTGCAGTAGGCCAGGGCCTCTTCGAAGGCCGCCCGCGCGACCCCCGTGAAAGTCGTGGACATCCCCGCATTAGCGCCGGAGATGACCGCCTCGCCTATCATCGGGTAGGCCTCGGGCTCGATCAGCATGTAGTCCTTGGGGATCCTGACGTCGTCGAAGAAGATCTCCCCCTGGTTGAGGTCGCGCTGGCCGAGCTTGTCCAGCGGCGGGCCCTTGGACACCCCGGCAAGGTCCATGGGGACCACGCACACCCCCGTTCCGCGCGTCCCGTCCGGAGACTCCACGGCCAGGAAGGCGAGGGCGTGCGTAGCGATGGTGCCGTCCGACACCCACGCGGACTTCTGGCCGTTGATGACCCAGCTATCCCCGTCGCGCTTTGCCGTCAGGTCGTAGGACAGACCCATCTGCTGCCCCTGCTCCGTTCCGATGAACACGGCGTCCGAGCCGCGCTGGGGCTCGGTGATAGCCCAGCACCCCACGTACTTCGCCTCTTTGTCCTCGACGTAGGGAATGACGAGTTCCTTCATGAGCTCCTGATTCCCGGTGAGCCCGGCAAAGGTAGCGGTCATGGCAAAGGGGAAGGCAGCGACCCCCAGCCCGATGGAGAAACCGGCGCTTCCCCAGCCCATCTCCTCGCCGACGATGTGCGACTCAATCGGCGATAGGCCCGCCCCGCCCAGCTCTTCGGGGAATCCCCGGATGTGATGCCCCAGCCCGTAGGCCTTCCTGAAGACGTCCCACAGGACCGAGTCCTTCTTGATGACGTCTGCGGGGTCGGCCATCCTGTCCAGCTCAATGCTGGCGGGTCGCAGGACCTCCTCGGCGAACCTATGCGTCTCCTCCTTCAGAGACACTTGCTCAGGCGTCAGCTCCTTGTTCAGGTCCAGGTAGGTACTCATCTCCATCCTTTCTGAATGCATCGATCCCCTGCCGGGTGGAAAGAGGCCTTCGCCCCAGATTATCCGCGGGCCATTGTAGCAGGGGCGGACGGAATGGCGCACCATGGCGCCGCAGGCCATCTACTCCCCCGAGGCCGCCTCTACACCCGCAAGCCCAGGATGCGCTGCGCGTTCTTGTAGAGCACCTTCTCCACGACCTCAGGCTTGTAGCCCTCTCGCTCGAAGTCCGCCAGCCAGCGCTCCAGGGGAATGAAGGGGTGGTCTGAGCCGAACATCACCCTGTCCTGAAGCCGGCCGTTCACGTCCCGCTTGAGAGACTCGGGGAAGTACTTGGGCGACCAGCCGGAGATGTCCATGTAGACGTTCGTCTTGTGCAGGACGATGGCCAGCATCTCCTCCTGCCAGGGCCAGGCGGGGTGCGCCCCCACGATGGTCAGGTCGGGGAAGTCGGCGGCCACGTCGTCGACATACGGTATCGGCTGCGTGTACTTGAGGTGAATGCCCGCCCCTCCGGGCTGGTTGGCGCCGTAGCCGGTGGTTCCGAGGTGGAAGAGCACCGGTATCTTCAGCTCGACGCACTTCTCCCACAGCGGATAGAAGCGCCGGTCGTTGGGGAAGAAGGCCTGGGCGGCCTGCTGAAACTTGAGGCCCAGGAGCCCCAGCTCCTTGACGACACGCTCCGCCTCGTTCACCGCCAGCGCCCCCTTCCAGGGGTCCACGCAGGCCCACCCAGTGATGAAGACGTCGCCGTTCTCCCTCACCTGCTTGGCCAGCGTGTCGTTGTCGAGCCGGGGGAGCCCCGTTCGAGTCTCCTCGTCCCAGGCGATAGGGACAGCGAGGACATCGTTCCGGCGGTACAGCTCCACCACCTCCTGGACATTCACCATGGAGGCGGAGCTGATGCCCAGATGCATGTGCATGTCGATGGCCTTCATAGGCGTTCTCCTTTTTCCTCCTGGAAGCCCGCGGCGGAGGGCTAAATCATGGTGTAGCCGCCGCTCACGCTGAGGGTCTGGCCAGTGATGAAGCTCGCCGCATCGGAGGCCAGGAAGAGGACGGCGTTGGCGACCTCCTCGGCCGTGCCCAGCCGTCGCAAGGGATAGCGCTGGCTGGCCTTCTCCCGCGCTTCGGGGCCGAAGAACGGAGCGGCGACCTTCCACATGCTCTGTTCCCCAAACTCCTCCTCGCTCTCCGGCACGGTGAGGGCGGGACACACCACGTTGAGGGTAATGCCGTAGCGGCCCACCTCCCTGGCCAGCGACTTCGAGAGGCCGATAGTCCCCGCCTTGCAGGCGCCGTACACCGCCTCCCGATACTCCCCCATACGTCCCGCCTCCGAGCCGATGCTGACGATGTGGCCGTAGCCCTGCTCCACCATGTGCGGCAGGACGGCGTGAACGCAGTTGATGACGCTCCAGAGGTTGATGTTGACCAGCTTCTGCCACTCCTCCCGAGGCTGCTCCAGGAAGAGACGGTCCAGGACCCATCCCACGTTGTTGACCAGGACGTGCACTTGGCCGAACTCCCCGATGGCCCGCTCGACGAGCGCCTCGACCTCCTGAGGGTTGACCACGTCGGCCCTGACGACAATCGTCCGGCCGGCCGACTTCGACGCCTCGGCCTCCGATGCCACCTTGAGGGCCTGGCC
>JBAUEL010000206.1:0-2594 GCA_049678585.1 Dehalococcoidia bacterium
GGCCAGGCCCGCGGCCAGGTGGACTTGCTGGCCGGCGGCCGCCCGCGAGAGGGCGGCCAGCGCCTCCTGCGGCGAGGGGTCCTCAGCGTTCGGATATCGGTCCGGCGAGCCCAGGAAGTAGGCGGGATAGGTGACCTCCGGCAACACCACTAGGTCCGGCCGGAGAGCGCCCGCCTCCTCGATCTTCGCCAGGGTATGCCGCAGGCTCTCCCGGGCCTCTTCCAGCCCGAAGGCCCGTAGCTGGAGGAGGGCTACTCTGATCGTGCGCCTCATCGGTGAGGGCTAGGGGAGATCGAGGGCCCGGCGCGCCTGGCCCAGAGCGGCGGCGTCGGTGGAGAGGATGAGGCTGGCAGCCCCTTCCTGACGGCTGACATAGACGGCCACCTGCGGACCTTCCCACAGCGCTGCGTGCTCGCCCAGGCGCTCCCAGGCGCCCTCGCTGCGAACGTCCAGCCACTCCAGGTAGGCGATAAAGAACTCATCCAGCTCCTCCGGTGCGTCCCACTCTATCACAAGCAGGAGCAGCCTCCCAGTCGCCCCCTCCGAGTAGAGCGCCCAGCGGTCCCCGCCCCAACCCGCGGCGGCGTCTGCCGCCTCGGAGCGGCTGAGCTGCGTGTCAAGGTAGTTGCTGAGGAGGAATTCGCCGAGGGTGTTGCTCGCCTGGAGCTGCCAGCCCTCGCCTAGCTCCGGGGTCAGGTCGGGCAGGTCGACCTCGTGCGGAGCTTCGCCCGCCAGGTACTTCTCGGGATGGAGGATCTGCTCCGTGCTGGTCGGGGGAGTGCCGAAGGCGTTGTTGATGGCTACCCAGCCTCCCTCATCGAAGAGCGCGCTGGCGAAGTCGGCCCCCGCCTCGTAGGGGAAGGAGAGCTCCTGCTGGAGAGCCTCTGGGAATTCTTCCAGTTCGCTCATGAGACGTTCTATTTCGGCGAAGTCGAGGTCGAGGATGTCGGCCAGCTCAATAAAGCGGATCGCGTAATCCGTCTCGGCCAGGGTGGCATCGCCCTCCACGAGGGCTGTGAGGGCCAAGTAGGCGTCCCAGTCCCAGTTCTCCTCCGTTCCCTCCATCAGCGCATCGAGGTCGAAGTGCTGGTCCTGGAGGGCGTGGACGAACTCATGGGCCAGGATAATGACGCCCATGGTGTCCAGCTCGTCGTCCTGGCCCACCACGAACATCGTCTCCTCGTCCGTGTCGTAGAAGCCCAGGACCTGCGAGGTGACCAGGCGCAGCAGCAGCTCCATCAGGTCGTCCCCGGGCGAGATGAAACCGAGGAGCTCGTAGACGGGCTGCGCTTCGGTGAGGTGGGCGCCCGCCTCCTCCTCGACCTCCTGCCGGACGTACGCCTCCGCGGCCTCGCGGGTGAGGAAGCGGCACTCCACCTCGGCGAGGGGTTCGAGCTCTCGCACCTTGGCCGCGCGGGCCTTGATCTCATCCAGCGCCTCGCGCTGAGCGTCGCTGGGCGTGGCACCCGGGATGGGCGTGGACGTAGGTGTGGGTAGCGCTTCGGTCGGGCTGGGAATTGCGGTTGGTGTGGGCGAAGAAGCGCTCCTGCCGCAGGCGACAACCACGAGGAGCATCGCCAGCACCGCGCAGCCGGTGAGGATTCGGGCGGAGAAGAACAAGCGGCGTGCTGGGGCCATTAAGGAGCCTCCCAGTCGAGTCCCCCACACGTGATTATCGGCAGCGCAGCGCAATCAGGAAGAGAGGTGAGATGGCCATACACCATCGCCTGGCTGGCACTCTCCTGCCTGCACCTGGCTAGGCCCGTCCGGCGCGCCAGGCCTGAAGGATCAGGGCGTCGTGGGGGCGCGATGTCTCAGCGAATCATGACCACGCGGCGGAAGCGCTCGGTGTAGCGCCCCTCCTCATCGCGCCAGCGCTCCCGCACGAACTGGACGAAATCGTCCCTTTCGCCGAACTGGCTGCTGTGCTGAAGGAGGGCCTGGATCTTCAAGTCTACGATGTCCGAGATGTCCACGATGAAATTGGCCTTGTCCGAGCCCCAGATATAAAGTTCCTTGACCTTGTGGGGCTCCAGCCCTTCCTCGTCGATCTGCTCGGGGAAGTTCCAGCGGTCCCGGGCGCTCGGGTAGACAGCATCCACCGCCACCAGCCCGGCGACGCGGTGGTCGCGGTGGTTGATGAAGCTGTCGCGGATAATGATATCCTCGGGGTTATGGGTGAAGACGGCGTACGGCTTGAGCAGCCGGATGTAGCGGACTACCTCGCTCAGGAGCTCGCGTGTATAGGTAAGCTCGCCGTCCTCGTGATCAAGGAAGAAGACCTCCTTCACCCCCAGCAGCTCGGCGGCGGCCCGCTGCTCGCGCTGGCGCATGGGCGCCAGCCGCTCGGGGGGCAGGTTAGGGTCGCTGCTGCCCTTACTGCCGTTGGTGCAGATGAGGTAGAAGAACTCCCATCCCTCCCTGGACCACAGGGCGGCGGTGCCCGCACAGCCGAACTCGCTATCGTCGGGATGGGCGGCCACCACCAGGGCGCGCCTGTCCCCCTGGCCCTCGCTGGGCGGAGGCCGCTCCTCGGAGGAATAGGGGCGTTCGAGGCTCGAGCTCACCAGGGGAGACCCTCCGCAGAATGAAGC
>JBAUEL010000207.1:0-17645 GCA_049678585.1 Dehalococcoidia bacterium
GTCGGCAGGCATGTGCGGTGGGGGCGGGACGGGCGGTGGCAGAGCGGCGACCGCGGCCATGTCGCCTGACTCGGCCAGGGTCATGCGCGTGTTTCGCCAATTCTCCATCACCGGGTCGCCCGTCATGGCGAACTTGAGGGACGTGTCGTGCAGAATGAGCGAGAGCAGCTTCTGAGGGCTGTGAAGGGCGATCTCCTGGACAATGCCTCCACCCATGGAGTGGCCGAGAAGGTGATAGCGGTCGAATCCCACCTGCTCGACCAGGTTCTCGACGTCGCTTGCCATCTGCGGGATGGTGTAGGTGGAGCGGTCGCTGGGCGCCTCGGAGCGGCCGTGGCCACGCAGGTCCATCACCAGCACCCGGTAGGTGCGGGAGAACTCCGGTATCTGGTGTCGCCAGTCGGTGATGTCGCCGGTGTAGCCATGGACGAGTACCAGGGGTTCACCCGAGCCGCCGTGGAGCTCGTAGTAGAGTCGAATGCCGCGTACGGTTGCCGTTGGCATGGCTATCACCTCCTGCTGAGCGACTGATCGACCACCGCCTGGTCAACCGGTTCGTTCTTGCCAGAAGACATTGTCAGCGATCCAGCGAGTTGCAACCCGCTGCTTCTTAGCGTGGAAGAAGATGTTGCAGACTTCAGAGCCTGCTCCAGAAAGTCAGGTGGTTCTGCCCACCCGCCCGCCCTCGGGATGTATTTGGAATCTGGGGGACACCCCCAGACCCCCGGCAGAGGGGGCCGTGCCCCCTCTGCACTCCCCCCTTTGCGACAGGCTCTTCAATCTGCAGGGCAAGAAGGCAGCCCAGCAACTTCGAACCGGTCAGCCGCCTCGTCCGGCATTACGGCGGCAGGTCGGACTGCCGCGATCCTACTGGGTTCCGCTCACTAAGTCCAATGGCAGCAAACCGAGGCTCAGAGGAACGGCCTGGTCATGGCCAGGTCTTCGTAGGCCGAGACTCCCTTGGCCTTCATCGCCGAGATGAAGACCTCCGGCTTGAGGCAAGCCTCGGGCGCGTACACGCCCCCTCCCTCGCTGACGATCTCTCTGCGGGCGAGCATCTGCGTGCCCACGGAAAGGGAGATGCCGGTGGCCTCGCGCATCACGCCAGTCCCGCATAGCATTCGATGCACCGCTTCCCCGCCCTTCTCCCCCCAGACGTCAACGCGAATAGCCCCCGGCGCCGGCTTCCGGCCGCCGGTAAGGCGCTCGATGAGCGCCAGGAGACGAGCCACGCGGTCGATGCGGGCGTCGCTGGCGAAGAGGCCCCGTCTGGCCGGCCAGACCAACAGGCTGGCGCCGCGGCCGAATCCCATGAAGAAGTTACACTCCTCCACGCCCGAGATGAAGCGGGGGATGGTGACCGGCTCGGTGTGGCCCATGTTCCACACCCTGATGCGCCCGTAGCGGGGAAAATCGACGATGTGGGACTCGCTACAGGCCGGGATCATGACCTGGCTGCCCTGACGCCAGGCCGCCACCTGGCCGCTGATGATGAAGAGCATGTGCTTCAGCACCGCCTGGCCGCCGCCCGCATTGAGGGGCTGAAAGACGTTGACGTCGACGCGTCGGATGCGATCGACTTGCTCGGCTATGTGGCGAACGCCGACGTTGGTCATTCCGGGGCTGGCGCCGAGGCCGGTGAGGACGATACGGCCGACGCGGCGCGCGGGCTCATCTAGCTCAGCCAGCACCGCCTGGGCGGCGCTATAGTCGTCGCAGATGCTGGTGTAGTCGACGCCTGCTTCGATGGCTGCGCCGGCCAGCCTGGTCTCGAAGCGGTAGAACGGGCCGAGCGCCGAGGCGGCGACGTCGTGCCCGCGCATCGCCTCGACGAGGGTCCGCTCATCGTTCGCATCGACCGGCCTGACGTCGATTTGAGCGCCGCGGCCGCGCAACAAGTTCGCCAGCGTCTCGGCAGCGACCACATTCTGGTCGGCGATGGTCACCGCCTCCACGCCTGGGGACAGGGCGAGGTCCTCCACGGCGCGGCTGCCCATATCGCCGGCACCGCCCAGCACAATGATCTTCATGGCCTTCCTCCTTCGAGCTTGGTTCCATCAAGTAGGTGTAGCAGGTGTTTGAGACACGCACAAATCCGCAAGGGGGCGGCAGTTGGCCCGCCGCCAGCGTCGATGCTACCATGATTGTGGACCTTGGTTGTGAGTAGATGGGATGTGATTTCGTGCACGAGAAGCTAGAGCGGCTGCGCACGCTGCTCAGGGAGATGGGGTCGGCGCTGGTGGCGTTCTCCGGCGGTGTCGACAGTACGTTCCTGGCGGCTATGGCCCACGAGATGCTGGGCGACTCGGCGCTGGCGGTGACGGCGGTCTCGCCGTCGATCCCCGCGTCCGAGGTGGAGGAGGCGCGCGAGCTGGCGAGGCAGATCGGCATCCGCCACCTGACCGTGGAGACGCAGGAGATGGCGCGCGAGGGTTACGTGGAGAACTCGCCCCAGCGCTGCTACCACTGCAAAGACGAGCTTTTCGGCCGCCTCGAGAGGATAGCGCGAGAGGAGGGCATCGCCTGCGTGTTGGACGGGTCGAACGCGGACGACCTGGGCGACCACCGACCGGGGCGCGTCGCTGCCGCCGAGCACGGCGTACGGAGCCCGCTCATCGAGGCGGGGCTCACGAAGGACGAGGTCCGTGCCCTCTCCCGCGAGCGGGGTCTGCCGACCTGGGACAAGCCTGCCATGGCCTGCCTGGCCTCGCGGGTGCCCTACGGCACCCCTATCACCCTCGAGGCGCTGAATCAGATCGAGGCGGCGGAGGCGTTCATCCGCTCGCTGGGGGTGCGGCAGCTCCGGGTGCGGCACCACGGGGAGGTGGCGCGCATCGAGGTTGAGCCCGAGGGCATGGACGTGCTCATGCGCGACGGCAACCGAGGGCGGGTGGTGGAGCGGCTGCGGGAGCTGGGCTTTGGTTATGTCACGCTAGACCTCGCCGGCTTCCGCAGCGGCAGCCTCAACGAGGGGGTGACCAAGTCCTAACCCTCGAGTGCCTTGTTAAGGTCCACCGGTAGTCCGGCCACCTTCATCTCCTTTGCAAGGCTCAGCTTCCACCCTCCCCCAGCGTCAATGGGCAGGTAACCAATCCCGTGAATGTCGGTGGGCATTTCTAGTCCCTGCGACATCAGCACGCACACGTTCTTGCGGCCACGGGCCCCAATGAAGTAGCCGAGTTCAAGCACAACATTCTGCCTCGGGCGGGGCTGAACATCACCTCCATCCTTGACTCGGCCCAGATCGTCCGCCGTGCACAGGACGACAGCATATGGTGCACCGTGCTGCTGCTCCAGCTTCTCGATAAGGGTCTGGCCTAGATTAGGCTGCTCCATGAGGATTATGGGTTTAATCTCCAGCTTCTCCAGGAACCTTGCCACCTCATCCCGGATGGCCTTGTCGTGACCATGAACAATGAATGCCTTGGCCGCGGGAGGCTTCCTGGTCCTCGCTTGCTCTCCAGGTCCGGGGCTCGGCTCGCTAGCCAGGTCGCGGTCGATTTCAAGCTGGTCAATACAGCTTTCTAGCAACTTCAATTGGTCATCGAGATTCTCTGCCCGGCGCTGTTCATACCATTCGTCAGTGGGGTTTATCTGAATGCCCCCCCTGCCTACATTCATAACGGTGGCAATGTTTACCGAGTCGGAGCCGAAGCACTTCACTAAGACACTACGTGTAGTTGTTACCCAGCCGGTATAGTCTGTACTTCCCAAAGGGCGATTTGATAGGATCTCGCGCCCCTTTGTAATCTGGCGCTCAAGTAGCCGGATGCCTTGTTCCGCGCTCACAGAGGCTGGTGTCGGCGTAGGAGTTGCACGCTTCGGATTGTTGCTCATGCCCGTACCTCTCTCTCACCAGCAACCACCTCCTGCAATGGTAGCTGACTGAAGCATGGAAAACAATAATGCAGGGTCGACAGAGGGCGAGAGCTAGGCGAGGTTGAGGCATACACGACGGCTGGCTCGGCGTGAGGGTCACCCCTATAATCAGGAGTCATGGCTTCGGTGCTGGGCGTGGACATCGGCGGGACCTTCACCGACTTCCTGCTGTGGGAGGACGGTCGGCTGCACGTGTACAAGCGGCCGTCCACGCCTCACGACCCGTCGGAGGCGGTGCTCGCAGGACTGGAGGAGACCGGCTGGTCGCCCGACGAGGTGGCCCACGGCTCCACCGTGGCCACGAATGCCGTGCTGGAGCGCAAAGGGGCCCGCACCGCCCTCATCACGACGCAGGGCTTCCGCGACGTGCTGGCCATCGGGCGGCAGACGCGCCCCCGCCTGTACGAGCTGGAGCCCCGGCGACTGCCCCCGATCATTCCCGACGAACTCCGCCTGGAGGTGGCCGAGCGGCTGGACTATCGGGGCCGGGTGCTGCGGCGGCTGGATCGCCGGGAGGTGGAGGAGGCGCTGGACCGCCTGATGGGCCAGGGCGTGGAGTCGCTGGCGGTGTGCTTCCTCTTCTCGTTCCTGAACCCCGCGCACGAGCGTCGCGTCCACGATGCCGCCCGCCGTCGGGGCATTCCGGTCTCCGTCTCGTTCGAGGTGCTGCCCGAGCATCGCGAGTACGAGCGAACGAGCACGACCGCCCTCAATGCCTACATCGCTCCCGTCATGAGCCGCTACCTGACCCGGCTGGAGCGGGGCCTGCAGCGGCGAGGTGTGCGGCACCTGCGGGTCATGCAGTCGGGCGGGGGGAGCGCGGGGGCGGAGGCGGCCGGAGCGCTGGCGGTGCGAACGCTCCTGTCGGGCCCGGCGGGAGGAGTGGTAGGGGCGTTCGAGCTGGCGCGGGCCGCTGGCTATCCGGACGTCATCACCTTCGACATGGGCGGAACGTCTACAGACGTTTGCCTGTGCCCGGGTCGCATCCCTACCAGCACGGAGGCTTCGGTCGGAGGCTGCCCGATGCGTGTGCCCATGGTAGATGTACACACGGTAGGCGCCGGCGGCGGCTCTATCGCCCGCATCGACGCGGGGGGTGCTCTGCGGGTGGGGCCGGAGAGCGCCGGGGCGGACCCCGGACCAGCCTGCTACGGTCGGGGCGACCTGCCCACCGTCACAGACGCGCACGTGGTGCTGGGGCGACTCCTTCCCGAACGTTTCCTCGGCGGCCGCATGCCGCTCTCGAGGGAGCGAGCGCAGCGGGCGATAGCGACGAGCATCGGCGCGGCCTTCGGCGGGGACGTGACGGCGGCGGCCGCCGCCATCGTGCGGGTGGCCGGTGTCAACATGGAGCGGGCCCTGCGGGTCATCTCCGTGGAGCGAGGGCGGGACCCCCGCCTGTTCACGCTGGTCGCCTTCGGGGGCGCGGGGCCCCTTCACGCCTGCGAGCTGGCGGAGGCCCTGGCCATCCCTCGGGTGCTGGTACCGCCGTTCCCAGGCGTCCTCTCCGCCTTCGGCATGGCGTCTGCCGACGTTGCCCGGGACTACGTCCGGTCGTTTCTGGAGCCCATCCCGGACGAGGAAGAGGAGCGGCGCGCCCAGGCTAAGCGACTCAAGGCGGCCTTCGCGGAGCTGGAGGCAGAAGGGCGGCGGCAGATGGCGGAGGATGGGCGCGACCTGCGACGTCTGCGCTTCCGGCACGAGGTGGACTTGCGCTACCTGGGCCAGTCGTTCGAGCTGACGGTGCCTGTCGAGAGGCCGGAGGCACAGCGCTTCCTCCCTCGGTTCCACCGGCTGCACCGGCAGCGCTACGGCCACGCCCACCCCGCTCGCCAGGTCGAGCTGGTAGCGCTGCGGCTACGGGTCACCTCGCCGGTATCCAGGCCCGGTCTGGCTCCCCTGCCAAGGGGCCGCGGCCGGGCCTCCGACGCCCTCATCGACGAGCGAGAGGTGTGGTTCAGCCAGCCGACGACCGCGGCCGTGTATGATCGAGACCTGCTGCGGGCCGGGCATCGCCTGCGGGGGCCGGCGCTGGTGGTGCAGATGGACGCTACAACCGCCATCCCTCCGGGCTGGCGGGGTGTGGTGGACGAGGTGGGCAACCTGCTGCTGGAGAGGACCGCAAGGTGAGCAAGAGCGACCCCACAGCGCTGGCCATCTTTAACGCCCTGTTCTCGTCGGTGGCCGAGGAGATGGGAGTGACGCTGGGCCGGACCGCCCACTCGCCCAACATCAAGGAGCGCCGGGACTACTCCTGCGCCGTCTTCGACCCTCAGGGTCGCCTAGTCGCCCAGGCCGCCCACATTCCGGTGCACCTGGGCGCCATGCCCTCGGCGGTGGAGGCAGCCCTGCCTCTGGCCCCCTTCGCCCCCGGCGACGTCATCATCCTCAATGACCCCTACCTGGGAGGGACCCACCTGCCCGATATCACCATGGTCTCGCCGGTGTTCCAGGGGCGTGACCGTGGCGCTGTCCTGGTGGGCTTCGTGGCGAGCCGGGCCCATCACGCTGACGTGGGAGGAGGGGCACCCGGCTCCATGCCCATGGCGTCGGAGCTGTACCAGGAGGGCATCATCATCCCGCCCCTGCGACTGGCCAGCCGCGGCCGCCGCAATCGCGAGGCGCTGGAGCTCATCCTGCGCAACGTCCGCACGCCCGAAGAGCGGCGGGGCGATCTCGACGCGCAGCTCGCCGCCCACCGCGTGGGCGAAGCACGGCTCCTGGAGATCGTGGGACGCTACGGGCTGCCCGAGGTCCGCCGACAGATGGCCGCGCTGATAGACTACGCCGAGCGCATGACCAGGGCCACCCTGGCGCGCATCCCCAACGGCCGCTACGAGTTCCAGGACTGGCTGGACGACGACGGCAAGAGCGACCAGCCCCTGCCCATCCGGGTGACCCTGAGCGTGCGCGGCGACTCGCTCCACTGCGACTTCACGGGGAGCGCGGCGGAGCGCCCGAGCTCGATCAACGCTGTGGCGGCGGTGACCCGCTCGGCCGTGTATTACGTGGTGCGCTGCCTCCTGGAGGAGCACGTCCCGGCTAACGACGGCTGCTTTCGCCCCATCAGCTTCCATCTGCCCGAGGGGACGGTGGTCTCGGCCGGGCCGCCTCGTGCGGTCTCGGCGGGCAACGTGGAAACGTCGCAGCGTATCGTGGATGCGGTGCTGGGCGCGCTGGCCCAGGCCCTGCCCGAGCAGATCCCCGCCGCCAGCGCCGGGACCATGAACAACGTGGCTATGGGGGGCTTCGACCCCTTCCGAAGGCGCCACTACGCCTACTACGAGACGGTGGCCAGCGGCGCCGGTGCCGGACCAGTAGGCGATGGGCTCTCCGCTATCCACACCCACATGACGAACACCCAGAACACGCCCGTGGAGGCGCTGGAGATGTCCCATCCGCTCCGCATCCGTGAGTACGGGGTGCGCCGGGGCTCCGGAGGCCCCGGCCAGCACCGCGGCGGTGACGGCGTCGTTCGTGAGTACGAGTTCCTGGCAGCGACCACGGTGACGGTGGTCTCGGAGCGACGGCGCCGGCCACCCTGGGGGCTGGCCGGCGGTCGGGGCGGGCAGCGGGGTCACAACCTCCTCCGCCGGGCCGACGGCGAGGAGGTGCCCCTGCCCGGCAAGGTCAGGATTGAGGCGAAGCCGGGCGAGGTGCTGCGATTGGAGACCCCCGGCGGCGGAGGCTGGGGAAGAGGGCGTGGTCGAACTATGGACCGGCGAGTGCGCCGCCGTGTAGAATAGGTGTCTAGGGAAGTATCCGGCGGTGGAGGTAGGCCATGTCGGACAACATCGAGCGGGAGATCGAGGAGATCCTGAGCCAGCTCGACGAGTTCGTGCCGGAGGAGGGCGTGGCCCGGCGCGTGCGTCGGCGGTCCTCTGACTGGGCAGCCAACCTGAACCGGGCCATCACCTCGCGGCTGGCCCGTGTCTCGCTGGGCCGGATCATGCTGGTCGCCCTGGGGCTGGTGCTTGTGGCGCTCTTGTTCGGCCGGGTGAACCCCCTGCTGGCGCGCTGGGTCATCATCGCCGGCCTCGTCCTCTTCTTCACCTCCTGGATCCTCTCGCTGCGCTTCAGCCAGGGGCGCAGTGCGCAGAGGCTCTGGCGCGGCCAGGTCGTCGACCTCTCCCAACCCAGCCTCAGCGAGCGAGTGCGCTCCTGGCTCCGCGGCAAGCGTCGCAGGGACCCGCGACGCTAGGCGGCCGGGCCCGCCCCATCTTTCGTCCGTTGTAGGTTTCGTGCTCGCGCTCTCCAGCCGACAGCTTCGCCTCACGGGGGCGCTCCTCCTCCTGGCGGCGGTCGTGGGAGCGGGCTGCGGCGACGGCTCCACGCCGGATCGCACGCCCACGCTCGCACCGACGGTCAGGGCGACCGCTACCCTTGAGCCCTCCCCGGGTCCCCCGGAGCTCAGCGGGGAGCGGGCCCTGGCCCACGTGGAGGTGCTCGCCGTGGATATCGGCCCCCGGCCCGCTGGCAGCGAGGAGGAGGCAGAGGCGGTTGCCTACCTCGTAGCGCGGTTCGAGGATTACGGATACTCGGTCGAGGTACAGGACTTCCCCTTCGCAGTCAGTGCCGGGCAAGGAGTGGCGCTGGCCGTGACCTGGCCCGAGGAGCAGATCGTCTGGGCGACGCCCCTGGTGGGGAGCGCCCCTGGCAGCGCCTCGGCACCGCTGGCAGACGTGGGCCCCGGCCGGGCTGAGGACTTCCCTCAGGCGGGGCTGGCGGGGGCTATCGTCCTCGCCCAGGGCGGCGAGGCGATGGTCACGGAGATAGCAGCCAACGCCGTTGCCGCGGACGCTTCGGGCGTGATCATCTCCAGCAGCGAGCCTCACCTCCTGGTGACGTCCCTGAAGAGGCCGGTGTCAGTCCCGATCGTAGCGATCTCCCAGGAGAGCGGCGAGGGGCTCCGGGCTCTGCTGGCGGAGGGGCCAGTCGCTGTGACCATGGGAGTCGGCCCCTTCGAAGGCACGGCGCACAACGTAGTCGCGCGGCCTCCCGGTGGGCGCTGCGAGACCCTCAGCGGCGCCCACCACGACTCGGTACCGGCCAGCCCCGGCGCCAACGACAACGCCTCGGGCGCGGCGGTGGTGCTGGAGCTGGCCCGGGCGGTAGCTGCCGCCGGTCTCCCCGGCGACCACTGCTTCGCCGTCTTCGGGGCGGAGGAGATCGGGCTCCAGGGCAGCGCGCTCTTCGTTTCCCAGCTCAGCGCGGAGGAGCAGAGCGCGCTTCGCGTCATGCTCAACTTCGACGTGGTGGGGGGAGGCGCTCAGGGTCTGCGCCTCTTCGACGATTCGGAGCTGACGGCGGAGGCCCTTGGCCTGGCAGAAGCCACGGGGCTGGCGGCCCAGGCGGGGGAGATGCCGTCAGGCGTTCTGAGCGACCACGCCAGCTTCCAGGCGGCGGGCATCTCCGCTATCTGGTTCGCCACGCTCCCGTTTGACCGCATCAATTCACCGCTGGACACTTTCGAGCACGTGGACGCGGCCTCCCTGGACGAGGCCGTGCGCCTCGGCTTCCTGCTCCTGTCCGAATTCAGCCAGCCCTAGGTTGTTCAGCACGCTGCTCGGCGGATGTCGATGGCCGGCGTTGGCGCTTGCCCGACCCCGAGGGCTGATGTACGATGCCCCCGCCATGCTCCTCCTCTTCGTCCGAGCGACCGTGCGGCTGCGGGGAGGGCCGGCGCTGATGGCCCTGGTCGCAGCTCTGGCCCTGGGGCTGGCCGCCTGCGGGGGCTCGGGCGATGATGTCGACCTGAGCAAGGTCCCGACGGCCACCCTCCCGGCAGAGCTGCCCGAGCCGATCATCGTCGGGGCGCCGGTCCCCGGCGGAGGGGGCCGCACGTACACCATCGAGGCCGGCGATACCCTCTCCGCGGTGGCCGAACAGTTCGACGTGAGCGTGGAGGCGCTCATGGAGGCCAACGAGATCGAGGATCCTACCCGCCTGGAGGTGGGTCAGGTGCTGGTCATCCCGGGCACCGCCCCCAGCGGGCCCTTCCCGACCCCGGTCTCTCCTGAGGCCACCCCGACTCTGCACCCGGGCGGACTCACGCCCGGTCCTGGGGAAAGCACCTATGTGGTCCAATCGGGCGATAACGCCTCGGCCATCGCCGAGCGCTTCGGCATAACGCTGGAGGAGCTGGCGGCGGTTAACGGGGTCACCATCGACGAGCTGCGGGCTCTGGAGGTGGGCCAGGTGCTTGTCATCCCGGAGGGCGCGGCCGAGCCTCCGCCCGAGCCCACGGAGGAGCCCGTAGCGGAACCCACCGAGGAGCCTGTACCGGAACCCACCGAGGAGCCTCCGCCGCCGTAGGCCCGTGGGTGCCCGCGGGCATGGGCACCCACGTTCGTTGCGCCGCTGGGGGGGCCTATGCTAGGATAATCCAGCCGAACGGGAGTGTTCCCTCGGCGACTGGCGACGCCGCAGGCCCTGCCGTTCACTGAATTGCTCCGGTTTCCCGGCTCGGCCGCTATCGGCGGAGCCGGGTCGCTGTATGAGGGGGCATGTAGAGGCAGGGGAGCAGAAGGAACGATGGCCGCTGAAGAGAAGCTCAACCACCTGATCGACCTGAAGGAGCAGGCCAAGCTGGGGGGCGGCCCGAAGCGCATCGAGGCGCAGCACGCCCGGGGCAAGATGACCGCCCGCGAGCGCCTGCGCCTGCTGCTGGACGAGGGGAGCTTCGAGGAGATGGACCAACTGGTAGTGCACCGGGCCACCGAGTTCGGCCTGGACAAGCAGCGCTACCTGGGCGACGCGGTAGTCACAGGCTACGGCAAGATCGAGGGGCGGCTGGTTTACGTGTTCTCCCAGGACTTCACCGTCTTCGGCGGCTCCCTGTCGGAGGCCATGGGCGAGAAGATGGCCAAGGTGATGGACCTGGCCCTGAGGAATGGGGGGGCGGTCATCGGCCTGAACGACTCAGGGGGCGCCCGCATCCAGGAGGGCGTGGCCAGCCTGGCTAGCTACGGCGACATCTTCCTCCGGAACGTGCTGGCCTCGGGGGTCATCCCTCAGATATCGGTGATCATGGGGCCGTGCGCGGGAGGCGCAGTGTACTCCCCGGCGATGACCGACTTCATCTTCATGACCGAGGGCACCTCGCAGATGTACATCACCGGCCCCGACGTCATTAAGACGGTCACGGGCGAGGAGATCACCCACCAGGAGCTGGGCGGGGCCATGGCTCATGCCACCCGCAGCGGCGTCTGCCACTTCGCCATCAAGGGCGAGGAGGAGTGCCTCATGGAGGTGCGGCGCCTCACGTCCTTCCTGCCCCTCAACAACGTGGAGGACCCGCCCCTGGTGGAGACGGCGGACGACCCCCACCGCCGCGAGTCGGACCTCCTCACCATCGTCCCTGATGACCCCAACAAGCCCTACGACATGCGCGACATCATCCTGCGGGTGGTGGACGCGGGCGATTTCATGGAGGTGCAGGAGCACTTCGCTCAGAACATCGTGGTGGGCTTTGCGCGGATGGCCGGGCGGACCGTGGGCATCGTGGGGAACCAGCCTCTGTACCTGGCGGGGGTGCTGGATATCGACTCCTCCCGCAAGGCCGCCCGTTTCGTCCGCTTCTGCGATTGCTTCAACATCCCCATCATCACTTATGTGGACGTGCCGGGGTTCCTGCCGGGGGTGTCACAGGAGTACGGAGGGATCATCATCCACGGGTCAAAGCTGGTGTACGCCTACTCCGAGGCCACCGTACCCAAGGTGACCATCATCACGCGGAAGGCCTACGGGGGAGCCTATGACGCCATGGGCTCGAAGCACCTGCGGGCCGACGTGAACCTGGCCTGGCCCTCGGGGGAGATTGCGGTGATGGGGCCCGATGCGGCCGTGAACATCATCTACCGGCAGCGCCTGGCCCAGGCGGAGAAGCCGGAGGAGATGCGGGAGCAGGTCATCGAGGACTACAAGGAGCGCTTCGCCAACCCGTACGTAGCGGCGGAGGGGGGGTACATCGACGACGTGATCGACCCGCGGGAGACGCGCTTCAGGGTCATCCGCGCGCTGGAGATGCTCCGCAACAAGAGGGACAGCAACCCCCCCAAGAAACACGGCAACATCCCCCTGTAGAGACAGACGCGAGCGCTGGGACGAGAGCTCCACAGAACGATGGAGGCGGGACGGGGACGCCCAGGCGTCTCATTGGTTGCTTGTTTTCAGAAAGGTCTGGGTTTTGGGTTGCCGTGAATTGGGATGAGCGGGTTCTGTTTGATTGATCCGCGCGGGCTGGTGGGGCCACTGCGGAGGCGGCAGGCGAGCCGAGGGTGGGGGGGAATGATCACGTGGTGTAGACATAAAGATTTCGTCAAGATGAGTGCTTGAGAGCACAGAAGTCTTGACAAGAGCACTCGTCATCGAGTAAAGAATAGAAGCTTAGTTCGGTTCGCTTATTTCCATAAAGGCAGAGCTGTGCCTGGGTAGCGGGGGAGCAGTGATGGGCGCGGATCTGGGCACCGGAATGCGGAGAGTCAGACCGACTGGCGCTGGCCAGTCGGTCTCGTTGTGTTGATAGGCGCTTCGGCAGATTAGGGTTTCAGGCTGTTCTGGGAGTGCCAGTACAAGCCAAGGTGGAAAGGTCCTCCGATGGAGATTGGGTGGAGATGGAGCCGGCTCAGTCCCACCGAGAAGCGAGTAGCTGAGTTCCTCTTAGAGGGGAAGAGCAACAAAGATATCTGTGGCGAGATGTTCCTCTCTAGAGCACGTGTACAGGAGTGCATCAAGAGGATCGTGATGAAGACGGGAGCAGAGAGCACCAGGAGCGCCATCACGCTGCTGGCGGAGTGCAGAGAGACCTTGGCTCTGCTTCGCGTGTTGGAACAGGCGACGGACGGCGTGGGAATCCTGCAGGATGGGGTCTTCAAGTTCGTTAACACGGCTCTAGCAGAGATATGCGGGCATACTCCCGAGGAAATGGTGGGCAAGCCCGGCCTGCAGTTCATAGCTCCTGAAGATAGGAACAAGCACGCCGAACTGTATGAGCTGCGGTTGAGAGGCGAGGAGCTTCCTCGCAGCCATCGAAGCCTGATTCTGTATAAGGGAGAGGGCAAGAAGGAAGTAGAAGTAGCCAGCATAGGGATCGTGAGCTACGACGGCAAGCCGGCTATCATGGCGTTTGTCATCAAGAAGGAATGAGGGGGCAAGAGGACTCGGCGTCGGCCACTCTGCAGAGCACCAAGAACATGCTCGATTCCCACCTGCAAGAGCCTAATTGACGCTCGTCTCATTCCTCTCTTAGGTTAGAGTTTGAGTGACCTATGGCTGCCGGGACAAGCCAAGATGGAAAGGCCCTGTGATGGAGATCGGGTGGAGATGGAACCGGCTTAGTCCCACCGAGAAGCGAGTAGCTGAGTTCCTCTTAGAGGGGAAGAGCAACAAAGATATCTGTGGGGAGATGTTCCTCTCTAGAGCACGTGTGCAGGAATGCATCAAGAGAATCGTGATGAAGACGGGAGCAGAGAGCACCAGGAGCGCCATCACGCTGCTGGCGGAGTGCAGGGAGACCTTGGCTCTGCTTCGCGTGTTGGAGCAGGCGACGGACGGCGTGGCTATCGTGCAGGACGGGGTCTGCATGTTCGCCAACAGGGCTGTAGCAGAGATCTGCGGGTATACACTGGAGGAGATTGTGGGTATGCCCTTCCTCGAGTTCGCAGCTCCTGAAGATGAGGGCCTAACAAAGCAAACCTATGAAGATCGCATATCCAACAAAGAGGCTTCCTCTATTCATCGGATCAAGGTTCGATGCAAAGACGGGCATATAAGGGAGGTAGAGGTGGCCGGCGAAGGGATCGTCCGGTACAACGGCAGGCCCGCTATCATGGTGGTCGTGCGTCGGGACGGATAGAGCGGGGCGAGAAGGCCGGGGGTCGGGCACCCTGCAAGCGGAGCGGATCCGCTCGCTTCCTACCTGCAAAAGCCTACTTGACACTTGTCTCATTCTTTCAGCCATACGAGGCGGAGGAGAGAGAAAGCCCTTGACAGCTTGTCTTAGGGAGCCCCACGCTGGGAACGTCTCCTAAGGCATCCCTTGGCAACAATGAAATAGTGCGCAAGGAGAGACCGGCGGGCCAAGGATGCCGCCGGTCTTTTATAGCGGTCGGGCTACGGGTGGTGGCGGGTCGTAGCCGGCCTATTCTCTCTGTCGCTCCTGGTCGGACAGGGCTGTATAGGCCATCCACTTCCCGGAGACGCCCAATAACAGGACCGACGCCGACCTCCCAGGAGGCACGGGAGCATCCGCCTGTAGGACGAACCCCACGGCCTTGACGGGCAGGATAAGCTCATAATGGCCTATATGTGATATCTGCGCTGGTGGCGGCTCCTGGCGCTTTGAGGGACGCGGCGGAGGATCAAGCGAGGCAGCCCTGCGAATAGGCTGGCGATCGGACAACCTGAACGATAGGGAAAGTTGCAGAGCTCTTGCTCCAGGGCAAGAGGAACAAGGAGATCGCAAGCGACCTGGGGACTTGCGCTGAGAACGACCATCATGATCCAAAGGCGGACGCCTTGACCGACCGCAAACGGGTGGACAAAACGGCGGAACAGCACGAGCAGGAGATTCGAGCCTTGCTGGAGGCGATACCGGATCTGGTTTTTCGCCTCAGCAAGGATGGCGTCTTTCTCGGCTTCGCACCGGCGAAAGGCCAGGAGCCGGCGCTGCCTCCGGCTGGATTCCTGGGGAAGAACGTGCGCGAGGTGCTGCCGACAGAAATCGCTCTGCAAACCATTCACCACATGGAGCGGGTGCTGCGGACCGGCGATACGCAAACCTTTGAGTATCGGCTTCCAGTTCCATTGCCGGACGGCGATCTGCGCGACTACGAAGCTCGGCTGGTGGTGAGCGGCCAAGATGAGGTGTTGGTGATTTCGCGGGACATAACCGAGTGCAGGCGGGCGGAGGAGGCACTGGCGGCGGAGACGCAGGAACACATCGATATCACCAACCTGACGGGCGACATCATCGTGAAGATCGACAAGGATGGCAGATTCACCTTCCTCAATGACGCCGCCTGCCAATTCTATGGAGGACGAAGAGAAGAGCTGCTGGGTGTCCAATTTGCAGGCTATGTGCATCCCGAGGACATGGCATCATCAGTTGCCCAGGTGATCCAAGAGGTGATAGAGAGCAAGCAGCTAGCAAGGGGCTTCGTGACCCGCCAGATCACGCCGATGGGGACGAGGATAGTGGAATGGAACGGCCATGCGCTCTTCGATGAGGAGGGCCAGTACGCTGGGCTCCAGGGTACGGGTCGTGACATCACCGAGCGCAAGCGGGCGGAGGAGGCGCTGCGCGAGAGCGAGCAGCGGTTCCGGGACATCGCGACGAGCGTCAGTGAGTGGATCGCTGAGGTGAATCGTGAGGGCACATATGCCTACAGCAATCCCATGGTAGAGGAGATCTTGGGCTATCTCCCTGAGGAGGTCGTGGGCAGAGGGGTGCTCGATTTTCTCTATCCGGATGAGCGTGAGCGCAGCATTCGGCTCTTCCAGGCGTCCCTCAGCAAGAAGGAGGGACTGCGCGGTTTTCTGACGCGGATGGTGCATCGTGACGGCTCGGTCCGGGACGTAGAGGTCAGCGCGATACCGCTCTTCGACGAGCGCGGGAACGTTGTCGGCCTCCGCGGCATCACCCGCGACGTCACGGAGCGCAAGCGGGCGGAGGAGGCGCTGCGGCTTCAAAGCGAAATCATGCAGAATATGGCCGAGGCGGTGTATCTCATTCGCGCCAGCGACGGCGTCATTGTCTACACCAACCCGGCATTCGAGCGGTTGTTTGGCTATGGTCCCGGTGAAATGGTCGGGAAGCACGTCTCTGTGGTCAACGCCCCCACTGACAAGAGCCCTGAAGAGACGGCAAAGGAAATCACAGCAGCCCTGGATAGAACCGGTGCGTGGCGTGGGGAGATTCTGAATATCAAGAAGGATGGTACGCTCTTCTGGTGCTACGCGAACGTGTCCACGTTCGATCATCCTGGACATGGGAGAGTCTGGGTCACATACCATACGGACATCACCGAGCGCAAGCAGGCGGAGGAGGCGCTGCGGGAGAGCGACCAACGCTCGCGCGAGGTTCTAGAGGCCTCTCGCGACATGGTCTACAAGCTGAACGTCGAAGCCCACAAGTTCGAGTACGTCAGCCCCGCAGTGCAGCCGTTGACCGGGTTCACTCCCCAAGAGTTTGTCAGTATGGGATTCGACGAGGTTACCGCCAGGATCCATCCGCAGGACCAGCCGGAATTCAGAACACGCGCCGAGGAGCTACCAGCTTGCCTCGGTGAAGCGAGGGCGGGTTCAGCCATTGAGTATCGCTGGCAGCGCAAGGATGGTAAGTATCGCTGGCTGAGCAACAGTTGGGTTCTGCTTCGTGACGACAACGGACAGCCAGCAGCGATCGTCGGCACCGTGCGCGACATCACCAACCGAAAGCGAACGGAGGAGGCACTCCAAAGGGGCAGAGAAGATCTTGAGACGAGAGTCGAAGCAAGGATGGACGGTGGGAACACCTACGGGCTGACCTTTCGCGAGCTAACCGTGCTCCATCTCGTCGCCACGGGAAACGCGGACAAGGAGATCGCTGTTGGACTGGGGATCAGACCTCGTACGGTGAACAAGCATCTTGAGAACATTCTCCACAAAATGGGCGCCGACTCTCGTACCGAGGCAGGCGTTCGCGCTCTCAAAGAAGGTCTACTTGGCTAGCTGCGTTCGTCTTCGCCTCTCGGCGCTACAAAGGGGTGAACCGGCGAGGCCTATGAGCACGCGTGCGGACGAGCGGGAATGCGCTATCCTCTAGGCGCAAGTTCAGCGAGGTTAGACACCGGCCAGGAAGTGCCGCCGAGTTGCCGGTGAGCGGGGCTTACGCTCCTCGGCCAGCCGGCGCGCTTCATTGTCCTGCAACAGGCTCCTCATGCCGATCTTGATACAGGTATGCCAGCCCGCTGGCCATCACCTGCCGCGCCCAGGCGTGTTACACGTATCGCGCTCCGACGCTCTCAATTGGATTTGGGTCCCGACCCGCCGCTACGTACTTATCCGTATGGACAGCTAGCCCATCGTCTGGGAGACTTACCCCCTGCGGGAGGAGAAACCGGCGGGCAAGGATGCCGCCGGCCCTCCATAGCGGTCGGGCTACGGGGTGGTGGCGGGTCGTAGCCGACCCGATGGTATGTCGTGAAGCCGACTGCTTAGCAGTCGGCTTGGTTTGTCGGGGTCTAGGGAAGATGTTGGCTCGGGGGAGGGCACCTACCCTACCGACAAACCGACGATAGCAGCGTCGTGTGGGTGGCCACCGCCGGCGCTGTGGCGACGGGAGCGCGGGGCACCCGCTGCAGCTTTGTACTGGCGAACGATGCCATGCCCGCCACTTTGCATGGCGTCAATTTCGCTGGCTGCACCCGGGGGCATGGCCGGGTGAAGTTCCCCGCCACCAGCAGTGCGCAGCGGGGTCCCCAGCTCCCGTCGGCAGGAAGAACATAGCGCTAAGAAACGCCCCGCCCAGGTTGAGGCTGCCGGGGCTGTGGCTCCGGCAGGCCTGTCGCCCAAATCGCTTCCCTGCCACAGGTCTTGGGTTTGTCCCGAGACAGAGGATTCGTATCCCTGTCTCTCGTATCAGGGCACAGACGGGCCGACCTGAAGGTCGGCCCGTGCGCTTTCGGATGGGGGAATAGCTGTCGCCAGCGCGCGCAGGCGGCAGGCGCGAGGAAAGGCGACCGGGAGGCTCGGGGCCTCCCGGCGCGGTTTGTAAGGCCATGAAC